>NZ_JBASJU010000064.1:0-2865 GCF_049655485.1 Daejeonella sp.
ACCTATCTCGGCGCAATTTGTGGATACTGCGATTTCAGCACTCGAATATAACTATGCTCCAGTTAATTTAATTCCAGCATCGAAACATTTCCAATTTAAGGTTTTCCCATTGAGTACCGTTGTTCAGATTAATACACATAATCCTTATGGCTGGAATGATGGTCTAATGATTCCAGCCAAGGGCTATCAACAACATGTTTCTGGTGGTTTTTTTCTTAGAGCTGGACCCTTATCCATCCAAGTAAAACCGGAATTTATTTATGCCGCCAATCCCCCATATCTTGACACTAACGACCAAATCGCGTCAAATGGTTATTCATATTATATAGCTGGCGGCTATGGAGCAGACCTTCCAGCTTACCATGAGACGAAAAATTTTAGTGCTTTAGATATGGGACAAAGTAGCCTGCGCATAAATGTGGGACCAGCTTCTTTCGGCGTGTCAAAAGAGAACCTATGGTGGGGACCCGGTAGAAGAAATTCTCTTCTGATGAGCAATTCTGCACGAGGGTTTAAACATTTAACGTTAAATACTACTAGGCCCATCACATCTCCCATTGGTTCATTTGAAGGTCAAATAGTTAGTGGTCGTCTTGAGAATTCTAATTCACCGCTTAATACGAATAAAAATCAGGAATGGAGATACCTTTCCGGTATGGTTATAGATTATCAACCTAAATGGATATCTGGTCTTTTTGTCGGTCTAACACGCGTTTTTCAGATATATAACTCAGATATACAGGGTTTTAGTGACTATTTTCCATTATTTCAACCGTTTGAGAAACGTAGAACGGAAGAAGACTCTAAAATCAGGGATCAGTTGACATCTGTTTTTGCGAGATATATTTTTAGAGGATCTGGTGCCGAGGTATATGCTGAGTTAGGTCGAAATGATCATTCATTCAATACAAGGGATTTTTTGCAAGAACCGGGACATTCGCGGGCTTACATTGTAGGATTCCAAAAATTAGTTACGCTACCCAGTTCTGACGAAAACATTTTGGTTGCGGCCGAAATTACCCAGTTATCACAGTCAATTAATAGGTTAGTTCGTTCATCAGGGACTTGGTACGTTCATGAAATTAATCAAGGATATACAAATTCAGGCGAAGTTATTGGAGCTGGCACTGGGCCGGGTGGGAATCTACAGTCTTTAGAGATAAGCTGGTTAAAAGGATTCAAAAAGATCGGTTTACAACTTGAGCGGATTGAGCACAATCGTGATTTTTATGAGGAAATGATCGATTTAAACGGTTCATATGATGGGCAATGGGTAGATCTATCGGCAGGATTAGTGGCTAGTTGGGATTATCAAAATTTTTTATTCCGAGGCCAGCTTTCAGGTATACAATCACTTAATTATATCTGGCAGACTAGGAAGATTAACCTTCCTCAAAGACACGTTTTTAATTTTCATGCGAACGTGGGATTGAATTATTATTTTAAATAGAAAGTGGCGTATGGTAATCGTACAAGTTTTATATGATAATTACGAAAACATTTAAGATACTTTTCCTAACCTGTCTTGTTATATTTTCCGCTTGCCACAAAGATATTCAAAGCCAAACGGAAGTATACACCAATGATTTTGAATCCGGTTCCATTCTAGGCATAGAAGGAGCAGTTCAATCTACTTATGATGGAAAAAAAGTACTGGGCTTTTATAACAACAGCGGATTTACTCTAACGCTTCCCGGCCTGGCTAAGCATGATCTGATCTTACTCAAATTTGACCTTTATTTGCATGATACTTGGGGCGGGAATCACACGGGGAATGATGCGGTAATCGACGGGCCTGATATTTGGCAGCTTAAAATTGATAATGAAGCTGTAATCAACACCACATTTTCTAATTCCGGTTGTCAGGCAACTTATTGCCAGCAGCAATCTTATCCCAAAAATTTCCCTTTTCATTATGATGCTGGTACCGGAGCCAGCCGTACAGATTTACCTGGACGCTGCAGCCTCGCGAATATCCCCGGGGGCACTACGATGTATCGCATAGATAAAATATTCAACCACTCCGGTTACACTATTAAGTTGGATTTTAAGGACTTGCTTAAACAAAGTAATGCACCCGATATGCTGTGTGATGAGAGTTGGTCATTAGATAATCTATCAGTTAGCATACTTACGCTTGATTAGATGAGAAAAGCCCTGATATTTTTTTTAGGAATGTTTGTTGTAAATTTAAGTGCATCTTCTCAGTCATTGCCGGTTGATAATTTTAGCCAGGAAGATCTCTACCGATTGAAACAACTAAGAGGGGATGTATCTCCAAATGTTTCATTTACGATTAGGCCCTTAGCTCTACCTCAATCCCGATTCGATAGCTTATATAATGTAAATGATTCTGTAGGTGCACGGATGGAATTGCTTCCCGATGAATGGAAAATCCTTCCGTTTACCTGGCAGAACCAATTTAATTCCCACCATCCTACGGGCTGGAATGATGGTTCCATGGTTCCTGCAAAAGGTCTTCAGACATTTATCAGCGGGGGCTTTTATCAGGCAAAAGGTCGTTTCTCTTTCCAAATAAAGCCGGAACTGGTGTTTGCCTTTAATCCAGCATTTGAAGAGTTTCCACAAGATCACTATTCAGTTATATGGAAGTTTTATTACAACTTTTATAACCGAACCGACCTGCCTGTGCGATTTGGCAAAAATCCACGAGTTAGATTGTATCCCGGACAGAGTAGCGTACGCTATAATGTTAAAAAGCTATCTGCAGGGCTTTCCACTGAAAATTTATGGTGGGGACCGGGTATGCGCAATTCATTATTAATGAGTAATACTGCACCTGGCTTTTTGCATTTAACTGTCAATACATGTGAACCCGTCCAGACGCCAATAGGTTCATTGGAG
>NZ_JBASJU010000065.1:0-7971 GCF_049655485.1 Daejeonella sp.
TGGTACATTTTAAGGATGGAGTCCAGCGGCACACCCAATTGCGATTGGCGCTCAGCTGCCTCATTCAGGGCCGAGAGCTTGGCCATAAAAGGCGACTGGCCAGCGGTGTAATTTATCACATCGTCATTTGCCTTTGAACCTTTTACAGTGCTGGTAGATAGCTTATCCTTTACTATAATACTGATATTCCCATTGTCGAGCACAAACTGCTTAATCGCCGAAGGATCTTTTGGTTTTAAATCTTCTGCGAGAGATAAGAACCCGGGAGCCGGCTCCTCAATATTCCCACTTAACACAAACTTGCCGTCCTGGACAGTGACTTTTTTCGCCTTCGGGACCTGATTATTAATAAAAGAGCCTTGAGCAAAATAAAGTGTGGTGATTTTAAGTGATGGGTCTACCGTTCCGTTTATAGTAAAAGAGCCTTGTTGTGCCCATGCTGGAGCTATACTAATAAGGAGGAATAAGGCTAAGTGGATTTTAAAATATCTCATTAAGGTAATAATCGGTAGGGCTGAAATTAAATAGAAAATCTGGAAATAAGCCAAACGGAATATTGGGGGATTTATTACGGAGGTAGGAAGTAGGAGGTCAGAGGTCGGAAGTCGGAGGTCGAAGGTCGAAGGTCTGAAGCTGGGCGGCTGTGGGGGTCGGTCAATGTGCAGAATGATCTTAACATAAATGACAAGTAGGAGACAGTGAATTATTAAACGGCTAATGGACGGCAAATGAACGGCAAATGCAGCTCGTTTAGTTAAAGTTTAAAGCATTCCAAACCTTCCTGTGATAAATGAGATTTTTATTAGTGTCAATAAAACCCCAAGTTTGAATAAACAAGCTCTCATGGCCGCAGAAATACAAGACTATCCTTCTACTATAAAAACCAGGTTTCGCGAACTCTTTACTCAGGATCCGATAATTATCGGATCACCCGGCCGGATTAACCTGATCGGTGAACACACGGATTATAATATGGGCTTTGTGATGCCGGCTGCAATCGATAAGGCGATATATCTGGGTATCCAGAAAAGGGAGGATGATGAGATTCATTTGCATTCTCTGGATTATGATGATGAGCATATAACTACGACGGATAAGATTGTAAGGTCTGGGAAGTTGTGGCCGGATTATTTGTTAGGAGTGGTTGATGAGATTACGATTTATTTGCAGGGCGCAGAGGGGAATAGGATTCATAGGATGGATAGGATTCATAGGATGCTGGATGCAGAGGAAGATGAGAAAAGGATGCTGGAAGGAGAGACCAACGACAATACTGGTGAGGAGTTTAGAGGGTTTAATGTGGTATTTGGCGGGGATATTCCTCCGGGGGCAGGATTGTCTTCATCGGCGGCGTTGGAATGCGCTACAGCATTTGGATTGAATGAGCTGTTTGGGCTTGGGTTGGAAAAGATGGATATGGTTAAGATAGCGCAGGCTGCTGAGAATAATTTCGTTGGAATGAAATGCGGGATCATGGACCAGTTCGCCAGTATGTTTGGTAAGAAAGACCACCTGATCAGGCTGGACTGCCAAAGCCTGGAGCATCAGTATATTCCTTTTCAGCTGGAAGGGGTAACGGTAGTTTTGTTTGATACGCGGGTTAAGCATTCATTGGCGTCGTCGGCGTATAATGAACGGAGGGAGGAGTGTGAAATGGGGGTTGCCTTGGTGAATGGGGGACTGAAGTCGGAGGTCGGAGGTCGGAAGTCGGAGATCGGAGGTCGGAGGTCAGATGCTGGGCGGCTAGAGGGGCAGGTTGGGAATTTGAGGGATGTGAGTGAGGAGATGCTGCTTGAATTTGTGAAGCCGGTTAATGAAGTGGTTTATCAGCGCTGCTCGTTTGTTGTAGCGGAGAATAAACGTCTCCTTGCGGGATGCAAAGACCTGGAGAATAATGATGTTGCTGCCTTTGGGAAGAAAATGTTTGAAACGCACAAGGGGCTTAGTGAGCTTTATGAGGTTAGCTGCAAAGAGCTGGACCTGCTGGTTGACATTGTTAAAGATGATCCGAATGTTCTGGGAGCCCGGATGATGGGAGGTGGTTTTGGGGGTTGTACAATTAACCTGATCAAACATGAGGCTGTGGCTGATTTGATTGTCAAGGTATCAGAGGCATATAAAAAGGAAACGGGGGTTGAGATGTTAGTTTATAAAGTTTTAGTTGAAGACGGGACGGGGATAGACATCGGCCTCGCACCGCTGAATCCTTCCGTTAAAAAAGGTACGTACTGACAGCGTTTATATTTCGCCATAGACATCTGCCTTTCAATTCTAAACGCGATGGCAGTGGAGAGCCCGCAGCCTAGACATACCTATTCACCAAATTCTCCAGCAACTCCTGCTTCCCGCTTCTGACTTCCGGCTCTCCTTTTTCAATCGCATAAGCCCTCAAATCTTCTAAAGTAAGCTTCCCTGCAGCATAGTCTTTTCCTTTTCCGGAATCGAATGAAGCATAACGCTCTTCGCGGATCTTTTTATAATCAGACTTGTTGAGGATGTTATCGGCTGCAATAAGGGCACGTGCGAAAGTGTCCATACCGCCAATATGGGCATAGAACAGGTCCGACGGGTCTGTAGAGTTTCTGCGGATCTTGGCATCAAAGTTTATACCTCCGCCCTGGAAACCGCCTGCTTCGATGATCACCAGCATGGCTTCGGTTAGTTCATTGATATTATTAGGGAACTGGTCGGTATCCCAGCCGTTCTGCACATCGCCACGGTTAGCATCTATAGAACCCAGAAGCCCTGCATCAGCAGAAACCTGTAGTTCATGCTGGAATGTATGACCGGCCAGGGTCGCATGATTTACTTCTACATTTATCTTAAAATCGTCCATTAGGTCGTACTGACGCAGGAAGCTGATCACCGTAGCCGCATCATAATCGTACTGATGTTTAGTGGGCTCACATGGTTTAGGCTCGATGAAGAAGGTGCCTTTAAATCCTTGTCCGCGGGCATAATCCTTCGCCATATGCAGGAACTTTGCAAAGTTCTCCTGCTCCCTTTTCATATTGGTGTTTAGCAAAGTCATGTATCCTTCACGACCGCCCCAGAACACATAATTCTCTCCGCCAAGTTTTATCGTCGCGTCAAGCGCAGCTTTAACCTGTGCTCCCCCGTGACATAAAACATGAAAATCGGGATTAGTAGCCGCTCCATTCATATAGCGGCGGTGAGAAAATAAATTAGCTGTTGCCCATAGCAGCTTTACACCACTTGCGCTTTGCTTTTGCTTTGCATAGTCGGTAAGAGCTTGCAAGCGCCTTTCATTTTCAAGAATGTCGTTACCATAGTCAACCACATCCACATCGTGGAAACAGTAATAAGGCAGGTTCATCTTAGTGATGAATTCGAATGCCGCATCCATTTTATCTTTGGCACGTTCTACAGGATCGGATTTTTCATCCCATGGAAAGATATGTGTGGGTTCGCCAAAGGGATCAGCGCCGTTTCCAACAAACGAATGCCAGTAAGCACAGGCAAACCGAAGGGTTTCCTTCATGGTTTTACCGCCCACTACTTTATTTTCATCGTACCAGCGAAATGCTAATGGATTATCAGACCCGGGGCCTTCGTATTTTACTTTACCTATTCCTTTGAAGAATTCTTCGTTTCCTGTGATGATGCTTGACATAATTGTGCTATTTGGTTTCGTAATTTATAGAATTTATATGAAAAGGCGTACGATAGATTTCTTATTTTGCATAAAAAAACAAACTTATGAAATCCTGGCTTTTTGCATATTTCCTTCTTGTATCAATAATTTCTGCAAGAGCTCAGGATCATGAAGAGTCGAATTATGACGAAACGAAAGTTCCGAAGTATACACTGCCAAAGCCGCTAAAGACTCAAGCGGGGAAGAAAATAAGCAACGCAGGCGAATGGGAAGATTTAAGGAAGCCTGAGATACTGCGGCTATTTGAAGATAATGTTTATGGCCAGCTGCCGAATGATTACGACAGTATCAAATTCACGACAGTCCGTGAAGACCGAAAAAGCATGGATGGAAAGGCCCACCTCAAAGAAGTGCTCATCCAGGTGTTCAGGATCAATAAAAGTGTTAATATTAATCTGATTTTATTTACTCCAACTAATGCCATTAAACCCGTGCCAGCCTTTTTGTTGATAAATAACAGGCCTAAGGAAAATACCGATCCAAGCCGTTTGCAGAAAAGTGAGTTTTGGCCAGCGGAGGAAGTAATCAATGGCGGCTACGCTATTGCGGCAATCCATGTAAGCGATATGGCCCCTGATGACCCGAAGCTATTTATGAATGGGGTTCTTCAGCTCTATCCTGAACAATTAGCTGCTGATAATGGGATGCGCACAATCGGTGCCTGGGCATGGGGAGCCAGCCGGGTTATGGATTATTTTCAGAAAGAAATTTTAGTTGACGAAACGAAGGTGGCTATTGTAGGACATTCCCGAGGCGGGAAGGCATCTCTATGGGCGGCAGCACAGGACGAACGCCTCGCCCTTTGTATATCGAATTGCTCAGGCAGCACAGGAGCGAAGCTCGCCCGCAGGCAATTTGGAGAAAGGATCATGAGAATAAACACCTCCTTCCCGCACTGGTTTACGCCGAATTATAAGAAATTCAATGATAATGAAGATCTTTTGCCTGTGGATCAGCATATGCTCATAGCGCTTGCTGCACCCCGGCCGGTGTACGCAACTAGTGCCACAGAAGATCTTTGGGCGGATCCCAGAGGCACATTCCTTGCACTGAAAAATGCAGAGAAAGTTTATAAACTTTATGGTTCAAAATTAGGTCTGGGAAATACGCCACCTGCCCTTAACACAGCAGTAATTGAATCGCCGTTGGCTTATCACAACCGAATTGGCGATCACAACATGACTCTATTTGACTGGAAAAACTTTATCAGGTTTGCGGATTATCATTTTGGGGAGAAACGGTAGTTGTGATTGCGAGCGTAGCGCGGCAATCTCTATCTGTTATGTAGCCCATCCAGGTGAGCAGCTAGTAGCCCTCTCCACTCCTGATAAAACACCTCATACTCCTCCTGCGCCTCCGGTTCCACCACTTTCAACGCCTTCACATTACTAAAAGCATTCTCCATTGTCAGCTCCCCCACTCCAATACCAGCTCCAATGGCTGCCCCCACACTCCCATCGTTCTCATAAAGCTCTACAGGTATCCCACAAGAATTTACAAAAGCTTTAGTAAACACTTCACTTGAGAACATATTGGCTTTACCGGCGCGGATTACTGTCGGGTTCATTCCATTCTCGCGCATAATATCTAAGCCATAACGGAACGAAAATGCTATGCCTTCCTGTGCCGCGCGGAAGATATCAGCCGATTTGTGGAGATTCAAGTCAAGATTATGGAAATGTGCGCCTACTGTTTTATTGTTAAGCATCCGCTCGGCACCATTGCCGAAAGGGATGATCCGTATTCCATTGCTTCCAGCCGGAACCCTCGCCGCATCTGCATTCATCTGCTCATAACTATTACCCGATCCCAAAGTATTCTTAACCCATCGATTAAGAATCCCTGTTCCATTGATGCACAAAAGCACACCCAGGTGTTTCTTCTGAGTGGTATAATTTACATGGGCAAAGGTGTTTATCCTGGACTGTTTATCATAAGTCAGCTGGTCTGAAACCCCATAGACTACCCCCGATGTGCCCGCATTGGCTGCTACTTCCCCTGGTTTTAGCACATTAAGAGAAAGTGCATTGTTCGGCTGATCTCCAGCCTTATAACTCACCGGAATGTTCGGCCGAAGCGCTAGTTTTGCAGCCAGTTCAGGTTTTAACCTGCCGTGCTCTGAGAACACTTCGCGAACTTCAGGAATAAGTCTTTTATCAAAACCATATTGCTTTAGAATCTCTTCCGAGATCTCATCTTCCTTAAAATTCCATAGTATTCCTTCTGAAAGTGAGGAAATACTTGTAGTGATCTCACCTGTAAATTTCATCCCAATGAAATCTCCGGGAAGCATCATCTTATCTATTTTCTGATAAACATCTGGCTCATTCTCTTTTACCCAGGCAAGCTTTGAGGCAGTAAAATTTCCCGGTGAATTAAGCATCTCACTTAAACACTTTTCGTTGCCGATCGCATCAAACGCCTTGTTGCCAATTTCAACTGCTCGGCTATCACACCAGATAATCGAATTTCGGAGAACATTCCGATCTTTATCAATCAGAACCAAACCATGCATTTGATAGGCAATACCTATTGCACCGATCTCCTTAGGGTTGTACAAATTAGTAGCATTACACTTTAAAATAGCTTGCTGCACATGTTCCCACCACATTTCCGGCGATTGCTCCGCCCATCCCGGGCGCAAAGCAATGATTTCCGATTCCTTATCGGGATACTGTGCGCTAGCCAAACATTTCTGGGTTTGAGAATCCGTAACGGATACTTTGATTGATGAAGTGCCGAGGTCGATGCCAAGTAGGAGCATGATTTATATCTATTGGTTAACGTGAAAGTAGTATTTATTCGGGAAACGAGGGAAAGTAGTACGTTATACGTTGCTGGACGCATAACCTAACGTTCTACTGAGTCTTACGTTGCTAAACGCCAAACGGAACGTAATAGACTTAAAATTACTATTACTGAAACTTTATATAACTTCTCACTTATCCACCCAGACGTACAACGTACAACTCAAATAAGTTTCTGGTACGTCCTCCACCACAAATCCGGCATCTCCCCCGAGTTTGCAAGCTGGTAGTCTTCATACCGGCAGGGGACCAAATGGTGCCGTTCATTTTTCGAAAAGCCTGTAGGATATGGAACCTGCATCCACCAGCGGTCGGTTTTCTTGCTTTTCACGAAGATCAGCTCATGAGATCCGTTTTTAAGGCTTGCACGGTAAGTAATATATTGAGATTTCGGAAGAAGCGGGTGTTCTTTCTTTCGGTTGTAATATCCATCGACAAAATACCAGACCATCTGCGCAAGCAATAAGGCTGTTTGTCCGTTTTGGTCGTAAGCCGGATTGAATTCATAGAATCCGATAGATGAAAGCTTATCATTCATTCCAGCATAGCGGCAAATCTGGCATGCTTCCTCCCCATAGAAACCATTAGGCGTTGCATTAGCGTTTCCTCTGGCATCCGATGAACGTATAGCTCCCATGTCGAAACTGATCATATTGGCATTACGGATAATGGGCTCAGCGATGCTTATGGAGTTTGAGAAATCACCCAGCCTATGGATATCGAAGTATAAACTCTCCATCACCTTCAGGCTTTCCTGATTTACAAAATAGGTCTGATAGCCTATATTACTGAAATTAAACAGATAATTAGGCTCATGGAGGAAAATACGATTTAGATAAGATTGGGAAGTGGTGGAATTTGTTATTTCGGCATCTTCATCCAGATCGAAGTGGGAATCAACCACCAGCAAATCCACCTTCTGTTCCAGTTCTTCATAAGCCAGGAACTGCGGATAGGTTAAATCCTGGCCGCCCCCTATGATTACTGGAAGGATATTCTTTTTTATAAGTTCCGTTACAACTACTTTGAGCGCGATGTACGTGTCGGATACCGTATGGCCGGCTTTGATATTGCCTAAGTCTACAATCCTTGTTTTATAGTTCCCTTCGTTAAGTGAATAGAACTTTTCGCGGAAATATTCAGCGGAAAGAGCGGTTCCGGCATTGGCCGTTGCGTTCCTTTCCTCCTGTACACCAATAATTGCTAAATCGAATTCATTGGTATCAAGATCGGGAAAATCTGAATGGTAGACCTCTATTTTTGCCCCCAGGTGACTTGTATAAAAGCCTTCTTTCGGTGGGTTGAAACTTATGGGAGAAAGGAAATCGGATAAAGACATAGAAATTTTCTGAAATCGATTAAATTCAATTAGCTCCCGTTAAACACCTTGTGCAGTAGCCGGATTATGACATCAGACTGAAGGCAAATATCACTTTATTCAATTACTTTTGAAAGCATTTAAGAAAAATCATTCGAATGGTATTAGTT
>NZ_JBASJU010000066.1:0-1815 GCF_049655485.1 Daejeonella sp.
GTGTACGATCTGTATTCGATTTTTCCGCGGTTGACCCTGTGCGTTGTGCACCAACTATCCAATTTTTTTTATCGCTCATTTTATCCAGAAAGAATTTCAGGTATGTTGTATGGTTTTTTGCAACGTCTTTGGAATGAACCATCAATACATTAGAAATGTTAGGTAACCAAATTAATAAAGATAATTTAAACTAAGATATGAAGGGGCATTTTAAATGTTTTTGAATCCATTAGACATGGGTTACAGACTGCGAAATGTTTTAAATAGGAAAGAAATCCTTAATTTGTATTTAAGCTAAAAATTCGTCTTATGAAATTAAGTGCTGAACATCTCAAAAGCTATCAAAAGGATGGTTATGTTATCATTAAAGATTTCTGCAGTAAAGCGGAAGTTGAGAAATTATATAGCGTAGCCCTTCAAGATGATGCAATGTCTAAAAACGCGCTGGATTTGAATGACCAGAGTGGTAAAAAAACAAGGCTTTCGCTTTGGTTTAAGCCAGGAAATGATGTCTTCGGATATCTCTCCCGGAGTGAAAAAATGGTAAGTTCCGTGGCACAACTGCTGGCAGAGGACGTTCCGGTGTGCCATTATCATTCAAAGCTGATGCAAAAGGAACCCAAAGTAGGGGGAGCATGGGAATGGCATCAGGATTATGGTTACTGGTATAAGAACCAATTTATGTTTCCTGATCAGTTAATTAGTGTAATGGTAGCCCTAACCCCTGCTAATAGAGAAAATGGCTGCCTGCAGGTAATAAAAGGTTCACATAAATTAGGCCGGGTAAATCACGGCTTTGCCGGTGAACAGATTGGCGCAGATTCGGTAATGGTAGAGAACGCATTAAAAACAATGTCACTGGTATATTGTGAGATAGAGGCAGGAGACGCTATTTTCTTTCATAGTAATTTAATGCATCGTTCGGAAGCTAACCTTGCCGATGTCCCGAGATGGTCTATTATCTGCTGCTATTCTCTTCAATCGAACCTGGCCTACAATGAGACCTCTACATCCTGGAAAACTCCGATAGACATTGTTCCGGATAATGCAGTATTGGAGTGGGATGCTGATACATTTTCGAATACAGAATTCCTGAAGAAAGAGAATGAACCTGCCTTGAAAGACACTGGATGGGAAAAGGGAATTGAAGTAAAATGATGAGTAAATAATGAAATTAGCTATACTTGGAACTGGTTTTATAGCCCGGTTTTATGCCGAATCTTTACATGCGCAGCGTAGAAAAGATATCATCCATGTGGTGTACTCAAGGAATGAGGATCGTGCCAGAAAATTCGCTGAGGATTATAATCTGGCAGATTATTTCACTGATATGGACAGCGCAATTAATCATCCCGGGACAGATGCTGTAATTATCGCCTTGCCCAATAATCTTCATGAAGCGGCTGTTATGGCCTGCGTTAAAGCGAAAAAAAATGTGCTTTGCACAAAGCCCCTGGGCAGAACTTCAGCTGAAGCGAAGAGAATGCTTGACGCAGTTGAAGCCGCCGGGATATTCGCAGGTTACCTGGAGGACCTTTGTTATACACCCAAGTTTCTGAAATCATGCGCCTCAATTAGGGCAGGAGCCCTGGGTCGGATATTATGGACAAAATCCAGGGAAGCCCACCCGGGACCGCATAGCGACTGGTTTTGGGATAAGGAGCAGTCGGGCGGAGGTGCGATAATTGACCTGGCATGCCACTGTGTAGAAATCGGACGAAATTTTATTGGCAAGGATATCAGACCTGTGGAAGTAATGTGTTGGGCAGATACCCAGGTGCATCCTATTGAGGCGGAAGACCACGCCATCGGACT
>NZ_JBASJU010000067.1:0-29258 GCF_049655485.1 Daejeonella sp.
ATTTAAATGATCCATTGTACCTTGAATCTTTCGTACGGTCGAACAAGTCCAAAGTATACATTGTTGGTTTAAAGCGTTTGAAGGGGCGGCCATTAGCCACATCACGTTGCGTACCTTTGATTCCAGCATCATATTCCATTAGAAAATACAAATGACCGCTGTTTCCGCCACCGTTAGTTAATAGATCGTTAGTATACTGGACAGACCAGACTACTTCAGAGTGCTCTTGCTTAGCCTGATCAAAAACATCAGCAAACACAGGCAGTAATTTAAGACCATAATTTGCAATAACATTCTTGGCAAGAACTGCAGACCTTTGGTAATCATCTGCTTTAGCAGCAGACGGGATACTTGCTCTGGTCAATAAAACTTTTGCAAGCATATGTTCCGCTGCAGCTTTACTAGCCCTTCCATAATTATTTTGCTTGACAGGTAAAGCAGTAATAGCCGCTTCAAGATCAGCCACTATCGCGTCATATACTGCTTTCACCGGGGACCGGCTTGCTGTCGTTTGAACGCCAGTAGTTTCTTTTAAGCTCAAGTGGATCGGCCCAAAGGTTTGAACCAGAATAAAATAATAATGTGCGCGAAGAAACCTTGCTTCTCCTACACGCTGAGCCTTCAAAGCATCCGGCAAACTTGCTGCAGGTGCGCGATCTATTACTGTGTTTGTTGTATTAATTGCCCGGTAAAAGTCATTCCATAAATCCCTGATATAATCTACCTGGGAATTAAGATTTGGTGTATAGTCGTTGACATATTTATAACTGCCATCAGCACCTTTTGTATAAGTATCTGTCCCGAAAACAGTTAGAGTGAAGCCTCTTTGTGTACCGTAATAACTGCGGAGCGGCTCATAAGAAGCTTTAACCGCATCCTCAAAACCAGCGGCTGACTCATAGTATTCCGGTGTTATGTCAGAAACAATGTTTTCTTCAAGTACTTTCTTGCACGACTGACTTACTAAAGCCAATCCACACATCAATAAAAATATCTTCTTCATGGAATAATTCTTTTAAATTAAAATTTAGCATTCAATCCAAATAAAAACTGACGGACTGAAGGCGTACCAACACCTACTTCATTTGTCTGTTCACGGTTATTGTTTCTGCCGCGTGCCTGCTCCGGATCTAAATTATCTCCGTACTGCGAGAATATGAACGGATTTTGTGCACTTGCATATAATCTCAAAGTAGACAATTTGAGCTTATTCGTGAAGGTCGTAGGGACGTTATATCCCAGGCTAATGTTTCGTACTTTAATGAATGATCCATCAAAATAAGATAGTGTGCTATTGTATAGCGGGTTTTCCTGATTTTGGTTTGGTCGCGGAAAAGCATTAGTAGGATTTTTCGGGGTCCAATAATCTACATTTAGATTATTGTAACGTCCCGCAAGCGCCATTACACCACTAGTGTATAAACTACTCCGGACCATGCTTCCTTGTCTTGCGAAAACGAATACAGATAGGTCAACACCTTTATAGGCGAAGCGATTAGTAAATCCGCCCGACCATTTCGGAATATCCGATCCGAGAATAATCCTATCAAGTGCATTAATAACACCATCATTGTTCTGATCTTTCACCCGGATTTCACCTGGCTTTTGTTTATACTTCAATGCCTCCGCGGCCTGATCTGTTTGCCATATACCCAATTTTTCAAAATCATAATAAACGGTTAACGGCTGACCTATGAAGTAAAGGCTTCCCACATCATCCTTTTTCCCACTGTAAATTTCAACGATCTCTTCTTTATTACTGTTTACATTGAAATCTGTAGTCCATTGAAAACCATTATCACCTCCCTTATCGATATTGACCGTCGACACGGTGAATTCAATTCCTCTATTCCGGCTTTTACCAACATTCTGTAATACACTTCCAAATCCACTGGTAAAGGGTAAATTTCTCGGCATCAACAGATCATAAGTATCCTGTTCATAAACTTCCATGGATCCGGAAATTCGGTTATTCAACAGTCCAAAATCAAGACCGATGTTAGTACTTGCAGTTGTCTCCCAGCGCAGGTCCTCATTAACCAGAGCATTTGGTCGATAACCGAAAGCTCCGGTAGAGCCAAATGAGTACGTTGTCCGGCTTAAAGATCCCTGGGTTGCATATGGATTAATTCCTTCATTCCCTGTAAGCCCGTAACTGGCCCGTAATTTCAAATTCTCAATGGCACCGATATCTTTCATAAAAGGTTCTTCGCTAATTCTCCAGGCGAGAGCTACGGATGGAAAGAAACCGTATTTTTTGGTATCACCAAACAAACTGGTTTCACCCGCAAACTTAGAAGACCCATCGATTCTTGTTGTCAGAGTTAAGAGGTACTTATCTTTGAAACCATAATTAATACGGCCCATGTAGGATAATAATCCGCTTTCATTCAAATCACTGTCTACACCTTCAATGGTTGGAGCAGAAGACAGCTTATAAAACAATTGGTATTCGTAAGGTAAGCCACTGGCCCTGATGCTTGAGAATTCATTTCTTTGCTTTTGAACGCTAAATAAGCCTGTAACATTCAGGTCGTGAACTTTATTAAATTTCTTACTGTAGTTTAAAATATTCTCAACAGTATATGAGAATTGCTGATTATTATCGGTCCGTGCGAAGGCAGTCCCATTACCCCTGGCATTTGTTAAGCTAGCCTGGAACTGACCGAAGCGGCGGACAGAATAATCAGGACCAAAATTCAAGCGATAAGTCAAGCCATCCAATATTTTATATTCTCCAAAAATACTGGCGAAGATTCGCGCACGGCGGTTTTCATCGATCAGGGCATTTTCCTGAACTTCAAGTAATGGATTCGTCTGTGCTCCATCTGAAGTATTCCTGAACAATAAATTGCCACTTTGATCAAATGGTACACCAAGCGGGTTTTCTCTTAAAGTAACACCCCATGGGTTGGAGCCAATATTTTGCTTATTTAAACTTGTTAATAATGACACCCCAAACTTAACTTTAGTGTTTATTTGCTGATCTAAATTGACACGAAGATTATCGCGATTGAAGTTCTGCCCAATTTGTATCCCGTCATCATAAAAATGATTAAATGATACGGAAAAACGGGTTTTATCGCTTCCGCCTGAAATACCCAGCTGATAGTTTTGGATTGAACCAGTTTTACTTATATAGGATTGATAGTCAGTGCTGCGACCGAGGGCTAGTGATTCCTGCTCTATAGCTTCAAAAAGAGCTTTATCTGCTGCAACAGGATCTGCATCATTATACTGTCCGATTGCACGGCGTGATTCGCGCTTATATTCTGCGAACTGCTGGCCGTCCATGATATTATAAAGACTGATTGGCTCGGAAACCCCGTAATAACTATCAAAGTTGATACTGGTTTTTCCAGGAACTCCCTTTTTGGTAGTAATGATGATGACCCCATTTGCGCCTCTGGATCCATAAATAGCCGTCGAAGAAGCATCTTTCAGTATCTCCATTGACTGGATATCCTGAGGGTTAATGTCGTTTATCCCACCTGAAAGAGGAATTCCATCAACCACATATAAAGGGTCATTCCCCGCATTAAATGATCGGCGTCCTCTTATCCGAACGTTAACACCATCACCCGGACGATTACCGGAAGATAAGACTTCCACACCAGCAGCCCTACCTTGCAAAGCCTGCTGGGCATTGGTGATCGGCAACTCGGAAATTTCTTTTGCAGAAACAGACGAAATTGCTCCGGTAACCTGGCTTTTCGTTTGTGTACCGTAGCCTACAACCATAACCTCATCTAATGCCTGCGAATCCTCAATTAATGTGACATTTATTGTACTCGCCCTTGTAAAGGTTTTTTCCTGAGTAATAAATCCAAGAAAAGAGAAAACTAACGTTCCACCATTTTCCGGGACATTTATGGTATAGCTGCCATCCATTCCTGTAGTGGTGCCCATATCTGTCCCTTTTAACCTAACACTGACTCCTGGCAGGGGTTCACCGTTTGAAACTACTTTCCCTGTAATTGGCCATGTCAAAAGTTTGACTTCCTCCGCTCGGGTTGCAATCCCTAGATTGCGAGTTTCTGATGCCTTACCTGCTGCAGATGTCGCTTGCCAAAACATCATGAGAAAAAGAATAAAGCAAAGCTTTCTTTGCATGATTTGTAAAAATTTTGTCATATAAACAGATTTTTAATTATTAAGTAATAAACCTCTAATCACAGTCGTTCTTGCAAAAGGCGTTGTGCTTTATTTGGTTATAAATAGAAATTAGATGATTTTACAATTGGCAATTTTTGTTTCCTAAACAGATGTAATTCCCCTTAGAAGATATTCTCGTAAAACAAGTCTAAGAAGTAAATTCTATAAATAAGACGATACACCTATAAAAATTTATGCAATCGTTGCCGGATTAATTTGGTGAAACGAAATTCTATCCGGAGTAATCTTACAAATTCCGGTTTTGAATTAATTTTTATCATTCCAAATCACTTCTTTAAGAATTTACATCGTATATTATAATAACAGAATTACTATCTTTCGAAAAACTGATTAGTTCATATTCATACTTCAACTCGGGGCGTCAACAAGCTCAAAAGTGCAGATTAATGGAATAGGGAACGTATATTAAAGGAAATCCGAATGATCAAGTCAGCAACCTTAAAAGATATTGCAACGGCATTAGGCCTATCTCCCTCAACAGTGTCCAGGGCATTAAGAGATGGTTACGAGATTAGTGTGGAAACCAAACAAAAGGTTAACGATTATGCTAAGAAGATTAACTACAACTGCAATCTCGTTGCTTTAAGTTTGAAGAATCGCCGAAGCTATTCAATCGGCGTTGTTTTGTGTGAAGTGTCTAACAATTTCTTTTCCCAAACAATTAATGGAATCGAATCGATAGCCTATGAAAAAGGTTATAATGTAATAATCTCGCAAAGTCATGACTCTTATGAAAGGGAGGTTATGAATGTGAACCATCTGGCCAACAGATCTGTGGATGGTTTATTAATTTCGATGGCAGCCGAAACTGCAGACTTTTCGCACATAACCGATCTGCATGAAAAAGGATTGCCCATTGTGTTTTTTGACAGAATTATCGATGAAATAGAAACCCACAAAGTAACATCCAATAATTTCCAGGGCTCTTTCCAGGCAACTGAAGCTTTAATCAAAGCTGGGAAAACCAGAATAGCTCATCTTGCGAATTCCCCTCAGTTATCTATAACCAAAGAGCGGCTTAGCGGATATAAAGCGGCTCTGGAAAAATATAACATTGAATTTAATCCGGCTTATGTAAAACATTGCCATCATGGAGGAAGGCTTCAGCACGAAATTGAAGATGTTGTAAAAGCGTTTTTACAGATGGAAGAGAAGCCTGATGCGGTGTTTGTTGCCAGTGACCGCCTTAGTGTTTGCTTCCTTACGGCAATTAAAAATTTCAATATAGATCCAGGCGAAATTGGAATAGCAGGTTTTTCCAATTCTGATGTTATTGAATTGATGCAACCATCATTTTCTTATGTAAGGCAGTCGGCCTTTGAAATGGGACAGGTTGCAACACAAATGCTCATACAATTAATCGAGAGCAAACATCCGGTTACTGAATTTGAAAAAAGGGTATTCGATACTGAAATTTTTTTAAATAAAGCTAATGTTCTCAATGGACCCCAAATAATCCGGTGAACTTTATAAAGTTATAAGAACCTGGTTTATTTTCGATTAAATGCACTTCACTTCCTGAGTAAAATACGCGGTCGTCCATTACATGTTCCGGCAACGTTTGCATAACTATTCTCATAGATCTTAATGGCTTTTATTTAAAAACTGTGTAAGATTGCTTATCAATACACATTTAACAAACAGCCCTCTTTGTAAAATCTGTCCCGCTATACCTCGAATTCGTTGCAGCAATAGGCTAAGGACTAAACAAATTCTATTTTACATTTATGCTGGGATAAGTAAACCTCCATGAAGCTCAATAAAGCAAACTTAATTAAGTTCGATCAGCCTTCAAATATCACCGTTCCACCTTTGGACATATTTGAATTGCCTGAAAAGGTCCTGCAATTTGGAACAGGGGTTCTACTTCGTGGATTACCGGATTATTTTATTGATAAAGCAAACAGGCAGGGAATCTTTAATGGAAGAATAGTTGTGGTCAAGTCCACCAGCAAAGGCGGAATATCGGAATTTGATCAACAGAACTGTTTATATACGATTTGTGTCCGGGGCATAGCTAACCAGGAAAAAATAGAAGAAAATATAATTTCTTCTTCAATAAGCAGGGTTCTCGACGCATCAAGAGAATGGGATAAAATTCTGGAATTTGCCAGCACCCCGGACCTGGAAGTAATAATTTCAAACACTACCGAAATAGGGATCAAACTCGTGGAAGACCAAATCACGGAGTGCCCTCCAATTTCTTTTCCAGGTAAACTACTAGCTGTGCTTCATAGAAGATATGAACGTTTTGCAGGTGATAAGACCAAGGGCCTGGTTATATTACCAACCGAACTTATCCCTGATAATGGCAGGAAATTAAAAGAAATAGTTGTTGAACTTGCCCGGCAAAATGAACTTGATCAAGATTTTATTAACTGGTTGACGGATTCTAACCACTTTTGCAACACACTGGTTGACAGGATTGTCCCAGGTAAACCTCTTCGTGCTCTTGAAAGTCAGTCAGCCCCAGCCGTCCTATATGAAGATGAACTGACAATCGTAGCGGAAGTCTACAAATTATGGGCGATTGAAGGGGATGAACATGTAAAAAATGTACTTTCCTTCGCCTCAGCAGACCCAGGCATTATTATTTCTCCTGATATCGAGATCTACCGGGAGCTGAAATTACGGCTGCTCAATGGAACCCATACATTAAGTTGTGGACTCGCTTTTCTGGCAGGAATTAAAACTGTAAAAGACGCTATGGATAATGTAGCAGTGTCATTTTTTATTTCCAATTTGATGCTCAAAGAAATTTCAGGAGCTATTCCATATCCTGTGCCTGCCGAAAAAGCTATTGAATTCAGCAACGATGTGATTGACAGGTTCAGGAATCCCCATATTGAACACTATTGGCAAACTATCTGTACCAATTATACAGCCAAGGTCTCAATGAGAGTGTTACCTGTTTTGAAAAGATATTACGAGTTGTTCGGCCAAGCGCCACACCGTATAGCTTTCGGATTTGCTGCTTACATCCTCTTTATGAGAGTTACTCTGTTTGAACATGGCTCTTATTATGGTGAACTCAATGGAGACAAGTATCTCATTGATGATGATAAAGCACCTTTGTTCTTTAAGTATTGGCAAAACAAACAAATTAAAAACTTAGTGACCGAACTCTTCACTGATCAGGATATATGGCAAACAGAGCTTTCGCAATTCCCAGGATTCGCCGAAGCTGTTATCATTTATTTAGAAGACATAATGAAAAATGGAGTGCTGGAAGCGCTTGGCAGGTTAGATACAAAGGAATTACCTGCATGAAGTGAAACCTGCTTTCCCTAATATTCACCGAGACGATATTTGGTTTAGTTGCATTAGCCGACCTTAGAAAAGGGGCCATATGACAAATGCCGAAGTTGAAACACTGAATTTTCCGTTAAAATATTAACAATAAAGAAACGCCAGAATGAAAAAGTTTTTAGATGAAAATTTTCTACTCCAAACCAAAACCGCTCAGCAACTTTACCACGATTTTGCCAAGGAGATGCCCATTATTGATTATCATTGCCATCTCCCCCCCGATCAGATAGCAGAAGATACTCAGTTTGAAAATATAACCCGAGTCTGGCTTTATGGCGACCATTATAAATGGCGTGCGATGCGCACAAACGGGATTGATGAAGCCTACTGCACCGGTGATAAAAGCGATTCAGATAAATTCCAAAAATGGGCAGAGACAGTGCCCTATACTTTAAGAAATCCCTTGTATCACTGGACACATTTAGAGCTACAAAGGTATTTTAATGTTAACGAGATTTTATCCGGTGACAATGCAATGGATATTTATGCCCATTGCACACAAAAGCTGCAAACCCCCGAATTTTCTGTAAGGAATTTATTAAGGAAAATGAATGTAGTGAACGTATGTACCACGGACGATCCCATCGATTCACTGGAGCATCATCAAAAGTTGAAAAGTGATAACTTTGAAATTAAAGTGCTCCCAGCTTTTCGTCCTGATAAAGCGATGAATGCAGACGATCCTCAGGAACTCACGAATTATATAAAAAAACTGGAAGAGGTTAGCGGAATTTCTGTAAGCAATTACGAGGATTATCTAAAGGCCCTTAAGAGCCGCCATGATTATTTCGCGGAGAACGGCTGCTCGGTTTCTGATCATGGACTTGAATATATTTTTGCTGAGGATTATACCGAACAGGAGATCAAAAATATTTTCAATTCTTTAAGAATAGGGAGAACAGTAAGCCCAGCAGAAGCCTTGAAATTCAAGTCGGCTTTGCTGTTTGAATTTGCCTTGTGGGATCACGAAAAGGGCTGGGTTCAGCAATATCACTTAGGTGCGCTGAGAGGCAATAATACCCGAAAACTTAAGGAACTAGGCCCGGATACCGGCTGGGACTCGATTGGAGACTTTAGTCAGGCAAGGTCTCTTTCCAAGTTTCTTAATAAACTTGATCAGGAAGATCACCTGGCAAAAACAATACTTTACAATTTGAATCCTGCGGACAATGAGATGATTGCCAGCATGATAGGTAATTTCAACGACGGATCGGTTGCGGGCAAGATCCAGTTTGGCTCTGCATGGTGGTTCCTTGATCAGAAAGATGGAATGGTCAAACAACTTGATACGCTATCTAACATGGGTTTATTAAGCCGTTTTATTGGAATGATTACTGATTCCAGAAGCTTTTTATCATATCCCCGCCATGAATACTTCAGACGAATATTATGCAATTTGATCGGGAAAGACGTAGAAAATGGGGAACTTCCGGCTGATATAAACTGGTTAGGCAAAACGGTTCAGGATATAAGTTATAATAATGCCAAAACCTATTTTAATTTCTGAAATGCAGCTGATCAATTAATGCCAGACGAATTAAATTAATTCCATCCTGGTTTTTAAAAGCCGTGGAATAAAATTTCAGGAAATTCATTACGCTTCTATATCCAGGATTTCGAAGTGTGAACGGTATGAGCTGACTAGCAAATGGCAGTACGACCCTATCCCTGAAATTTAATTTTTATCTTGCAGCCGGCATCAACTAATTGAATAGCATGGAAGATAATGCCCAGCTAGAACTGGCTTTTAACTTCGTACAATATACGAACAGGAACATTTTTCTCACTGGCAAAGCTGGTACTGGAAAGACTACCTTTTTGCATAATCTCAAAAAGGAATCTCCAAAACGCATGACTGTTGTTGCACCTACAGGGGTAGCTGCTATCAACGCTGGCGGCGTTACAATAAACTCTTTTTTTCAGCTTCCTTTTGGGCCCTATATCCCGGAAACTTCTAATAAAAATGGTCAGCATAAACGCTTCAATAAGGATAAAATAAACCTTATAAAAAGTCTCGATCTGCTTGTAATTGACGAGATTAGCATGGTCAGAGCCGACACACTAGACCATATAGACGAGGTACTAAGACGCTATAGACACCATGACAAGCCATTTGGTGGCGTTCAACTTTTAATGATCGGAGACTTGCATCAACTTTCACCGGTTGTAAAGGAGGAAGACTGGTATCTTTTGAAAGACTATTATCCGAACATGTTTTTTTTTAGCAGCAGGGCTTTAAGTAACACCAAGCCCGTTAGTGTTGAACTGAAACACATCTACCGACAGGCTGATGGTAAATTCATAGACCTCCTGAACAGTGTCAGGAAAAATGAAATTGACCAAAACGTACTGAACAAGCTCAATGAGAGATACATCCCCGATTTTCATCCCCGCGATGACGAAGGTTATATAATACTAACTACCCATAACAAAACGGCCAGCGACATAAATGAAATAAAACTTTCGGAAATAGAAAAACCGGGAAAGATCTTTACAGCACATATCCAGGATGATTTCCCGGAATATTCCTATCCCACTGTTCCTGAACTCGAAATAAAAACAGGAGCACAAGTTATGTTTGTGAAAAACGACTCGTCACGCGACCGCTTATATTACAATGGCAAGATAGGTATTGTCATCAATATCGATGGTGACACCATTTTCGTAAAATGTCCGGGTGATTTTTCAGAAATAGCGGTAACGCCGGTCGAATGGACTAATATTAAATATGCGCTAGACCCACAGACTAAAGAAGTTAAGGAAACGATAATTGGCACATTTACCCAACATCCCCTAAAACTTGCCTGGGCAATTACTATACATAAAAGCCAGGGCTTAACATTTGAAAAAGCAATTATAGATGCAAACCTGGCTTTTGCCCACGGGCAGGTATATGTTGCATTAAGTCGTTGTAAGAGTTTTGAAGGGATGGTTTTACGCTCGCCTATAGCATTTAATAGCGTTAAGACAGATGGAACAGTGGCGGAGTATAGCAGAAACGCCAATGAAAACCAACCAAATGAACAAGATCTTAATGATGCAAAAATTGCATTTCAGCAAGATTTGCTTTTCGAACTGTTTGATTTTACCGGTGTAAAAGGTTATTTCTTTCAATTAAGAAAACTTTATGAAGACCACCATACCATTCTGGATCCTGGCTTCAATAATTCACTTTCAGAACTAAAAAGTGCTTTTGATAAGAACATTTTTGAAGTAGCTGAAACATTTAAACGTCAAATAAAAAGCATGCTTGGTGAAAATTCCCTGCCCGAAGAGAATTCCGAGCTTCAGGATAGAATTAAAAAAGCCAGTA
The DNA here is from genome assembly GCF_049655485.1 of Daejeonella sp. Lineage (GTDB taxonomy): Bacteria > Bacteroidota > Bacteroidia > Sphingobacteriales > Sphingobacteriaceae > Daejeonella. The sequence goes on from NZ_JBASJU010000067.1 coordinate 10,799, forward strand.
GCTATTTCCAAGGGAAATTAGCGGCAGAATTAAAATCAGATTTACTGAAATTTAATACTGATACAGATAATAAAGCTGTCAAAACAACTTTAGACGAAATAGCTGAAGGATTGTCGAAAGAGGTAAATGTGAAACTAGCTCTAATGAAACTGTGCTCGGGCGGTTTTTTCACATCTTCCTACCTCAGGACGAAAGCTGATGCAGAGATTGATCAATCAGTCACGAGAATAAATAAAACTCCGACAACAGCTGTATCGAAAGGCATTACCCATCCCGGCTTGTATAATTCCCTTAAAAAATGGAGAGATGAACTTGCGGCTGAAAAAAATGCACCTGTCTACCTGATCCTTGCTCAGAAATCAATCCTGGAACTAGTAAAAATCCTTCCTTCCACAATGTCAGAACTGGAAACCATAAATGGCATTGGAAAAATGAAGGTCAAGCAATTTGGTGAGGATATTCTAGAAATCATCGGTTCATATTGCAGGGATAATGGGGTTGAACGGGGAACACTCGACATACCGATTAAACAAATCCGGGTAAAGCCGGACACCAAAAAAGTTTCTTTCGACCTTTTCAGGTCCGGAAAAACCATTTCAGATATTGCTGTAGCGCGAAGTCTTACAACGGGCACAATCGAATCACATCTGGGTAATTATATAATAACAGGTGAAATCTCTGTTTTTGACTTAGTTCCCAAAATTAAAGTAGCTCGAATAATGGCATATATCGTTCAAAACCCTGGAAAATCAACTTCCGAAACTAAAAACGAACTTGGCGAAAGTACCTCATATGCCGAATTAAAGGCGGTAATGAACCATCTCCAGTATATCCAGAATCAAGAATCTTAGAAAGCTAGCAGTAGGTATACTCGGGGAAAATTTTTATAATAATGCAACGTAAGCTTCTAGTACTGCGTCATATTAAAACACGATAGAAAACCCAGTATTAAGCCAAATCAAATGTTATGAAAAAGAAAATATTCTCTCTCATGTTGGTCTTCCTTATTGCCGCTGTAATGCCTGAAGCAAGAAGTGTAACTTCTGCCAGCCCACTTTCTAACAGCGTTATTAGTCTGGTATTCGGTAAAAGCTTAAGTCATAGTTCAGCCCGAAACAAAAGAGTAAAGAAAAGAAAAATCAAAAAAGCTGTAAGAAAGGTCGCCAGAGTGTATCGAAAAGGTAAAACTGATCGATCCAGCATCAAGAAATCACGGAAAATCCAGCGTCAGGCCCGGCGAATAATCAATATTTTCTAAATATGAAATGTGTACAAAAAGCTTGTACGCATTTTCTTCTGTTTAAGCTATACTAGTTTGCCGTCCAGGTATTATTAGCAGAATTAGAGTCAGGCATTACCTTATCCGGATCCGAAATCACAGTCTTAATTTCTTCGTTGGACGGATAAAGGAATGTAAATCTTACATTTCGTTGCCATACTTCAACAGGCAATTTAATTCTGTCGATTTTGCCGCTTTTCGTTTCGATTTGGAGGATTGTGGGCATCGCCATTTTCTCAAGGTTATCCAAGGTAATGTACGCACCCTGTTTCGGGTCATTCTTAACATATGTAACACCAGCCACGGCCTGGTCCAGTTTCCAATTATTAAAGAACCACCCACGCCAGAACCATGCAAGATTTTCACTGGTTACATTTTCTATCGTCCTAAAAAAGTCATCTGGTGTCGGATGTTTGTAAGCCCAACGTCGGATATATTCCTTAAAAGCCCGATCAAAGCGTTCCTGACCTACGATTTGTTCGCGGAGGAGTATAAGCCCAGCGGCTGGCTTATAATAAGCGAGATATCCAATACTGGATTCCTTCATATTATCAGGACTGCTCATAACGGGTTCGAAAGCGGGATTGGTGAGCAATTTTCCATAAGCATGCCAATCATAAGGCTTTGATTTATACTCCCCATTATTAAACTGATCATTGGTAATTGAGTTTATAAAGGTCGTGAATCCCTCATCCATCCAGGCATGGATTCGTTCGTTCGAACCAACGATCATCGGAAACCAGGTATGCCCGAATTCGTGGTCTGTAACGCCCCATAAACCGACACTTTTTGCAGTTGCGCCACAAAACACGATTCCCGGATACTCCATTCCGCCCACATTCGATGCCACATTGGTCGCAGTTGGATAGGGGTATTCCAGCCATTTCTTCGAATTAAACTCATTTGATGCTTTGTTGTATTCAGTAGAGCGGCCCCATGCATCAGGACCATCACTTTCGACAGGATAAGCAGAAATAGCCATCGATTTTTTTCCGCTTGGGAGATTTATTCTCGCTGCATCGATAATAAATGCTGCAGAAGTCGCAAACGCAGCATCCCGGGCATTCTTCAGAACAAACTTCCAGGTTAGTTCTTCCTTACCTACAGGTCGGGAATTTACATTTGTAACTTCGGATGCTGACCTGATCATTACAGTTTTATCACTTTGAGAAGCCGCGGCCCATCGCTGTTGCTGTTCCGAAGTATAAACCTCTTTAGGATTGATTAGTTCACCTGAGCTCACCACGATATGGTTTGACGGAACTGTTACGTTTATTTCATAATCGCCATAATCGAGGTAAAATTCACTAGGGCCTATATAAGGGATGGTATTCCATCCTGACACATCATCATAAACACACATTCTTGGATAAAACTGTGCGACTGAGAATATCTTTCCGTTTTTTGTATCAAGAATACCCATACGATCAGATCCGTATTGGGGCGAAACAAATGAATACTCTATTTTTAGTTGCAATTTTCCTCCTGATGCGGCAAGCTCAGAGGGAAGATAGATTTGCATACGGGTGCCTTCAATAAAATATTCAGGATCTTTTTCGACAGATTTACCACTTAACGTCTCTATAATTCTAATTGATTTTATTTTATATCCTGCATCAAATTTCTGCCCATGAGATCCGCTCCGGCTCCCTCCTGGAGGAACCAGGGCGTGACCTCTAGAATCTTCCTTAAATAAATTTTGATCGAGCTGCATCCAGATAAATGACATCTTATCCGGGCTATTATTCGTGTAGGTTAATATCTCGGTTCCCGAAATCTCATTTGTTTGTGGGTTCAGACGAATAGATAACTTATAATCTGCCCGGTTTTGCCAGTATTTAGGTCCTGGCTGTCCGCTTGCTGATCGGACGTCATTTCCGTTTTTAGTATAAAAAATAGGCCCAAAAGCATCATGATAGTCATATTTGCTGGCAGGCTGGGCGGGAAGGTTCTGCCCAGTTGTTGTTGTTTGTTGAGAAATAGCGTCGTATACCGCGCTGAACAATATCAACGCCAGTGTAAAGATTTTTAATCTGCCCATCGGAATAAATTTAAAGGGACAAATTAAGGAATTAATTATACATGAGCGATTCTCCAGCCAATTAAGCTATCGTAAACGCTGTCTGATAAGCATCCTGATCGAAACCAAGCAGTATTCCTTTATTCGTTTCGATAAGTGGACGCTTTATAATGCTCGTCTTTTCCTGCATTAGTTTCAAAGCTTCAGATTTGGAGTTGATTTCTATTTGTCTTGCCGGGTCGAGTTGCTTCCAGGTTGTTCCCCGCTTATTAATAAGAGCTTCCCAACCCAATTCCGAACTCCATTCGTCCAACTTTGAATCCGTAATACCCAACTTTTTAAAGTCGTGAAATTCATACTCTACGTTGTTCTCCTTTAGCCAGTCAAGAGCCTTTTTAACTGTATTACAATTTTTGATTCCGTATACCTTCATGGCACAAATATAGAGATTACTGCAAATGATTGAGATCAGGCTACTTATTAAAACGGGTCATGGTGAGTTCAGGCCCTACGCTTATAAAACTCTTTATCATTTCAACTGATCTGTCGATTAAACCTGGCAACTCGGATTGTTCATCAGAGTCAAAGCCACTTAAGACATAATCAACCTGCCGACCTTTTGCATAATTATCCCCGACCCCGAACCGAAGTCTGGAGTAGTCTGAATGACCCAGGGCAAGTTCTATACTCTTTAAACCATTATGTCCTCCGGCACTTCCTTTTGGCTTAAGTCTTATAGTACCAAACGGAAGAGCAATTTCATCAACAAGAATCAACACATTTTCCACAGGTACCTTTAAATCATGCATCCAATAATTAAGAGCCTTACCACTCAGGTTCATATAGGTGGTCGGTTTAATCAAATGAATTTTTCTTCCTTTAAGGCCAAACTCAGTGTAGTAAGCGTGCCTCATATTAAAGAAAGAAGAATGCTCCTGTTTGGCTAGTTCATCAGCGATCATAAACCCAATATTGTGACGCGTATCTGCGTACTCAGGTCCGATGTTTCCTAATCCTACAATAAGGTATTTCATACGAATTCAAATATGAAGAAATAATATGCCTGTTTGTATAAAAAAAAAGTCCCGGATTGCCCGGGACTTTTAAAAGATATCCTAAGATAACTTATTTCTTCGCGTCGTTTTCTGCTTGTTTCAAAGCACGGGACATCGTTACAGAAACTATGGTATCCTCAGCATTATTGGTTACCTTGAAATTATCAAACTTCAACTCCCCTACTCCGACTGATTTACCTACGTCAAGTTTTTCGATACTTACTTCTACGTACTGAGGCATGTCTTTCGGCAGAGCCTTTACACGTAACTTGCGTAGTTTTTGAACTAATTTACCACCGATTTTAACACCTGGTGAAGTACCTGTAAGTTTCACAGGAATCTGCATTACTACAGGTTTTTTCTCATCAAGTTCTAAAAAGTCCACGTGAAGTGGCTGATCAGTTAATGGATGAAAATGTACATCCTGGATAATAGCCTGTGTTTTCACACCATCTACTTCCAGCGCAACGAATGAAACTTCTGGTGTATACACCAAACCTCTCAAATCAGATGCAGACACAGAAAAGTGGATTTGATTTTTTCCACCATAAAGAACTGCAGGCACTTTACCTTCGTAACGCAGCTCTTTAGCGTCTCTTTTCCCTACGTTCTCCCTCGGAGAACCGCTAATAGCAATTGATTTCATATTATTTATTGTTGTTTGTTATTGGTTGTTAGTTGTTGGATACCCAACCTCCTAAAAACGTCTTTATTATCTTTGTCGTCCTACCCACCAATCACAAGGTCTTCGTCACACTTGATTGACACAACAGTCTTGATTCTTGGTTCTTGGTTCTTGACTCTTTTTTAATCTATATTAAATAAAGCACTCATTGATCCATGTTCATTAACATTTGCAATTGCTCTGCTAAAAAGATCAGCAGTTGAAAGTACCTTAATCTTTGGACTGGTCTTTCTAGCAGCAATTGTATCAGTGACGATCATTTCAGCTAAAGCTGAGTTCTCAATAGTTTTATACGCATCTCCAGATAAGACCGGATGAGTACACACTGCTCTCACACTATTAGCTCCATTTTCCATGATCAGTTCAGCGGCTTTCGCTAATGTTCTTGCAGTGTCGCAAATATCGTCAATCAATACAACGTCTCTTCCCTCGACATCACCTATAATTGACATAGATTCGATCTCGTTTGCTCTTTTTCTCTGTTTATCACAGATAACAACCTCTGCATTAAAGTACTTTGCGAAAGTCCTCGCCCTATAGGATCCACCCATATCTGGCGATGCTATGGTCAAATTTGGAAGGTCAAGACTTTTGATATGCGGAACAAAGATCACAGAAGCGTCCAGATGGTCTACAGGGATGTCAAAAAATCCTTGTATTTGAGCAGCATGCAAGTCCATAGTCATAATTCTATGCGCTCCAGCCGCGGTAATTAAGTTTGCCATCAATTTCGCTCCAATAGCAACCCTTGGCTTATCCTTTCTATCCTGCCTTGCTAATCCAAAATAAGGAACGACCACAGTAATATAATGCGCAGAAGCCCTCTTCGCTGCATCAGTCATCAACAGCAACTCCACCAGGTTATCGTTGGGCTGGTTGGTTGACTGAATAAGGAAGACATCACAACCTCGAACTGACTCGTTAAAATGGGGCTGAAATTCGCCATCACTAAACCTCGAAAGTACCACATCGCCTAAGCTTTTACCATATGAGGCTGCTATTTTCGTAGCCAGGTCAACGGTACCAGAACCGGCAAATAATTTGATCGGATTAAAGGATAAGGGCATTTTTGTTTCGGATATCGATGATTAAAAACAGATATTCAATATGTCTGGCCTGAAGGCCATATTATTAATGTAATTCCGAAACTCGAAATTCTATGGTTGCCCGACCAGGATTCGAACCTAGACAAACTGCACCAAAAACAGTCGTACTACCATTATACTATCGGGCAATCAAAATCAAAAAGAAGGTCTTTTTGAAATGGAATGCAAATATAGCTTGATATAATTTAAAGTGCAAATGAAAAATTGATTTTTTGTAAGAACCGAAGTCGGAGGTCTGAAGTCGGAGGTCTGATGCAGACGCCTAAGACCTGAATACACCACATATCATTGATTATACTCTCCAGATTGAGCACTTCCTACTTCTAAGTTTCCTAGTTCAGACCTCAGACTTCGGACTTCAGACCTCAGACTTCCGACCTCCGATTAGTTAATTAGTGTTAAACCTTAGTAACATTCTATATCAAATTCACTATTTTCGGCAGCAATATTTGATCAATAAATCTATGACTTATAATAGAACCAATAATTTGTTGGGATGGCTTAGTTTCCTAACAGCATTAATTGTATATACACTTACTCTGGAACCAACCACAAGTTTCTGGGATTCAGGAGAGTTTATCGCTTCAGCCTATAAGTTGCAGGTAGTACATCAGCCTGGCGCACCATTATATTTAATGGTAAGTAAAGTCTTTTCTTTGCTAGCCGGAGGAGATACCAGCCGTGTCGCTTTCTGGATAAACATGGGATCCGCGTTGGCAAGTGCTGCGACAATTCTATTCCTCTTCTGGACGATAACGGCTCTTGCCAGAAAGATTATAGCTAAGCCTGGTGTTAGTATTACTATGGGAGAAATGGTTACTATTATGGGATCAGGACTCGTTGGAGCACTTGCATATACTTTTTCAGATTCCTTCTGGTTCTCCGCAGTTGAAGCTGAAGTTTATCCCCTTTCCTCACTATGTACCGCAATCGTGTTCTGGGCTATTTTAAAATGGGATCAGCATGCCGATGAACCTTATGCTGACAGATGGCTTATTTTCATAGCGTATGTTATGGGACTTTCAATTGGGGTCCATCTGTTAAATCTGCTTGCTATTCCAGCAATTTCCCTGGTATATTATTTCAGGCGATCGACTACCAGAACATCTTCTGGAACACTTCTTAGCCTGCTTGCAGGAATTGTTATACTCGCTTTTATTCAATACGGTATCGTCCAATATTCCATAAAATTCGCTGCCTATTCCGACCTGTTTTTTGTTAATACACTAGGACTGGGTTTCGGAACAGGTGTCGGCTTCTTTGGCATCCTCGTAATTACCGCGCTCACAACGGGTATTCTTTATACGATTAACGGTCAAAGGCCCTACCTACTTGCTGCAATAAGTTCTTTTGTTGCTCTAATGACAATCGGAGGAGGCATAGGTGGACTAATCGTATCTGCGATTATTCTGGTGATACTTGAATATGTTCTGAAAATTCGGGAGAAAAGAAGAGTACTTAATCTCGCATTAATATCTGTCGTATTCATAATATTCGGTTATGGATCTTTTGCAATGATTGTAATCCGGGCCAAGGCCGACCCAACGTTAAATAACAACGATCCTGATAATGCATTCTCGCTGTTAAGCTATGTAAATCGTGAACAGTACGGTGATCGTCCGTTGGCTTATGGCCAATATTTCGATTCCAAGCCAATTGACAGTAAGCAAGGTGATATAATTTACAGAAAAGGGAAAGAAAAATATGAGTCTGCCGGACAGAAATTCGAGCGAGTATATGACAGGAATACGATTCTACCTAGGATGTATAGTGACGACCCACAGCATGCCGCAACCTACCGGGATTGGATGGGTTTGAGCGAAACAGAATCGCCTACTTTCATTGACAACATCGGTTTCCTAATGAGTTATCAAACCGGCTTCATGTATGCACGTTATTTTGCCTGGAATTTCATTGGCAGGCAAAACGACGAACAGGGTCATGGTAATTACACGCAGGGAAATTGGTTATCTGGTATTAAATTTATAGACAACCTACTTTTAGGCGGCCAATATAACTTGCCATCGAGCCAGACTGAAAACGCGGGCTACAACAGATTTTATTTCCTGCCTTTCATTCTGGGTATCATTGGAGCTCTGTGGCACTTTAAGAAAAATCAAAAGGACGCAGGAATTGTAGGACTACTCTTCTTCTTCACCGGGGTCGCTATTGTTTTATACCTTAACCAAAATCCACTCCAACCGCGGGAAAGAGATTATGCATATACCGGGTCATTCTATGCTTTTGCAATATGGATCGGTTTAGGAGTTGCAGGTATTGCAGATTTTCTCCGGAGTAAAATCAATGCGCCTAAGGCCGCGGTGTTGGCCACAATAATTGGGCTCCTTGCAGCTCCCGTGCTTATGGCTAAAGATGGCTGGGATGATCATGACCGTTCTTCAAAATATGCCGCCCGCGATATGGCGGTCAATTATCTCGAGTCCTGCGCCCCTAATGCTATCTTATTCACTTATGGTGATAACGATACCTATCCGTTGTGGTATGCCCAGGAGGTGGAAAATATTCGCCCTGATGTAAGGGTCGTCAACCTCAGCTTACTTGGAACAGATTGGTACATCCGACAAATGAAAGAGAAAGTGAATGAAGCAGAGGCGCTGCCTATTACGATGGCGAATGAAAAATTCGTTCAAGGAGTTCGTGACGTTATGGGATATCAGGATTACCAGGTGGCAGGCGCTGTAGAACTTGAGAACCTTTATGAAATACTTACTTCAGAAGAAGAAGCTGATAAAGCTACTTATCAAGATGGGTCAAAGGAAAATTTCCTGCCAACTAAGAACTTTAAAATTACAATTGATCCTGCTCAGGTAATAGCAACCAATACTGTCCCCCTTGCTAAAAAAGACCAGATTGCTCCATCAATCAGCTGGTCATACAACAAAAATTATGTAACTAAAACTGAGCTCGCACTTATTGACGTTTTGGCCCACAATGACTGGAAGAGGCCGATTTATTTCGCTATAACAGTTCCATCCGATAATTATATAGGCCTTGATGATTATCTATACAATGAAGGTTTTGCGTACAGGCTACTTCCACTAGTGCCTCCGGCTGCCGATTCAGCTGCAACCGAAAAACCTGAACTGACCAACACAGATATTATGTATAATAATATGATGACGAAGTTTAAATGGGGCAACATGAAGAATGCTACTTACCTTGATCCGGAGTCATTGCGTATGAGTTTTACCATAATTAACCATTTCAATATCCTTGCGGAAGAATTATTTAAACAAGGCAAAATCGACCAGGCACGTAAAGCACTTTTAAAATGCATTCAGGTTGTTCCAGACAACAACTATTCCTTAAACTTCACTATCCGGAAATTTTATATGGCAGAACTGCTCTATAAAGTAAAAGAACCGGCTAAGGCCAATGAGCTTGTTTCAAACACAGTAGACTACATTGAGGAAGAGTTACAGTATTTGGCGGCAATAGCTCAGACAAAAGAGAACCTCAATGAACGTGAAATGCAACTAGGGATGTATGTAATATCTGAAATGGTGAAACTTACAGCTTTTCACGGTCAAACTGAACTCAACAAGAAACTGCAAGAAAGATATAAAGCTTTGGAAACTAAGTTTATGGGGGTTAGATAAGAGTTACTCCACAACCACTCCCATTGCGCAGAATTTATCGATCCGTTCGGTGATTACCGAATCTATGTCCCTGGGCTTCAATTCTTTAAGATCTTTAATAATTCTCTCCTGGACAGCTTTTGCCATTTGTTCAGGATTATGGTGAGCACCTCCGAGTGGTTCAGGTATGATCCCGTCAATTAGTTTGTTATGGTACATATCTTCGGACGTGAGTTTAAGACAATCGGCTGCCTTCTCTTTAAAATCCCAGCTTCTCCATAAAATCGATGAACATGATTCCGGCGATATAACCGAATACCAGGTATGTTCAAGCATGTACACCCTATCCCCAATTCCAATTCCCAAAGCGCCACCTGAAGCACCTTCGCCAACTATAAAACATAAGATCGGTACCCGAAGCACCGACATTTCCAGGAGATTTCTTGCTATGGCCTCACCTTGCCCCCGCTCTTCCGCTTCTAAACCTGGATATGCTCCGGGTGTATCAATAAAGGTGATTACCGGCTTATTGAACTTTTCTGCCAGCTTCATTAATCTTAAAGCTTTACGATAACCCTCGGGGTTTGCCATCCCGAAATTACGGTACTGGCGCATCTTGGTGTTAACGCCCTTTTGATGGCCAATTACCATAACGGTTTCGCCTCCTATCGTTGCAAAACCTCCAACGATAGCTTTATCATCTTTCACCGTCCGATCGCCGTGCATTTCAATAAAGTCGTCACATATCATTTCGATATAGGAAAGCGTGTAAGGGCGTTCCGGATGGCGGGATATCTGAACCTTCTGCCAGCCAGTTAAATTTGAATATACACTTTGTCGTGTTTCTTCAATTTTCGCTTCCAATTCCGCTAAGGTAGCAGACATATCAACCTTAGTCTTATCAGCAACCTGTTGAACTTTGTCAATCTGTAATTGAAGATCGGCTATAGGCTTTTCAAAATCGAATATTGTAGTCATCGTAAATTTTAATGAGACGGCTAAATTAGGAAAATTAAAGCTATCTCAACAGAAGCTTTAATTGAATGTAGCAGAAAATTCTCTACTGATCTGTTTGGGGCAATATATCTTTCAGTTTTTCCTTTGCAAGATCCCAATTACTGGATTTCTTACTGATGGAACCAGCCTGGTCGATCAAACGCTGTAACTCTGACAGTGCATTTATTACTTCAGAAGCTTTTACATTGTTCTTCTTAAATGAAACCAGATCGAGGATTATGCCGGTTTCATTACCCTTCTCATCTGTGATGTAGTTGATTCCTTGTACCATTTGAGTTATACGTTATAAGTTACTAAACGCTGTAAGAGATGTTACCCATCCTTGGTTATTTATTACACTAGGTACGGTTCCACGTAAAACATAAAAAGTACAACCCATCAAGCCATTGCCGATACATCATCCACAGGAACTGTAAATTTAAAACAAGTTCCTTTTTTAAGTTCGCTATGGATGTGAATAGTTCCCCCATGCTGGGCAACGAAATCACGAACTAGTAGCAATCCCAAGCCTGTTCCCTGTTCATTATTAGTACCCGTTATTGAAACAGGGTTAACACTAGTCAAAAGCGATTGTTGTACCTCAGGGGTCATTCCGATTCCTGTATCAGTAACGCAGATCTCAACCAGATGGTCAACTATCGATGCAGATACCGTTACTATCCCTCCCTGTGGAGTATACTTTATCGCATTCATTACCACGTTTTGAAGTATAGACCGAAGCATAAAGACATCAGCTTTAACGAATATGTTCTCCTGGATACTATTCTCTAACTTAACATCTTTTTGTAAAGCACTTGGAGTTAATATTTCCAGAGAAACATCAATTCCATTTCGCAACTGAATAGAAACAGGATTAAACGCCGTCTTCTCACGCTGATTTTTTGCCCAGTTAACAAGCTCATTCAATTGTTCAAGGATTTTCTTAGATGTACGATGGATAATAGAAGCCAGATGCTGGGTTTCCTCAGGGCTCTGATTCTTGCTCCTCTTTAGCCGATCTGAGGAGGCTAACAAGGCGGTGAGGGGATTTCTTAAATCATGTGAAATGACAGAAAGGAACTTATCTTTGGAGAGATTCAGATCTTTAAGTTCATGATTAAGATGCTCGAGTTCTCTCGTACGCTCACTTACCCTGTCTTCAAGTTCCTGATTCAATTTCCTTAAATCATCATTAATACGGATAAGCTTTTCTTCCTGATCTTTTAAAATCTTATTCTTACGATACAGCTCAACAAATATTGCAACTTTAGAACGCAATATTTGCGAATTAAAAGGCTTTCGGATATAATCTACTGCACCAGCAAGATAGCCTTTAAAGATCGCGGCTTCTTCATCATCCTGGCCGCTTATAAAAATTATAGGAATATGACGGAGTTTATCGCGCTGGTAAATCATCTCCGCGGTTTCATAACCGTCCATAATAGGCATACGGATATCCAGTAGAATTAGCGAAAATTCTTCCTCTTTTAACAGAATCTTTAGTGCCTCCCGGCCTGATGTTGCTGTTATGAACGTATATTCATCTTTTTCCAACACCACCTGCATGGACATGAGATTGTCCACATTGTCGTCTACAAGAAGGATTTTAACCGGGTTCAAATTATTTTCAATTTAATAGAGCCATACGCGCATTAGCGACAACAGCTGGTCTGTTTTAACTGGTTTCGTAATATAATCAGATGCCCCAGATGCAATACATTTTTGTCGGTCGCCGAGCATTGCTTTTGCAGTAACGGCTATAATTGGAAGATTTTTATTTCTAACTTCCTTTCGAATCCGCTGGATAGTTTCGTACCCATCCATCTCAGGCATCATGATGTCCATCAACACAATATCTATGCCTTTTTGTCCGCTTAAAATTTCCAGGGCTTCCCGACCGCTTTCTGCAGTTATTACATTAAGTTTTGATCGTTCGAAAGCTGCAGTGAGGGCGAAAAGATTTCGCACATCATCATCCACAACAAGAGCGGTTTTGCCATCAAGAATATCTGTGCTTCCGCTTATCTTATTAATAAGATCAAGCTTGCTGCTACTAAGGGTTTTAACATCAATATGGAGAAGATTTAATACCTCCTCAAGGATTACGCCGTGCGAAGTCGAAGTCTTGGTGATTAATTTATAAGTAAGCCTCTTTAACTGGAAAAGTTCATTAGAAGTAAAATCACGAGCGGAATGTAACAAGACCATTGTTTGCGGCCGCTTAAGGAGGTTGATCTGTTTGAGCAGGTCTATTCCTTTGGCATCCGGTAAGGTGTAGTCAACAATTATACAATCGAACATTTCTTTTTTGAGGATAGCTACTGCCTTTTTCGCTGTCGTTGCAGCAATAACTTCTACATGATCGTTCGACAAAAGCTTTGAAAGGTGTTCGAGTTCCACTTCGTTATCTTCTATTAAAAGGACGCGCTTCTTGATTTGTTCATGGAAACTAACAATTCCAAGTATCAGTTCATCAAGTGCGCTGTTTGATAGCGGCTTCAAGTGGAAACTTCTCGCACCGAATTTCACTGCAGCAGATCGGTCTTCTTCACCTGATATGAGATGAACTGGAATATGTCGGAATTTCAGGCTGCTTTTTAATGCCTTGAGTACTTTCCAGCCATTAGACTCCGGCATCTTAACATCGAGGGTAATTGCGATTGGATTAAACTTTGCGATTGAGTCGAATATTTGAAGATAATTGGTGGCTACTACCACTTTCAATCCATACCCGTGCGATCGCTCAATTACTATTTTTGTAAATCGCACATCATCCTCGACAACCAGAAGCACCTTATCTGAAGGAAGAATATTATGTCTGTCGTCGTCAATAACCAGTTCAACAGCATCATTTTGGATTGCACGCGATTGCACCGGAGGATATTCAACTTTGGATTTAAAATTATTTAAGATTGCCGGTACAGGTACTTCACTATATTTTAATGGAAGATAGAGAGTAAATGTACTTCCCTTACCTAAATCACTCTGCACGCCTATTGTGCCACCAAGAAGTTCTGCAAAGCCCTTGCTAATAGATAATCCAAGTCCCGTACCCCCATATTTACGACTGGTAGAACCTTCCGCTTGCTGGAAGGCTTCGAAGATAATACCCTGTGTTGTTTGGGATATCCCAATTCCCGTATCCTCAATGGCAAATGCGATCACAGAATCAGCGCCAGGGATGGGGTTTAATTTGTCAATTTCAGGCCTGTAAATATTCAAACGAACACTGCCTTTTTCCGTAAATTTAAAGGAGTTTGAGAGAAGGTTCTTCAGAATTTGATTGAGTCGCTGAATATCGGTTTCCAATACCTCAGGGAGCCCATCTTCAATATCAATTTCAAACTTAAGATTTTTGGCTTCAGAAATTGGACGGAACGTCGTTTCAACAAAGGATGCGATCTCTCTAAATCCTACCGACATTATATCAGCGGATATTACACCCGATTCAATTTTGGAGAGATCAAGAATATCATTGATCAGTTGTATAAGGTCGTCTCCACATGAATGAATTGTTCTTGCGTAGCTTATCTGTTTGTCGGTGAGGTTCCCTTCATGGTTCTCGAACAGTTGCTGAGCCAGGATAAGCAAGCTGTTGAGTGGGGTTCTCAACTCGTGCGACATGTTTGCAAGGAACTCAGACTTGTACTTGGAGGTCAGCGTCAATTGTTCTGCCTTCTCTTCCAAAGACCTTCCCTTGTCATGAAGTTCGTCATTAGCACGCCTCAACTCTTCCTGTTGAGATGATAATTCACCTGCCAGGGATTGTGACTGCGATAATAACTCCTCTGTACGTGTATTAGTCTCAATATTATTAAGTACGATGGCTATACTCTCCGTGAGCTGATCCAGAAAATCAATATGAGTGTCGCTAAAGCTTTCAAAGGAAGCCAGTTCTATTACTGCCTTAACGTTGTTTTCAAACAAAACAGGTAGAATTACCAAATCTAATGGGGGGGCACTTCCAATTCCGGAACTTATCTTAAGGTACTCCCCTGGAACATTGCTAAGCCGGATCTGCTCCTTGTCGGATGCACACTGTCCGACCAATCCCTCATTCAATGAAAATTCTTTATTTCGCTCTATTTTACCCTTCTGTGCATAAGCTGCGATTAGTTTCAGTTTAGGCTCATCTGAGGATTCAGGCTGTTCAAGGATATAAAATGCACCATATCTGGCGTTTACTAACTCCGCCAGTTCGGAAAGAACATTATTAGCAACGGCATTTCTATCGCGCTGGCCCTGAAGCATCTGCGCAAATTTGGCAAGATTAGATTTCAACCAATCCTGCTCATGATTTCGGAGTGTAGTATCCTTAAGGTTTGCAATCATTTGGTTGATTGTATCCTTTAAGGCCTCGAGTTCCCCTTTTGCGTCAACCCTGATTGTCCGGGTAAGGTCACCCTTCGTTACTGCCGATGCTACTTCAGAAATTGATCGCACCTGGGTTGTAAGGTTCTGAGCCAGCTGATTTACGTTTTCTGTTAAATCTTTCCAGGTTCCTGATGCACCCGGCACAAATGCCTGGCCCCCTAATCGTCCCTGCACACCTACTTCCCTTGCAACTGTTGTTACCTGGTCAGCAAAAACCGCCAGGGTATCGATCATTTCATTGATAGTATCGGTAAGCTGAGCTACCTCCCCAAGCGCATTAATGGAAAGCCTCTGTTTCAAATTTCCTTTAGCGATACCGGTAGCCACTTTGGATATACCACGAATCTGTCCGGTAAGGTTAGAAGCCATTTGGTTCACAGAATCCGTTAAATCTTTCCAGGTACCACCTACACCTTTTACTTGTGCCTGACCTCCCAGCTTCCCTTCAGTACCCACCTCACGCGCAACCCGTGTCACTTCAGATGCAAAAGAGTTAAGTTGATCCACCATGGTGTTAATGGTGTTTTTCAGGTCCATCATTTCACCCTTTACATCGATGATAACGGTTTTCGAAAGGTCGCCCCCGGCTACCGCTTTAGTCACTTCTGCAATGTTTCGAACCTGAGAAGTAAGGTTACTGGACATCTGATTCACCGAGTCGGTGAGATCTTTCCATGTACCTGCAACTCCCGGAACGAAGGCCTGGCCACCCAGGTTACCGTCTGTTCCCACTTCCCGGGCAACACGGGTTACTTCGGATGCAAAACCCCGAAGCTGATCCACCATCGTGTTGATAGTTTCCTTTAACTGGAGAATTTCACCACGTACGTCAACTGTAATTTTCTTTGAAAGGTCACCATTCGCCACCGCAATGGACACATCGGCAATATTTCTTAATTGAGCAGTAAGATTACCTGCCATTTTATTTACACTGTCGGTCAAATCCTTCCAGGTACCATCAACACCCGGCACATTAGCCTGACCGCCCAGCTGCCCTTCAGAACCTACCTCACGTGCAACACGCGTTACCTCAGATGCAAACCCACGCAATTGGTCCACCATAGTATTAATGGTGTCTTTCAACTCGAGGAGCTCGCCTTTAGCATCCACGGTAATCTTCCGGGATAAATCTCCCTTGGCTACTGCCGTTGTAACCTCCGCAATGTTACGTACCTGAGAAGTCAGGTTATCAGCCATTTTATTTACTGAGTCAGTTAAGTCTTTCCAGGTTCCACCTACGCCGGGTACATTCGCCTGACCCCCTAATTGTCCTTCCGACCCTACCTCACGTGCCACACGGGTTACCTCCGATCCAAAGGAATTCAACTGATCCACCATCGTATTAATGGTGATCTTCAATTCGAGCATCTCACCTTTTACGTCTACGGTTATCTTCTTAGAAAGATCGCCCTTTGCAACGGCTGTTGTTACCTCAGCAATGTTTCGCACTTGTCCGGTAAGGTTTCCGGCCATCTGATTCACAGAATCTGTCAAATCCTTCCAGGTTCCACCAACTCCAGGCACGTTCGCTTGCCCACCTAACTGCCCGTCAGAACCCACCTCACGCGCAACCCTGGTCACCTCTGACGAGAAAGAGTTGAGCTGATCCACCATGGTATTAATTGTATTTTTCAATTCGAGAAGCTCACCTTTGGCATCAACAGTGATTTTTCGGGAAAGATCTCCCTTTGCAACCGCTGTGGTTACCCCCGCAATATTTCTCACCTGGTCAGTAAGATTGCTTCCCATTTGGTTAACCGAATCGGTAAGGTCCTTCCATACACCTCCAACACCTTTTACCTTGGCCTGACCACCCAGCTCACCCTCGGTACCCACTTCAAGAGCCACCCGCGTTACTTCCGATGCGAATGAGTTTAGCTGATCAACCATGGTATTGATGGTCTTTTTTAGTTCCAGCATTTCACCCTTTACATCCACTGTGATCTTCTTAGAAAGGTCCCCATTCGCAACCGCGGTTGTTACACCAGCTATATTTCTTACCTGGGAGGTAAGGTTACCTGCCATCCGGTTTACTGAATCTGTTAGATCTTTCCATGTACCAGCCACCCCAGGCACTTCTGCCTGACCTCCGAGTTTACCCTCTGTACCTACTTCAAGTGCCACCCGCGTCACCTCAGAAGAGAATGAGTTGAGCTGATCCACCATGGTATTGATAGTATTCTTTAACTCCAGGATTTCACCTTTTGCCTCTACTGTAATCTTCCGTGAAAGATCACCCTTTGCAACAGCAGTTGTTACTGCTGCTACGTTCCTCACCTGGGCTGTAAGGTTACCAGCCATTTGGTTTACGGAGTCAGTAAGCTCGGCCCATACTCCGGCAACGCCTTTGATTTTAGCTTGTTCACCCAATTTACCTTCGGATCCCACCTGTCTGGCTACCCGGGTTACTTCCATCGAAAATAGCTGAAGTTTCGAAAGCATCTGATTAGACTCTTTCGCCATCCGTAAAAATTCTCCCTTTAATTGTTGTCCATTAATCTCAAGGGGAATTTGTTTAGACAGATCACCATTTGCCACAGAATTAATCATCCCTGCTATTTCCAATGCAGGCGAAGTAAGGTCAGTTATAAGATCGTTAAGCGAGTTCACACCCTTAGCCCAGGCGCCTTTAGCCTCAGGCATTGCAATTCGTTTGCTCAGGTTGCCTTTCTTACCAATTACATTTTCAGCGGTTGAAATCTCATTTACGAGATGCTGGTTAATATCAATGATATCGTTTAGGACTTCACATATTCTTCCGCTGATGCCAGCCTGTGTAACCGGCATGCGGATACTAAGGTTACCATTTTTAACTTGTGATAGAACATTTAAAAGTTCTTTCAGATCAAGCTGATCCTGTGAAAGTTCAATTTTACCATTGTGGCTGCTTTTTGCAGGCTTTAAAGTGTCAGATTTTAATCCCATTGATCGGAATATTAAATTAGAATAAGTTGGCAGCAGAGAATAGCGGTAATTTTATGAGGCAGAAATTGCATATATGTTAATTTATATTGGATGATCAATTTCTTAAATTTTCAGAACTTTACCCCAAAGGAACACACAAGGCCACACTCTGTTTTACAAAAACTGCTTTCTGAATCATTTTTTTATTGAATAAATTTGTCATCGGTATCTTACTCGGATTAATTCCCCTGATCTAAAGGATTATGATATGAATTAGATAGCGATAGCATTGATCATTTACAGCATCCGTTAAACAATTGCAGGCACTATTATAGTATTGATGGTCATAATGGGAAAATCCTGCTATTGCGTTTTTATTATGGTAAAACGAATTCATAAATGTAAGAATTGTTTATCTGATATTTTCGTAGCTTTTACCTAA
>NZ_JBASJU010000068.1:0-3269 GCF_049655485.1 Daejeonella sp.
CTTCGGCATCGCGTATTTTGCGGCCAATCTTCTCATCTCTGGAGTCAATCAAGCCGCGAATATCGGAATTATTAAGCGATTCTAAAACTTTTTTTGCATAATCCTCATATTTTTCAGAGATCGGCAGGACGATAAATTGCTCGGGTGTGAGCCATAAAGGAAATTCCCCTGCGCAATGTTCGATCAATACGGCTACAAATCGCTCCAAGGAACCGAACGGGGCTCTGTGTATCATCACCGGACGGTGTTTTTGGTTATCGCGCCCGGTATATTCCAGTTCAAATCGTTCGGGTAAATTATAATCAACCTGTATGGTACCCAGCTGCCATTTTCTACCCAAAGCATCTTTAACCATAAAATCCAGTTTGGGGCCATAAAAAGCAGCTTCTCCAAGTTCTACGATGGTCTTTAAACCTTTCTCTTCAGCTGCTTCAATAATAGCGGATTCTGCCAGCTGCCAGTTTTCATCGGAACCGATGTACTTGGTTTTGTTTGAAGGATCGCGAAGGGAGACTTGTGCGGTATAATCGTTAAATCCTAGTGCCTTGAATACATATAGCACCAGATCAATTACCTTTTTAAACTCTTCTTTAACCTGGTCAGGGCGGCAAAATAAGTGCGCATCATCCTGGGTAAAACCCCGTACGCGTGTGAGTCCGTGCAGCTCCCCGCTTTGCTCATAACGATATACCGTTCCGAACTCGGCGTATCTAACCGGAAGGTCCTTGTATGAGCGTGGTTTGGTTTTGTAAATCTCACAATGATGAGGACAGTTCATCGGTTTCAGAAAGAACTCCTCCCCTTCCTGCGGGGTTTTTATCGGCTGAAACGAATCAGCTCCGTACTTTTCGTAATGGCCTGATGTGATATATAGATTTTTATGCCCGATATGCGGCGTAATAACCTGCTCGTATCCGGATTTCACCTGCGCCTTTTGCAGGAAATTAACAAGTTTCTCGCGTAAAGCGGTTCCTTTAGGCAGCCATAATGGCAAGCCCATCCCTACTTTTTCTGAAAAGGCAAAAAGCTCCAATTCTTTACCAAGTTTACGGTGATCGCGTTTCTTGGCTTCTTCTATCATGTGAAGATAGTCTGTCAACTCGCTTTGCTTTGGAAAGGTTACGCCATAGATCCGTGTAAGCTGCTTTCGGGTCTCGTCGCCTCTCCAATATGCGCCGGCGACATTCATCAGCTTCACGGCCTTGATAAAGCCTGTGTTTGGGATATGGGGGCCGCGACAAAGATCAGTGAAATTGCCCTGGGTATAAAACGTGATGGAACCGTCGCTGAGGTCCTTGATCAGATCCAGCTTGTATTCATCATCTTTTTCAGTAAAATATTTAACAGCATCGTCTTTGGAAACTGCAGTTCTTGCAAACTCAGCTTTCGTCCGCGCGAGCTCCATGATCTTATCCTCGATCTGCTTGAAATCATCGGATGAGAATTCACGATCGCCGAAATCAACATCGTAATAGAAGCCGGTTTCGATAGCGGGCCCGATACCGAATTTGGTGCCTGGATACAATGCTTCAAGAGCTTCGGCCATCAGGTGGGCAGAAGAATGCCAGAAGGTGTTCTTGCCTTCCAGGTCGTTCCAGGTTAGCAATTTAACTTCCGAATCAGTTTCAATCGGACGGGATGAATCCCAAACCTGACCGTTTACCTGTGCTGCTAATACGTTTCTTGCTAAACCTTCAGAAATCGAAAGTGCGATTTGATGGGCAGTAATGCCCTGTTCATATTCGCGGACAGACCCGTCCGGAAGTGTAATGTTAATCATATACAAAATGATTTATTAGTTATGTAAATTGAAACAAAGTGGTCAGATACAGAGTGACCTTCTATTCAAGGGGTAAAAGTAGAGAAACTTTCAATAAAACACCGTATACAAGGCTGCCAAAATCCCCACAATAATTGCCGAGCCAACAATAAACCCTGGCGAGCATTTGAACATCCTGGTATCAATGACCAGCGCTTTATGGGCTTCTTTTCCGCTGCGGTCGGCGAGGCTCATGATGACCATCAGTAACATAAGAAAAACGAATACCACTGTCATACGATCCATAAACGGAAAATCGGGGAATGCGCCGTTTGTCCAGTCAGGCAGGAATTTTAAAACAGTTGAAAGCGGTATGGTGAGTATAGCGGAAGTAAGCGCTGCTGCGGATGTGGTTCTTTTCCAGAAAAACCCTAAAAGGAAGATGGACAGTACTCCGGGGGAAATAAAACCTACATACTCCTGGATAAACTGGTAGGCCTGATCCAGATTTCTCAGCGCCGGCGCTACGATACATGCCAGCACCATGGCTACAATTACTGTAATCCTTCCGGTCCGGACTAACTGCCGGTCTGAAGCATCTTTCTTAAAGAATTTCTTATAAATATCGAGTGAGAAAATGGTGGAAACGCTATTTGCTTTTCCTGCCAGGGATGCCACAATCGCAGCTGTAAGGGCGGCGAATGCCAGGCCTTTTAGACCGTTCGGCAGAAGGTTCATCAGTGTAGGATATGACTGATCTGGTTTTAATACTCCATTAACGTCGGTCATTTCAGCCTGAAACATTCCGTTCTGATACATCACATACATGGTGATACCTGGAATCACTACAATAAGCGGTATTAAGAGCTTCAGAAAAGCGGCGAAAAGAATCCCTTTTCGGGCCGTCGGGAGACTCGCGCCTAAAGCTCTTTGTGTGATGTACTGGTTACAGCCCCAGTAATTCAGGTTATTGATCCACATCCCTCCCACCAGAACCGATAATCCGGGCAGGTCGGTGTAATAGGGATTCGACTTGTCAAAAATCATGTGGAAATGGGAAGGGGCTTTCTCTTGAATAACCGCAAGGCCCTTCAGGATATCGCCGCCATAGCCGAACTTTTCTGATACCAGGCTTAACGCGAGATAACAGGTTACCAGACCGCCAAGAATCAGAACCAGTACTTGAATGACATCCGTATATCCGATTACTTTCATCCCGCCAAGGGTTACCAGAATGGAGAAGATGCCAAGTCCCACCATGCACCATTCGAAGCTTATTCCTGAGATAGAATTAATTGCCAGCGCGCCCAGGTAAATGATTGAAGTCAGGTTCACAAATACATAGACCAGCAGCCAGAATATGGCCATCAGCGTAGCTACGGTATCGTTATATCGCTGCGATAAGAACTGGGGCATGGTGAAAATACCGTTCTTAAGATATATCGGAATGAAGAAAACTGCTACAATAATCAATGTAGCCGCCGCCATCCATTCATAGGACGATATAGCC
>NZ_JBASJU010000069.1:0-3179 GCF_049655485.1 Daejeonella sp.
GTGCCCACTGGTGTGGTATTAATAATCAGCAAACGTTCTTTCATCACATCGGCCGTTAGCTGAGTGTAAGAAAGCTGCTTACCAATATCTCTTCGCGAAACAAGGCGATAAGAAATATTCAGCTTGTTTAAGACATAAGCTACAGCTCTGGAAGCTCCACCATTACCTAAAACAAGTGCTTTTTGGTGATGCTTCTTAAGCAAAGGCTTTAATGATGCTTCGAAAGCAAATGCATCAGTGTTATATCCTTCCAAACGCACCTTCATGGAGGATAATTCTCCGCTAAAAAAGGCCTCCACAGGCTGGTGATTAACAATTTTAATACAATTCACAGCGTCTATTTCCCTTGCAGCCGGATCAATTTTATCCAGGTAAAACATTACACCAATCTTGTGGGGGACAGTTACGTTTAGCCCGCACAGGTCATGAGTATCGTTTATCAAAGCCGGAAGGTCGCTTAGATTTTGAAGCGGGTAAAGCTCGTATTCCCGATCTTCGAATCCTTCCTTGGAAAATTTATCTGTAAAGTATTTTTTCGAAAATGAATGCGTCAGAGGATATCCGATCAATCCGTATTTCTTCATTATGGATTACTTAAGTTCCTTAGGTTAACGTTGCAGAACCAATTCTGTTTAAAGATTCAGAAAATGATCGAATGTATCACTTCTAAGACCTAATCGTAAAGTTTCAACGGGGATAACATCCGCAGGGGCTATGTTTCCAAGATTAATATTCGAACCGATCAGTTTAATGAACCATACCTGCTGCGCTTTCTGCGGCGCTTCCCAAATAATAGTTTCGGCAGGGATCTGTGTTAGGATTTCGTCAATAAGCCCTTGTCTAACTTCTCCGGAATCCCTAAAAATTCCCACATTTCCAGCTTCCCGGGCTTCAGCTATCACTTTCCATGCACCAGCCTCAATTTCGGCCTGCATCAGTTTGATCCATTTATAAGGAGCAAGAATTTTAGCTGCATCTTTAGAACCAACTTCTGAAATTACGGTAACCTGTTCGCTTAATTTCCGGATATATTCACACTTTTCTTCATGCGGGATCTCTATTGATCCATCAGAAACTTCAGCCAGCTCCATCCCGTATTTATCAAGAATGCGGCGGTAATCGTCAAACTGATTTCTAATTATAAATGCTTCAAATAAAGTTCCGCCGAAGTAAACAGGGATACCGGCATCTTTATAAACCTTTAATTTTATTTCAAGATTTGGTGTTACATAGGACGTGGCCCAGCCTAATTTTATTATATCAGAATGGGGACCGGCAACTTCAAGAAAATCTTCCACCTCACGTACGCTCAACCCTTTATCCATAACCATCGTAAGTCCGTTAACACGTGGTTTCTGAGTACGCTCAGGTATACTCTTTAAAATGTAATTCATTTATTTTATTTGGTTTGGATTTCTAAATGGAATAATAATTCTAATTTATTCCCAATTTTTGCTTCCTGTTTTTCAGGTGCAAATCTCCAAAAAAAAATCAAAACCTAAAGACTGATTATTTTATTGTGTTTTAACGCGTGTAACGGTTTATTATATCAACAATAACTTTGTTCTCGTGTAGCTGAGGCAGGTATTCGAATAGTATGTGGTGTTTTTCGGGATCGGTATTCAACGCTGTCTCCAGATATATCAAAGCTTCACTAAACTCACTGGCAGCAAATAAATAAGCAACCATCCTGTAATATAATTCAGCCGCATCCGGGTTATTTTTGATACCCTCGGATATCACCTCGATTGCAGATGAAAGTTTATCCTGTTCGAAAAGTATTGAGGAATAGTCGAGCCAGGCTTCAATATCAACGGGATTTAACTCAAGAACCTTCTCATATGCTTTTTCCGATTCACCCAGCTGTTTAAGTTTATATTGCGCATCTGCGATCGCAAACCAGTAATCTGCATTCTTATCGTCCAGATCGAGCGCCTTTTTATAGAAATATAAAGACTCGAAATATCGTTCTTCAAAATCAAGGGTAACTCCAATACCAAACCAGGCATCAGATTGTGCCGGATCTAGTTTAACCGCTTTTTTATAATAGGAACGCGCTTCATCCATCCGTTCAAGCTTTTCATAGCATTCCCCGATGGCACAATATGTATCCCCGCTCGGAGGTTCGTATTCAAAGGTCTGCTTATAAACATCAATAGCTTCGCTGTAGCGATCTAGATGTACTAATGCATTTCCCTTATTGAAATAAGCCGAGGCAAAATTGTCTTTGATGAGTATCGCATAATCATAGGCATCGATAGATTTTTCATAAAGGTCCATCTTGTTGAAAGCATTGCCTAAATTATACCATGCCGCATAGGAATACGGTTCGTTGTCGATATACTGTTCGTAAAATTTGATGCTTTCCTCCTGCTTGTCCAGCACATCATAACAAAACGCAAGTTCATAAAGTGCGTCCTGATTTTCCATGTTCTGTTGCAGACACTGCTTCAGATAATTGACAGAGCTTTCGTAGTCGCCCATGCTCTGATATACATAAGCAATATGGAGCAGGATTTCGTCGGTAGTTTCTGCGTGTGCTAAAGCCTTTTCATAGTTCTGAAGGGCTTCTTCATGACGTTCCAAACCTTCAAAAATATTACCTCTGATGGTGTAAATATCCGGTTCGGAAGGCTCTAAAGTTTCAGCTTTACTAAGTGATTCGAATGCAAGATCAAACTGATTAGTAGCTACATACAACTGGGCCTGCTTAATTGAGAAAACGGCAGCAAAAGGATGCTGGTTAATGGCATACTCTGTTACCTGTAAAGCCTTTATGGGATCGTTTTTCTCAATATAGTACTCAATAATACTTTCAAAAGCCTGCGCATCAAAAAAATACTGATCCTTATTACGGATCATCTCTTCATATCTTTCAACCGAAAATCTGGGATCTTCGGAAAAATCAAACTCAAAATCTTCTTCCATCCTACAATAACCTGGTTAAGAACGTATACCGGACATTATGCAAAAACAGTTCCGGGTTTATTTCTATCAATTTAAAGCTAATCGTTAATTGTTCTGATTTTATTTTTCCACATCCTGACACCCTAAGCTTTAATTACCTGAAAATAAATTACTAAGGCTAAAAGAAAATTAGAAAACCATCAACGGCTTAACTGCCTTCTTAGAAATGCTTAACTTTGACAAAAATACGAAATTTTATGCAATTCGACATC
>NZ_JBASJU010000070.1:0-1722 GCF_049655485.1 Daejeonella sp.
GCGTGCCATGATGCGGGCAACCTCGCCGACTTCTTCCATCAGCATAGCGGTATTCGTCAGCTCGTTAAAATACCGGACTCCTGTAGTATTGATCCATTTATCAACTGTTTACTGGGCTTCTTGCAGCGTCATTTAATTATTCTTTAGATTTTGTGTCAATGGGAATGGTTACCGGTCCGTCGTTTACCAGGCTAATTTTCATATCGGCACCGAATACCCCTGTTTGGATGACTTTCCCCGTTGCCTGAGCAAGTTCGCTGATCATTTTTTCGTAGAGCGGCGTGGCCACATCCGGCTTAGCTGAACGTGTAAAGCCAGGCCGGTTGCCTTTTTTAGTTGATGCGTATAAAGTAAACTGGCTGATCAGTAGTATGTCACCTCCAACGTCCGCCAGGCTTTTGTTCATTGCGCCGTTCTCATCTCCGAAAATTCGCATATTCGCTATCTTCTGTGCGAGCCAAACAACATCTTCAGTACCGTCAGCTTCTTCAATACCGAGCAGGACCATAAAGCCTGGCCCTATTTTTCCGGTTATTTCGCCGCTTACAGAACAAGAAGCACTGCTCACTCTTTGTATAATTGCTCTCATATCAGGCTCTGGTGTCGTTATTATGGTAAATGCTTAAATAACTATCATATCGCGAAGGCTCAATTTCGTCGTTTTCCAGAGCTTTCAATACTGCACAGCCCGGTTCGTTAATGTGCCGGCAATTGTGAAATTTACAGTCCCCCATAAGTTCACGTATTTCAGGAAACAGTCTTCCCAATTCCTGTTGTTCAATATCGAATACCCCAAGTTCCCGGATACCCGGCGTGTCGATCAGATATCCGCCGAAAGGCAGCTCAATCATTTCAGCGAAGGTAGTAGTGTGTTTACCTTTATCGCTCCAGTCAGAGATATCGCCGGTTTTAAGCTGTGATCCCGGGAGCAACGCATTAATCAGGGTTGATTTACCCACGCCTGAATGACCACTTACCAGCGTTACTTTGTCTTTTAACAAGTCCCTTATTTGATCCAGGTTGGTTTGTTCTGTTGCAGAAACACTGTAACAAGGGTAGCCGGCTTGTTCGTAAATCTTTTGATATTCCTTGAGGAAATCGAGGCCTTCCTCACTGAAGAGGTCGAGTTTATTAAAAACCAGCATGGCAGGAATAGCATATGCTTCAGCTGTAACAAGGAACCGGTCTATAAATCCCAAAGACGTTCTTGGTGAGGCAAGTGTAACGATCAGAAATGCCTGGTCAAGATTTGCCGCAATGACCTGAGCCTGTTTCGAAAGGTTTACAGACTTCCGGATAATATAATTTTTTCGGGGGTGCAGAATAGTTATAAGGCCTGTTTCCTGATCGGGTTCGGGCTCGACCTCTACATGGTCGCCAACCGCAACGGGGTTCGTCGTTTTGATATCAAGCGTGCGGAATTTCCCCTTAATACGGCAATTGATGGTCTCGCCTTTTTCAGTGACTACCTCGTACCAGCTTCCGGTTGATTTTATTACTAGGCCTTTCATTAGGGGTAAAGATACGAGATAGGCCTAATAAATATTACTCAGTTAAAAACCGAAAAATTTAAAAAATGAGAAATATATCTTATTATTATAATTAATTAGCTCTCGCTTGCAATTGTTTAAACCAATCACTAAAAAATAATTATGCAAAACATCCAAAAATCCAAGCTTTTCTGGGCAAGTTGTCTTGCCTTACTCGTCACATCGCTTTCCT
>NZ_JBASJU010000071.1:0-8694 GCF_049655485.1 Daejeonella sp.
GCTCTAAAGTCTGCATAGAATGCCGGAAGCTGGATAATACCAACTTTGTACGTCTTACCGCCGGAAGTGATTGTCTTAGTAATTTTCTTCGCCGACTGATCTTCCAAAACTACTTTATCCCGCACCAGCGTAACAATTTTTGGAGTGGAACTCATTTCCTGTCCAGCAGGAATGACTTTTAAACGAACAGTAGTACCTTTTGGTCCTTTTATTTTTGTAACGGTAACATCGAGTCTCCAGCCGATAACATCTACGAATTCGCCATTCCCCTGAGCAACGGCTATAATGCGATCACCAACTTCCAGAGTTTTCGCTTTAAATGCAGGTCCTCCGGGAATAATTTCAGCAATCTTAACAACCTCGTTCTCTAGCTGCAGCCGTGCCCCAATACCTTCAAAAGTACGGGCAAGATCCTCATTGAATTCCTGAGCTCGGGTGGGCACAAAATAGCTGGTATGAGTTTCTACAGATCCCGTAAAGGAATTCATGAAAATCTGGAACACATCCTGATTATTGAACTTTGTAGATTGAGATACCTGATTTTCATATCTCTTTTTTAGGGTTTCAGCGATCTTAGAATCGTCAGTCCCCGTAATCTTCAAATTAAGGGTTTCGTACTTAATCTTTTTAGCCCAATGAGCGTTTGATTCAGCCTGAGTTGCAAACCAAGGCATCTTTTCCCGATCATAGACATAAATCTCATTTGATGCAAAGCTGAATTTGTTATCAATCTGCTTCAATGCATAATCAATTCTGTCATTAAAACGCTTTTGGTAAACATTGAATATATAAAAAGGAACACTAAGGTCTCCTGTACGCAGATCGTCGTCGAGTGTGTGACGGTATTTTTCAAAATCCGCTATATCGCTTTGGAGAAAATAACTCTTTGCCCCGTCAAGAGCTTTTATATAATCATCGAAGATCAGGGATGACAGATCGTTATCTACTTCAACTTTCTTGTAATGAAAGTTTTCTAAAAGCTCCACAACCGACTTAGCTTCCACAGATTGTTGTAGTTCAGGTTTCAGGTCATTTGGTGAAACCACAGCTGTAATTCGCGGATCAGCCTGGCAGGCAAGTGCCGCAACAAGTAAAAAAGCCAGCGATATTTTTTTTAACATCTCTTTAAATGATTTAAAATCCATTGCAGAATAAAAGGTATCTAATTGGTACCAAATCTTAAATATAAACATCGTAAAGATCGATTTGATATCTCCAGGATGTAACATGTTTGTGTAAAGCAGAAGCCCCTAAGCGGACTTGCTTGTGAAGGTCTTACGGGTTACTGCTTAAAATTTTGTCTTTCAACATTGTGAATTCTGATAAAGCAGAGCTGGCAGCAGTTTTGTTCCCCATTGCAGCATAAACTTTCGACAAATCCCCTTTAATCTCAACCAATTTGAATTGGTATTTGTTTGACAAAGAAAGTCGCTCAGCTTCCTTAAAATCAGTGAGAGCAAGCTGATGGTCGCCGATAGACATTTTCACGTGCCCCAGGCTGACCAGGGAATTTACTATACCACTTGAATTATTAAGTTTTCTGGCAACCGAGTTCGATTGTATATAAAACCATTTGGCTTCTGAAAAACGTTTTTGCTGTTTAAAGATATCGGCTAATTGATCAAAAGACTTCATCAAACTGATCTTATCGTGGATCTTATATGCGAACAAAGGTAATGCCTTATTCATGATGATAGCCTCAGCTTCTTTATATCTACGCTGGGAAGTCCATATATTAGCGAGATTCAGGTACACCTCGCCCAGCTGGCGATTATTTTTATTAATCAACGCTTCTTCCAGTATAAGCTCATTGTATTTTATAGCTTCCGGAAAATCTTCCCTGTATTTATATATTCTGGCCAGGCTGAAATAATTCTTAACCACAGCCTGCCTGTTTTCTATTTCCTTATTTATTTTTAAGGCATCATGAAAAAACATTAAAGCCTTATCTAAATTCCCCGCGACCGCCGCATTGGTACCTATCGAACTTAATATCCCCGCTTCTGCTTTACGATCTCCTAAACTCCTGTATAATAACAAAAGCTGGTCATCTGCACTAAGTGAATCAGACACCTTCGACCCGTCAAATATTCCCGCTGAAATTGGATAGGCCGGCAAGGGAATATCAGAAGCTTTTAACAATTCCCTAAACTGCAATGCATTAATAAATTCTTTTAAGGCATCCTGGTTATTGGACAAAGCAACTTTCTTCACCTGGATCTTAAGCGAATCATAAACTGAAGTCGTAGGGAGAACACTCCAATGTTCACCACCACGCGTATTGATATTTTTCACTGATGCCGAACCGGGAATACTAACCGTCAGGAGTGCAATAGCCAAAAAGACCAGTAATTTGAATTTCATCTCGAGAATTAGTTATTTAGCAGGCGAATATTAAAGATCTCTAATTCAGTATCATACTGAATCTATCAAACGTACGAAGAATTTTAAAATTATGAAGAACGGAATTTTCAGCTAAAAACTGACATTTCTTTGTCATAAGCCGCCCAAACCATATAAGGATGAGAGTCGCAATGGTAAATTTCACCTGTAGAGGAAATCCCAATAATGCCGGCAAAACCATCATAAGGCTTTAACTCTTCAAATGATTTTCTGGAAGCATCCTCAAGGCTCATCCCATCTGTTACCCTGGTAACTATTTTAACAGACAACCCGGCACTTACAATGTCCTCGCCAACGCCTGTACATGAAATCCCAGCAGAGCTATTAGCGAAATTACCGGCGACGGTTGCTGAATCGCTGACGCGGCCTGGAATTTCAAATCCTTTACCTCCTGTAGAGGTGCCTGCAGCGATGTTACCATCTTTATCGAGAGCTACACATCCAACCGTACCTAATCCGATAGAGGCATTTAATTTTTCCTCGTACTCTTTCCTTCGCTGAGGTGTTTCGGGATTGAAGTATTCAAAACCATTTTGCCTCGCATATTCCAAAGCTCCACTTCCACTTAATACGCGATCTTCTTCTGACATCAATTTTTCTGCCACCTGGATAGCATTTTTAACATCCTCGATATTTATTACTCCCGAAAACTTCTGGCTTTTCCCATCCATCAGACTTGCGCTCAATCTTATTTTACCATCACTCTGTATTTGGGATCCGAGACCGGCATTGAATAAAGGGCAATCTTCGAGAAGCGATACAGCATATATAACTGTTTGCAGGGCTGAGTGAGTTTTTAAATAGCTTGAAGACTTTTTTATTATTTCAGTCAGCGCCTCCTGTTTTGCAATTTTTACTTCGTTATTGGTTCCCGACTCGCTGAAAAACCCACCATGTATTATTATTTTTGAGTTCATTAGTTATCGTAGTCTTTTACCTTTAAGAAAACACCCTCTTCAACCTTCAAAGCTTTTCTGATCTCCAGGTTATGCTTCTCGAGATCGTATTTATCAAATAGAGACATCACGTGGACTTTTAATCCGTCTATCGAGACTGGGGACCCTATTTCAACATCATAAATGCTCGTTTCACTAATATATCTGCCATCAACCAGTATGGTCAGTCCGGATCCTATGGCTTCCATGCAATTCCCATCTGTTATCAACAGTCCGGCGTCTTCGCCTAAACCAATACCTAACATCCCCGGATTACTGGCAACAGCATAAAACAGACGTCCTATTCGGCCTCTCTGAACGAAATGTGTATCTACAATTACCGAATCAACAAAACCGAGGCCAGCAGTTATCTGGACTTCTCCTTTAACCAGAGCTTCGCTGCTACTCCCGCGATAAATCATGTTTGTTGATGCTGCAGCCGCCCCGGCGGAGGTACCGGCAATAAGAAAATTATCCTGGTGGTAACGCTTTTTTAAGATCTGCAGAAATGGCGTGCCCCCGAAAATAGAACTAAGCCTAAGCTGATCGCCGCCACTGAACATCACAACATCGGCTTTGGCTATCCTGTCAAGGTATTCTTTGTTCGCCGCATCTGTACGCGATCTGATATCAAGTACATTAACATTATTTACCTGTAACTGATTAAATGACTTTATATACTCAGCCCCTACGATATCAGGAATTTGGGAAGCGGTGGTAATAACTTCAACTATAGAATTTTCTGCTTTCGCAGATTCAACAATTACGCGCCTTAGTATTCCCTGCTCAAAGAACTTTATATAGTGGGGATGGCTTATATTTTCGTTATAATTGAGTGAACTTCCCAGATCAACTGCACCACCAATAATAACGAGCTTGCCCTTTGGAACCATAGTACTTAATATTTGTCATACGAAAGCCTAAATATATATTCTTGAATTATAAGTCTAAACATTACTTATTAAACTTTTCCACAATTCTACCCGGAGGGTTATTTTACTTCCAGAATCATTATACCTTTCCGGTTAATTATTAGCCGTAAAATTTAATAATTTGCTGAAACTTTATATCTTGAAAGTGGTTTTCATACTGATTCAACTCCAACAACCATTCCAAGAACAAAGTGTGAGCGATATTGATATTACGGAGACCCGCTATTCT
This sequence comes from Daejeonella sp., assembly GCF_049655485.1. Classification (GTDB taxonomy): domain Bacteria; phylum Bacteroidota; class Bacteroidia; order Sphingobacteriales; family Sphingobacteriaceae; genus Daejeonella. The sequence goes on from NZ_JBASJU010000071.1 coordinate 4,500, forward strand.
TAGAATTTTGGGACATCTCCACTTTGGGCAGCATATCCATGACAAATAAAATTTACGAACATTTACGATGAAAATATTAAGTATACAAGTTTTAAAAGGTCCAAACATTTGGTCTGTGCGTCGAAGGAAATTGATACAAATGCGTTTAGATCTCGAAGAACTCGAACAAAGGCCCACAAATAAAATTGAAGGATTCCGGGAGAGAATCGAGAAATTAATTCCAAGCTTGTACACCCACCGTTGCTCACCCGGGTATGAGGGAGGCTTTTTAGAGCGTGTGGATGAGGGTACCTGGATGGGCCATGTCATCGAACATATTGCCCTTGAAATGCAAACACTCGCCGGAATGGAAACGGGTTTTGGCAGAACGCGCGAAACTAAAACCTCCGGCATTTACAATGTAGTATTTAATTATATTGAAGAGAAAGTGGGCGTATATGCAGCCGAAGCGTCTGTAAAGATCGCTCAGGCACTTGTAGATGGAGAGGAGTACGATATCGAAACCGATATCATGGCTATGAAAAAGATGCGAGAAAGAGAACGGTTCGGACCTAGCACCGCATCCATAGTTCATGAAGCAGTATCGCGTAATATCCCTTTCATTCGTTTAAACAGCAGTTCCCTGGTACAACTTGGATATGGCAAAAACCAGGTTCGGTTCCGTGCTACTATGACTGACAAGACGAGCAGCATTGCTGTTGATCTGGCCGGGAATAAGGATGAAACTAAGCGCATACTCACCGAACAGGCTATACCGGTAGCTAAAGGATCAACAATCTCTTCACTAGAAGACCTGGAAGAAGCACTGGGGAAAATTGGATTTCCATTAGTATTTAAACCCCTGAACGGGAACCACGGAAAAGGGGCTACCATAAATGTAAAAACGCGTGAGGAAGCTATAGAGGCATTTGCCTATGCTCAAAAATATTCACATCGCGTGATCATGGAACGTTTCATCACCGGCCATGATTTCCGGGTTTTAGTCATCGACAATCGCATGGTAGCTGCAGCCCAGCGTGTACCTGCCCATGTGATCGGAGATGGAATAAATACCGTACAGAACCTGATAGATACCGAAAATAGTGATCCCCGCAGAGGATACGGGCATGAGAATGTCCTTACAGAAATTACCGTTGACCGGGATACATTAGACCTGTTCGAGAAAAGGGGATATACTCTCGAAAGCATACCTACAGAAAAGGAAATCGTTTACCTGAAGTCGACAGCCAATCTAAGTACTGGCGGAACTTCAATTGATGTCACGGACCTTGTCCATCCTCAAAATGTTTTTATGTGCGAGCGTATCGCCCGCGTTATTGGCCTGGATATTTGCGGCATCGACATTATGGCCGAAAATCTTACCGAACTGCTAACCGAAAATGGAGGGGTAGTTTTGGAAGTTAATGCGGCACCTGGTTTTAGAATGCATCTGGCACCGAGCGAAGGACTCCCAAGAAATGTTGCAGCACCGGTGATCGATATGCTTTATCCTCCAGGAAAATCTGCGCGGATTCCAATTATAGCTGTTACAGGTACAAATGGCAAAACAACCACCACCCGCTTAATCGCTCACATCGTTAAGAATAACGGATACCGGGTTGGATTTACCACTTCAGACGGGGTATACATCCAGAATTCAATGCTTCTAAAGGGTGATACTACCGGCCCAATGAGTGCCGAGTTCGTGCTTAGAGATCCCACAGTCGAATTTGCTGTGCTTGAAACTGCACGGGGAGGAATCCTGCGTTCGGGACTTGGTTTCGGCCATTGTGATATTGCCGTCATTACAAATATTCAGGAGGATCATCTTGGAATATCCGACATAAATACATTAGGTGACCTGGCGAGAGTTAAGGCGGTAGTTGTAAAATCTATTAAAAATGATGGATGGGCAATATTAAACGCCGATAATAAATATTGTGTGGCCATCGGTAAGGATGTGCATTGCAATTTAGCCTACTTTACAATGGACGAGAAAAATCCAGTTGTCAGGGAACATTGCCGCAAAGGAGGAATAGCAGCCGTGTATGAAAACGGTTATATCACGATTATGAAAGGCGATTGGAAGATTAGGATTGAAAAAGTCACACACATTCCAATTACCTTTAATGGTACCGTAGGCTTTATGACCCAAAATGCATTAGCGGCCAGCCTGGCCACGTTCGTTTGGGGTTTCAAAATTGAAGATATCCGCTTATCGCTCGAAACATTTATACCATCCGCAGCTCAAACGCCTGGGAGAATGAATATTTTCGATCTCAAAGACTTCAAAATCATGGTCGATTTTGCACATAATCCCGACGGTCTAAATGGGATAAAAGAATTTCTGGCGACACTTGACATAAAACGCAGTACGGGTATTATCTCGGGCACAGGCGACAGGAGGGACGACGACTTGCGTGAAGTCGGCAGAATTTCGGCACAAATGTTTGATGATGTTATTATTTGCCAGGAAAAATATTTACGCGGACGGACCAGGGAAAACATCGTAGGTCTTCTTACAGAAGGATTGAAGGAGGTGAAACCGGATATCGCAATTCAGGTTATAAATGAAAGTAAACCGGCGTTTGATTATGCTGTAAAGAATGCTGAACCTGGATCATTTATAACGATGATTGGAGATTCTGTCAACGACGCGGTTGGACTGGTTCAGGATTATCAGGATAAGGAAATAGGATTGTAATCTTTAGGATATGGCAACAATTCCCCCTTTGGCAGAACGTATGCGGCCGCAAGGCCTCGACGATTATGTGGGACAAAAGCATCTGGTGGGAAAAGATGCCATATTGAGACTGGCGATTGAAACCGGTAATTTACCGTCACTTATATTGTGGGGGCCCCCTGGTGTAGGGAAAACTACGCTGGCCTTCATTATAGCAAAACGGCTTAACCGGCCATTTTTTAGTCTGAGTGCGATAAATTCAGGCGTAAAGGATATCCGTGAGGTGATTGAAAAAGCTTCCAGATTGAAAGAGGGAAACGAGAACCTGCCGATACTCTTCATTGATGAAATACATCGTTTTTCAAAATCTCAGCAGGACTCTCTGCTGGGAGCAGTAGAACGCGGTCTTGTCACACTTGTGGGTGCCACAACAGAGAACCCTTCATTTGAAGTCATCTCAGCACTCTTGTCGAGAAGTCAGGTTTATATATTACAGCATCTATCAGAAAGCGACCTTTTAGAGCTTTTAAACAAAGCCCTCAAAGAGGATCAATATCTTCAGAATAAAAAGGTTTTAATAAAAGAACACGAAGCCCTGCTGCGCCTTTCAGGCGGAGATGCGAGAAAACTGCTGAATGTCCTTGAACTGGTTATAAATGCAGTTAACAAATCTGAAGTAACTATCACTAATGAGCTTGTTTTGAAACATGTGCAGCAGAACATGGCCATTTATGATAAAGCTGGAGAACAACACTACGATATAATTTCAGCATTTATTAAATCCATTCGTGGCAGTGATCCCAATGCTGCCGTTTACTGGCTTGCCCGCATGATCGCCGGAGGTGAAGACCCTTTGTTTATTGCAAGAAGGCTGTTGATTTTAGCCTCTGAAGATATTGGTAACGCAAATCCAAATGCCCTTCTTTTGGCAAATAGCTGTTTTCAGGCAGTTAGCATTATTGGTTTCCCTGAGTCGAGGATTATCTTATCTCAAACTGTTACTTATCTCGCTTCTTCAGCTAAAAGCAATGCCAGTTACGAAGCAATAGGAAAAGCTCAGGAATTGGTTGCGCGTACAGGTGACCAGTCCGTGCCTTTACATCTTAGAAATGCACCAACCAATCTGATGAAAAATATTGGTTACGGAAAAGATTATCAATACTCCCACTCTCATGAGAATAACTTCTCCGCCCAGGAGTATTTGCCCGAAAAACTTAGCGGCACCTTGTTATACGATCCAGGTAAAAACGCTTCGGAAGACAAGATGCGTGAACGCTTAAAGTCCCTGTGGAAAGGCAAATACAAATACTAGATTAGTATGTATCATATTCAATTTCCCGGGCTGGCTTGTAATGACATAGAATTTTGTTAATTTTCCTATATGACTTTAACTTTCCTATCTCAGCAGTGGACAGCTTTTTGGAGATCTCAAAATAAAGGTAAGAGTATCGCTATGAGGATCGTTATGGGTATCCTCATCATTTACCTTCTGCTAAATGTATTGGTAGTTGCTTTTTTCATGGACCAGATCCT
>NZ_JBASJU010000072.1:0-6766 GCF_049655485.1 Daejeonella sp.
ATCGACTTTCTAAGAAAATCAGCAGACGGTGCTATTGATCTTTCTTTTAATATTCTGCGGACTCGTATTGATAAATTTGGAGTCACCTCTCCAAATATTCAAAAGCAGGAGGGTACAAACAGGATTCTTATCGAACTTCCTGGCGTATCTGATCAGGACCGCGTACGTAAATTACTACAAGGTTCTGCTAAACTCGAATTCTGGGAAACTTATGATAACACTGAGATTTTCCCACTACTTCAAAATATAAACGGCATCCTGGCATCGACGAGCAAAGTTACTGATACCACAGCGACAGCGGCAGTTCAGGATACTGCAACAAGTAAACTTGCAGCATTAGGTAAAAAAGATACAACCGGTAAGGTAGATAGCACTGCTGCATTCAACAAGCTTCAGGCTGAACAGGCTAAGCTAAATCCTTTGTTTTCTGTTTTAAATCCGGCTACATTCCAGGGACCAGAAGGTCAACCTAGTCTTCGTCCGGGACCGGTAGTGGGCTATGCCGCTTTAAAAGATACAGCCAATGTAAATGCTTACCTCCAATCAGCACAAATAAAATCCATTATTCCATCAAACATGAAATTGTTTTGGGGAGTCAAACCTATCTCTCCCGATAGCAAAGTGTTTGAATTATATGCATTAAAATCAAGTGGTCTTGCTGGCGGTCCGGCTTTGGAAGGTGATGTAATTTCAGATGCACGTTCTGATTACGATCAGAGGGGAAATGCTGAAGTAGTCATGATTATGAATACCGAGGGCGCCCGTGCATGGAGAACATTAACCGCAAATGCTTCAGCTGATCCGAATAATAAAAAAAGTGTTGCAATAGTACTCGATGACCTGGTTTATTCAGCTCCGACGGTTCAGGGTGAAATTCCAAACGGGATATCATCAATTAGTGGAAACTTTAAAATAGAAGATACCCAGGATCTTGCTAACGTCCTTAAAGCTGGTAGGTTACCTGCTCCTGCAAGAATTGTCAGCGAGTATGTAGTTGGGCCTTCCCTTGGTGCTGAATCTATCTCTGCGGGATTAATATCAACTATCGCTGGTATTATCGTCATCTTATTATTCATGGCGATGTATTACAGCACCGCTGGATTAGTAGCCAATATTGCCTTATTAATAAACTTATTCTTTTTGATGGGCGTCCTTGCCTCATTGGGCGCTGTTCTAACACTTCCTGGTATTGCAGGTATAGTTCTTTCCTTAGGTATGTCTGTAGATGCGAACGTTCTTATTTATGAACGGATACGCGAAGAATTAGCAGAAGGAAAATCATTAAGGCTGGCAATTGCAGAAGGTTTTAAAAAAGCTATGCCTTCAATCCTCGATTCAAACATAACCACATTCCTTACAGGGGTGATATTGTATATTTTTGGTCAGGGGCCAATCGTAGGTTTTGCAACAACCCTTATGATCGGTATCGCAACTTCACTGTTCTCTGCTATATTTATTTCAAGATTAGTGTTTGAGTGGTTACTTGATCGTAAAAAACCTATTAAATTTTCAATTAACGCCACTCAAAATCTTTTTAAAGATTCCAAGTTCGACTTTATCACAGGTAGGAAGAAGTTTTACATCCTTTCTTCAGCTATTATCCTGGCCGGTATAATTTCAGCATTTACACAAGGCTTCAGCCTTGGAGTTGATTTCTCCGGAGGACGGTCTTACTTTGTAGCTTTTGATAAACCTGTAGATGTTGAGGATGCTCGTGCGGTTTTAATAGAGACTTTCGACACACCTGTGGAAGTGAAAACTTTTGGATCTTCCAATCAGGTTAAGATCACTACTGCCTACCTGATTAATGATAATACGTTAGCTGCTGATGAAAAAGTTAATGTCAAGCTGGTCGAGGGGTTAAAGAAAATTAGCCCGGTGTATGAAATAAAAGATTCACAAAAGGTTGGACCGACGATGGCTGATGATATAAAGACCTCAGCAATCTATGCTGTAGGATTCTCTATCCTAGTCATTTTCCTTTATATCATTATTCGTTTCAAACGAATGGCATTTGGTTTCGCGGCTATTCTTGCTCTTGTGCATGATGTGCTGGTATTACTGGCCATATTCACCATATTTAATGGATGGTTGCCATTCTCACTAGATATCGACCAGGCCTTTGTAGCAGCTATATTAACTGTTATGGGTTATTCGATCAATGATACGGTTGTGGTATTTGACCGTGTGCGTGAATATATAACACAGCATCATTCGAAAGAAGAGAATCTTCCAACCGTTATTAATAATGCTCTAAACAGCACGCTTAGCCGTACTGTAATTACGGGTATTTGTACGATGGCTGTCTTGTTAATCATCTTCATCTTTGGCGGCGAGATCTTGAGAGGTTTCTCCTTCGCGATGTTAATTGGAGTAATATTCGGTACATACTCATCCTTATTCGTAGCGACACCGTTCGTGGTGGAGTTTATTAAGGAAAAGGGTGATGAAGTTAAAAAGTCATAATCTTTCAACGATTTAGATAGAAAAGTCCCGCCACAGCGGGACTTTTTTTGTTTAATGATTTTTTATATCGATATTTGTTGTCATACTAACAATATGTATGTCAACGGAATTATTTAGCACTTATTCATATCTACTCGACAGGACCGCAAGGAGGGTCAAGCAATATGCTCAGCGAAAGTTTAATGCAGAAAACTACGACATCACTGTAGACCAGTGGATAATCATTAAAAGGCTGAATCAAAACAATGATCTCAATCAAACCCAACTTGCTGAGATAACTGGTAAAGATACCCCTACCCTTACGCGGATAATTGATCTGCTGTGTAAAAAAGGTCTAACTGAGCGAAGAGTTCAGCCAAAAGACCGGCGATGTTTTACGGTCCACTTAACTGAACTGGGAACCCAGACCGTTGAGAAATGGACCCCGAAAATGACCGAGATACGAATGAAAGCCTGGGAAAACCTTAGAGAAGACGATTATATAAACTTAAAAAGAATCCTGGACACCATTTATAACAATCTAGACGATTAGTTAAACAGTTGTCAGTTGCCCGTTGTCAGATGCCGGGCTGTTCGAAACATGAATTCGAATTTTTTAGAACGCATGTGCTTCAATTTCTGGCAATCGAGATAGCTGGCTGAATGTATCCATGCTTGATACTTAATACTACTACATGATAATTAAAAAATGATAACAACAGATATTTGCATTATTGGAGCCGGGCCTGTTGGCTTGTTCTCTGTATTTGAAGCCGGCCTTTTAAAAATGAGATGCCATTTAATTGACACTTTGCCGCAGGTTGGCGGCCAGCTGTCGGAAATATATCCCCATAAACCCATTTATGATATTCCAGGTTACCCTGAAATTAAAGCGCAGGAGCTTGTCGACAGGCTTATGGAACAAATCGCACCTTTCGATCCTGGTTTCACTCTAGGCGAGCGCGTAGAGACCCTGGTGAAACAGGAAGATGGGTCCTATCTTGTAGGCACAAGTGATGGCACCATTGTTCAGGCGCAGGTTATCGTTATTGCCGGCGGCCTGGGATGTTTTGAGCCCCGGAAGCCGGATATAGATGGCCTACTTGACTTCGAAGGAAAAGGAGTTGAATATATGGTGAAAAATCCAGAACATTTTCGAAATAAAAAGGTAATTCTAGCAGGAGGAGGTGATTCAGCACTTGACTGGACAATATTTCTGTCCGATATAGCAGAGCAGGTAACTCTTATACATCGTGGAGACACTTTCCGGGGAGCACCTGATTCGGCCGAAAAGGTACATGAACTTGCAAGCAATGGTAAGATAAACCTGGTCTTGCAATCTAACCTGCTAAGTGTTTCTGGGAATGGCAACCTTAAGGAAGTCTGTTACGTTGGCCGTGATAAAGTAAATGTTTCCTTAGAGACCGATTATCTAATCCCTCTCTTTGGATTAAGCCCTAAACTGGGCCCAATCGGAAACTGGGGATTGAATATTGATAAAACAGCAATTGAGGTAAACACATTTGATTATTCGACAAATGTAGATCGGATTTATGCGATTGGTGATATAAATACTTATCCTGGGAAATTAAAATTGATACTTTGCGGATTCCATGAGGCCGCATTAATGGTACAGAGCGCCTTCAAACATGTTTATCCCGATCAAAAATTAAGTTTTAAATACACAACCGTTTATGGTGTAAATGCTTTTTAAAAATGATTAATATAATAGTGGAGGACCGCGACGGCGAACAGCAACCGGTTGAAATTCCTGAGGAGGTTAGCCTTAGCCTTATGGAGGTATTAAAAGCAGCCGAATACAATGTGCTGGCTACTTGCGGCGGAATGGCACTTTGTGCAACTTGTCATGTTCAGATTCTGGAAGGTCTTGACCTTCTCCCTTCTCCTTCTGAAGGAGAAATGGATATGCTGGATACTTTGCCGGATGCTGGTTTCGACAGCCGCCTGGCCTGTCAGATCCGAATTAGCGAGAACCTTAACGGGATGATATTTCGTATCCGGGGGGATGAACAATAAACATTTAAGCGTTAAAATTAATTATCAGCATGGAGCAGCAGACAAGCAATTCAAGTAAATTTCCTAAAATAGTTATTGTAGGTGGGGGCTTTGGAGGAATAGAACTCACCAAGCGCTTAAAGAATAAAGAAGTAGAGGTTCTCATGCTTGACAGGCATAACTATCACACCTTTCAGCCGCTTCTATATCAGGTGGCCACTGGAGGACTTGAAGCAGACTCTATAGCATTTCCTTTGCGGAAGATCTTCAAAAACCAGAAAAATTTTACTTTCCGGGTTACGGATGTAGAAGGAGTTGACCCAGCGCGAAAAGTTGTTCTTACTTCCATTGGAGAGATTGACTACGATTATCTTGTTATTGCAACAGGTTCCGACACAAATTTCTTTGGCCAGAAAGAAATTGAACATTTTTCAATGGCGATGAAAACCATACCCGAAGCCCTGAACCTAAGGAGTATGATTTTGCAAAATCTGGAAGAGGCTTTAGTGGTAACTGATCCTGTCGAAAAGCGTTCTTTACTAAATTTTGTGGTTGTTGGCGGTGGCCCGACGGGGGTTGAACTTTCTGGATCCCTTGCTGAACTCAAAAGACATGTGCTTCCAAAAGATTATCCGGAGCTAAGTATTGAAGACATTAACGTGTATCTTATCGAGGGATCGGATGAGCTGCTTGGCGTCATGTCTGATCAGGCATCCTTGAAATCAAAAAAATTCCTGGAAGAGATGGGCGTGGAAGTTTTTACGAATCTACGGGTTGAAAAGTATGATGGCAATGTCATCAAGTTGTCGGATGGTCGTGACATACATACGAAAAATGTGCTTTGGTCCGCCGGGGTCAAGGGAGCTACTTTAGATGGCCTTCCGGCAGAAGCCATCGCCAGAGGGAATCGTATCATTGTGGATGAATTCAATCGGGTTAGCGGTCAGGATTGCATTTTTGCTATTGGTGATGTCGCAGCACAAATAACACCTGGTACACCAAATGGGCTCCCAGGAGTCGCTCCGGTAGCTATACAGCAGGGTAAGCTGCTGGCCAGCAATCTCATTCATTTGATGAATAATGAGACACCAGAGCCTTTCAAATATTTCGACAAAGGTTCGATGGCAACAGTGGGGCGCAATAAAGCAGTTGTCGACATCGGAAAAATCCGGTTTCAAGGTATATTCGCCTGGTTCGTCTGGATGTTTGTGCATCTTATGTCGCTTGTCGGGTTTAGAAATAAATTAGTGACCTTTGTTAACTGGGTATGGAGTTACTTCAGTTACGATCGCGGAACACGTTTAATCATTAGAAGGTTTAGCCGGCAATCGATGACTGAAGATCCAATGGCAAAGTAGGATCCATTCAGGTGAAAGCTGAAAACTGAAAGCTGAAAACTGAAACCCGATAATGCAATAAGTGATACCCACATCCCGGCAGATTGCCGTGCTACTTGATACGTGATACTTGATACTTTAAAATGCTTAAACTCATAGAATGTCCCCGCGATGCGATGCAGGGCCTGCACGACTATATCCCTGCTAAAATCAAAGCAGAATATATTAATCTGCTGCTTCAAGTGGGCTTTGATACGATTGATTTCGGGAGCTTTGTATCGCCGAAAGCAGTACCTCAACTCAGGGACACTGCCGAAGTTCTTGATATGCTGGATCTAAACGGTTCAAATTCCAACCTTCTCGCTATCGTGGCTAATACAAGAGGTGCGGATGAGGCTGTAAAATATGATCAGATAAACTATCTGGGTTTTCCATTTTCTATCTCAGAAACTTTTCAGCAGCGAAATACAAATTCAAGTATAGCCCAATCGCTGGATACAGTATCTGAAATTTTAAATGCATGCGACAAATCGGGGAAAAAAGCTGTAATCTATTTGTCTATGGCGTTTGGTAACCCTTATGGAGACGAGTGGAATAATGAGATTGCCGAACATTGGACGAATGAATTAGTCAAAATTGGTGTGGGAACAATTTCACTTTCTGATACAATCGGGGTTTCAACTCCTGAAAAAATACAATACCTATTTAAGCATCTTAAAACGCAGTTTCGAAAAACTGAATTAGGTGTGCATTTACATAGCACCCCGGCTTCTTCACAGGAAAAACTAGAAGCAGCCTGGGAAAGCGGTTGCAGGAGGTTCGATTCCGCGCTTAAAGGCTACGGAGGTTGTCCGATGGCAACAGATAGCCTTACTGGAAATATTGCAACAGAGGGGCTTATATCGTTCCTGGAAGAACGAAATGAACCTGCCAGACTGAATATGGAAAAATGGAATCAAGCCATGGCC
>NZ_JBASJU010000073.1:0-2235 GCF_049655485.1 Daejeonella sp.
CGGTTTTATCTGAAAAAGTATTCTTTCCCTTAACCCCCATAAATCCAAGAGCATAAGCGGATACTGCAGGCAGATACTGCAATTTATCATCTATACGCGTTCTGAAAGGTGGATAGTCCTCCCTTAAATCGGCATTTACATTGCCGTCCACTGCCTGCAGTAGATCGGATTCCCGGGAAAGAATGCCGTAAGCGATTAAAGAAGTGGGTACAAGGTATGGGGCCGATTTGTAAAAGGTAGAGGCCGGTTTTGATTTAACCGATACCGTATCTGAATAAATGGATAAGGTATCGGTTCTCTGGGAATAGCAATTGAAAGATATTCCTGTTAAGAATATGATGAACGCAATTTTCATAGAAATTAACTTGGTGTCTTTTAAAGTTCCTGCACTATCAAAAATGAGTTCCTGCACTGATCAACTCAGTATATGGTCAGTTCTCACAAACCACCATACCATCCGTAGTAAATATAACTTCCTTAGTGATACTACCCTTGCTTAGATCCACCAGATATTGAACCGAATTATCTGCAAGAATTAGTTTCTCGATTTGAGTACCCGCGGAATAATCAGCATATTTTGCTTTCAAAGTATTCTTTATTTTTGTACTGGCAGTTGTCAAAGGGACGTCTTCTTCTTGCTGAACATAAGTGCCGTCGGGGGTAAAAATGAGTGACAAATTGGGTGCGCCTGTTTTAGAGATGGCTAAGTCGATGGCGTCGCCACCCTTACAAAGCGGATCAGATGCCGCTTTAACCATGGCATAACCCGGGTAATTTTTAGTTACAAATTCTTTTACCCCAGCAGGCAATCTGTCTAATGTTATTTCACCGGCAGGCACAGTTGTTGCCACAGGTTCAGCGGTGTTAACTTTACTGTCTTCCATTTTCTCCTGCTGGGTCGTTTCTGCAGCCTCATCTTTATCGTCTTTTTCATTCTTCTCATTATTGCAACTAAGCATAATAAATGAAAGTGCCAGAGCCATTAAGGGCATTGTGGTTTTTTTAAAATTCATGATTGTATTTTTATGTTGATGAAATAAATTTAAACCTAAAAACTGTAGAGAAACTGTAGTGATATTTTTATTAAGAAAAGACATTACCCTATTCTAAACGCTGTAATATTGATATTTTAGTCATATGCATACTTATGACAGATTTTTCTGGATATGGCTCGACCCATCCCCCTCCTTTCAAGGATTGTCTTAAATAACCTGTGAAATATTTTACCTTCATTAATGTTTGGGGCCTGCCGGTACTTCTGGCATTAAGAAATTCATAATTATCTTCAGCTTCTAAAATTTCCTGCAACTTTCTCATTCGCCATTAAAATTTTGTAAAGTACCGGCAGGGTAGTGATCAGAGCAATTCCCAGTACTATAATTTCCAAATGCTTTTTGATGTCAAATCCAAACTGGTTTAAAAATAGCAGATACAGATATCGTCCCGAGAACAACATGAATGTTGCCCATAAAATCACCCCAAAAATACTATAAGTAATAAATTTTACTTTTTCCATACCTACAACTCCAGCTACTACAGGGGTAAATGTTCGTATAATAGGTAGAAATCTGGCAAGAATCAGAGCCATGGCACCATGCTTATCAAAAAAGGTCTTCGCTTGCAATAAATGACGTTTCTTGAAGAAAAAAGTATCGTTACGTTTCAACAATAGTTGCCCACTTTGCTTCCCGAACCAAAATCCAAGTAAATTTCCTAAAATGCCACTAATAGTAATGAGTAAAACTAATATGAATAGATCCAATAAATCAAAGCCCGACTGATATCCGGGCAAACTTTTGACCAGGGTTTTGCTGTAAATTCCCGAAACAAACAATAGACTATCCCCAGGCAAGAAAAAACCAGCCATCAAACCTGTCTCTATAAAAACTATCAGAAGTACGATCCATAATCCCCCATTAACGATGTAAAACTCAGGATTTAAAAGCTCCTGAAACGAAATGCTTAGGAAAATATCCATATGTGCAGGTTAATTATTTACTTTACTTTCTTAAACGTCATGGTTTGACCCATAAATTCAAAGTGCCAGAATCCTTTTACCTCTAACATACCATTTTCAGTAAGTAATGCAGATAAATTCCATTCTTTCCCTGTTCTAACATCATAAATTATTCCTTTTTCCCAGCGGTTTGTACTGGCATTAAATTTTAAATTCCGAAGTATCTCCAATCCGATAATTTTCCGGTTCCTTAAAGCCAGATCAGGATTTTGTTGATC
>NZ_JBASJU010000074.1:0-15672 GCF_049655485.1 Daejeonella sp.
TACAAGGAAACCATTCAAGTTGCTAAATCAATAAAAAACAACTGGTATACACGTAACCTTGCTATTATTTTCATCCTGTCTGAAAACGATCCAAAGATTGTTAAAACAGCGCTTGACCTCGGTATAAACGATTGTTACATCAGTCCTATACCTTTCGAAGACTTAAAGGAAAGAATAACGTTTTTGAACACATTTGCGATCTTAAAATCACGCATAAGCAATGCTCCCGCATTACTTGATAAAGATTACAGCATTCAGATCGTTAAGCGTGCATTGGATATATTGATATCTGCAACTGCATTAATATTCTTAAGCCCTCTATTTTTGATAGTAGCTATCTTAATCAAACTAGATTCTAAAGGCAGTGTATTCTACACCAGCAAACGTGTTGGTACAGGCTATAGGATTTTTGATTTCTATAAATTCCGTACTATGAGAACCGATGCTGATAAAGAGGTTAGTACTCTTATTCAGAACAATCAATACGGAAATGCTGCTTTCTTTAAATTACAAAATGATCCTAGAGTAACCAAGCTAGGAAGCTTTTTAAGAAATACCAGTATTGATGAATTGCCGCAGCTTTTGAACGTTCTGAGAGGTGAAATGTGCCTTGTAGGAAACCGTCCATTACCATTATATGAAGCAGAACTATTGACTACCAACGAATGGTCAACCAGATTCCTGGGCCCTGCAGGTCTTACAGGCTTGTGGCAAGTAAGCAAAAGAGGGAAGAAAGATATGTCAGAAGTTGAAAGAAAAGAATTGGACAACTATTATGCAGCAAATTTTTCTCTAAAAATGGATCTGGATATTATTCTGAAAACTTTCCCTGCCCTTATCCAAAAAGAAAAAGTGTGATATCGGAAACCATACGCACAAATAAATCAACGATCACAAAAATAATAATATCAAAAACACAATGAAAAAGACCGGCCTTCTATGCCTTATAATATTATTAGGCGTAGCAACAAGTTACGGACAACAATCGCTTGTCTCGCAAATAAACTATAACCAGCTGGAAAAATATATCCAATCGGCGAAAGATAACTATCCGCGAAGACAAATAATGGCCTTGAACACTGAGGTTGTTGCAGCTGATGTGCCGGCCGCGAAAGTGTCTTATCTAGACATTTTTAATGCGTCCTATATTTATCGTCCAAATAATGCGGTAGCACTTAATGCGGCGAATCCATTTCTTGTAAATGGGTTTCAGTTCGGTGTAAGTATGACGCTCGGAAATTTCCTTCAAAAGCCTTTTCAGGTTAAGAAAGCTCAATCAGAATTAAAAATTGCCAAGTTGGAACAGCAAGAATACGATGTCATTTTAGCAAATGAAGTAAAAAGCAGATACTATGCTTATATCCTTCAGCTAAATGAATTGAAACTTAGAACTCAGTCGGCACAAGATAATAAAACAGTTTCCGATGACATGAGATATAAATTTGAGAAAGGCGAAATAACACTGCAAGCTTACAATTCTTCAAGGATAAGTGCTACAGGAGCCGATTCAAGTCGTATTCAGGCTGAAATAGATTTCCTTAAAGCAAAAGACGCCCTTGAAGAAATTATAGGTAAAAAATTAGAAGAGGTAAATTAAAGACAATGGAGACCAAAAAATTATTTAAGCTTTTAAAGCGCCACGTTTGGTTAATTATTTTACTCCCAATTTTAGCGTTGGGGATAACATATTTAATGGTAAAAGACCTCCCGGAAGAATATAAATCTGAAGCACAACTGTCCACGGGTCTGGCGGATCAGTCGCAGCAAATGACGTCTGCGCAAAACATGGATTATTTCAGGATAAATCAGCAATTTTCGAGCATCATTCAAATGATGAAGATGAAAAAAATGATAGATATTCTTTCTTATCATTTGATTCTGCATGATCTTAAATCGCCCGAAAATGCTTTCGTGGAATTAAGCGATGAAGTAAAAAGTCTGACTCCTTCTGAAAGGCAGCAAGCTATTGCTTTCTATACGAATAAACTTTATGAAAAATCCTCTATTACTGTCGCAGACAATGGCAAGATAAAATATTTCGATATTTTGAGTTCGATGGGTTACGATGAGAAGAGTATTCGTAAAAAACTGGAAGTAATTCGTAATGAAAACAGTGATTTTATAAGTGTTGAATACATCTCCACAGACCCTCTGTTGTCTGCCTTTGCCGTAAACACTTTGGCAAGTCAATTCATAGGAACATATGAGCAAAATGTCAATAGTAATCAGACGAAGTCTATAGCCTTGCTGGATTCATTATTAGATGAGAAAGAAGGGGTTATGAATGCCAAAAATTCCGAACTTAAGAATTACAAAATGGAGAATGGAGTACTAAATTTAGGTACTCAGTCAGACATCCTTTACGCGCAGATTTCTGCGTATGAAGAGCGTAAAGCACAAGCAATAAGAGATATACAGTCTAATCAGGGTGCAATTGCAAGTATAAACAGCAAATTAAACAGCTCAAGCAGCAATTATGCAGGAGGTACGGTTGTTAAAGACAATAATGAAATCATCAATCTTAGAAACCAACTGCAGATAGCAAACGAACGCTATGTTGACGAGAATTTCAGTCCTGTATACAAACGCCGGATCGATTCTCTCCAAAATTTACTTTCGTCACAGGTTTCCAGAACTTCCGACCGATATTTAAGTAACCCTCAGGCTGGAAAAGAAAATCTTCTGGAACAAAAAAGATCTATGGAAGTTTCCCTTGATCTTGCAAGAAATAGCATCCGTTCAATCGACAGAGAATTAGCACAATTGAAAGGCAAATATAATGCATTAGTACCGTTTGACGCTGGAATACAGGGTTATGAACGTGATGCCGACGTAGCTACAAAAGAATACCTGGAAGTACTTGAACGGTTCAATCAAGGTAATATTGAAAAAAGTGTAGGATTACGTTTACAGATAGCTCAATTAGGTTTGCCTGGTTTACCGCAAACATCAAAACGTCTTCTGTATACTTCACTTGCCGGCGTGGCCGTGTTATTTATCATACTTACGGTTATACTGTTCCAGTATCTGTTTGACAAGTCTATTAACAATTCTAAAGAATTGGCTAATGCAACTCAAAGTCCTGTTTTAGGAAGCCTTACCATGGTTAAAGAACCAGGTATAGACTTGCAAAAAATTTGGAACAACAGTGATGAACCTACGTTCACCGTGTATAAGGATCTATTAAGATCTTTAAGGTTTGAAATAGACCATCAGCTAGCTCCCGACCAAAATGTGGTTGGTATAACGAGCATGAAATCCGGAGAAGGAAAAACGTTCTTGTCATTAGGTTTGGCTTACGCTTTCGCGATGACAGACAAGAAAGTGCTACTGATCAGCAGTGATTTTGAAAAGCCTGAAAAAGGCAAGAAAGAACTTCCTGCACAGTTTTTTGAGAACTTCCTCGTAAAAAGAGAAATTGAACGCGAAGATTATATTACGGTTCTTAACACGAAATCAGCAAATGGCTCTCTATTTGAAGTTCAAAGTGAGAAAAGTTTAAAAGCTGGTTTTGAGATATTAAAGAATCAGTTCGATATAGTTATAGTTGACATCAACAGCATGGGTAACAGTAACAAAGCCAAAGAATGGTTATTGTTTACTGACAAAAACGTAGCCGTTTTCGAAGCTGGTAAAACGCTTTCTGAAGATGACCAGGATTTTGTATCATTTATGAAGAACCAGGAGGGATTCATGGGTTGGGTGCTTAATAAAGTCAAAGTTGGCGAACTAAGCAATAACACTCCACTCTTAATGACCCCTAAGTACGCTTAATTCAATCAATGCTAAGACTCCGATTTACTTGAGGTCTTAGCATCATTAAAATTTTATTATTATTATGAGGCAATATATTATTTCCTTGCCTGAAGTATTTCAAAAGGGCATGCTGCTACTTTTAGGGCTATTAATTGTCCTAATTGTGGGTTTTGCCACTGCACAGTTTGGTTTCCTGGTTCCTGTCGCCTTAATCATTTTAGCTGTTATTACATCGCTGGTAGTTGGAATATTTAAGAATCCGATGGCAGGATTTATTGCCTCTATATCGTATAGTTTCCTTTTCTTCATACTGGTCCGGGAGGCCGATGGCTTTCCTTTTGGAGTTGGAATAGAGTTGTTCTTGTTTTTAACGTTGATAGCTACTCTGGTACATTTCAGAAGTTTTGATTGGAGTCTGCTAAAGAATGACTTTTTTTACCTGACTTTATTTTGGTTCATAATCAGTGTACTAGAAATTGCAAACCCCGCCGGTGCTAGCGTTGCGGGATGGATGCAGGAGATCAGGACTTCAGCCTTATATCCCCTTCTATTTACCTTTCTCGCATTTTTATTTTTCAATAAGTATAAACATCTGGACTTGTTCTTGAAACTTGTTATTGTTTTCTCCATAATTGCAGTCATTTATGGGATACGGCAGACCTTAATAGGACTGACACCAGGCGAACAAAACTTTTTAGATAACGGTGGTGCAAGTACACACCTTATATGGGGTAGACTACGGGTCTTTTCATTTTTTAGCAATGCCAGCCAGTTTGGAACTTCACAAGCCCACATAGGGTTAATAGCTTTTATATTAGCGTTAGGTCCTTTCAAATGGTGGAAAAAGATCACCCTTTTTCTTATAGCAGCGTTCCTGCTTTATGGTATGCTTATCTCCGGAACAAGGGGAGCACTGTTTGCGCTGATTGTTGGCGGCATCACGGCCATCTTCCTGAGTAAGAACTATAAAATTTTGATTATCGGAGCTATAGTTTTAGCATCAGGTGTCAGTGTTCTCAAGTTTACAACCATTGGAAATGGCAATTATGAAATCTTTCGTTTGAGAACAGCGCTTGACCCGGAAGATGCATCGCTAAATACCCGTTTTATTAATCAGGAAATATTAAAGGATTACCTAAAAAGCAGGCCTTTTGGCGGAGGGCTTGGTGTGTCCGGATTTTGGGGAGCAAAATATAATGCCGACAAGTTTCTTTCTACAGTCCCACCAGACAGCTATTGGGTGAAGGTCTGGGTTATGTACGGAGTTGTGGGGCTGGTAGTCTGGTTCTCGATGATGATGTATATCCTGGGTAAAGGTTTCGGCATAATATGGAAGATTCAGAATAAAGGATTACGATATAAGTTAATTGCGCTATCCTCCGGTGCCGCGGGAATTTTCTTTGCTAGTTATGGCAATGAAATCATGAACGATATGCCTTCAAGTATGATTATTAGTATATCCTGGGCATTTATTTTCATGGGTCCAAGGTTAGATCGCGAACTTTCAAAACCTAATCAGGATGAGAAATAATCCATTAGTATCAATAATTACGGTTAATTACGATCAGCCGGAAGTGACCTGCGAAATGCTTGAATCACTTAGAAAACTCAGTTATGATAATATTGAAGTCATTGTTGTAGATAATGCTTCGCCGAAACATGACCCGCAAATCATAAAAGATAAATATCCTGAGATAAAGCTTATCAAGTCGGACGAAAACCTCGGCTTTGCTGGTGGAAATAATCTGGCGATTAAAGAAGCTTCCGGGAAATATCTGTTCTTTTTAAACAACGACACTGAAGTGACTAAAGATTGTATCGAACCTTTGGTCAACCTTTTCGAAAAGGACAAGACGGTCGGTGTAGCTTCTCCCAAAATAAAATTTTTTGAGTCAGAAGAGACCATTCAGTACGCAGGTTCAACGGAAATAAACCCATGGACCGGCCGTAATAAAGGCATCGGAAGTATGGAAAAAGACCAGGGACAATTTGATGCTACATCAAAAACTGATCTGGCTCACGGTGCAGCGATGATGGTTCCAAAAGCAGTGATTGATGAGGTTGGCTTAATGCCTGAAATCTATTTCTTGTATTACGAGGAACTGGACTGGTGTGAAATGATCAAGAGACAAGGATACACTTGCCATTATGTAGGACAATCTTCGATCTATCATAAAGAATCTATTTCTGTAGGTAAATCATCCTTGCTTAAAACATATTACATTAATCGTAACAGGTTACTGTTCATCAGGAGAAATTTTATAGGGTTCCAGAAATGGTCAAGCTATTTTGTATTTCTAGCTTTGGCTCTTCCAAAACGGTCCCTTACACATGCTTTAAGTGGTGAATGGAAACATTGTACAGCTTTATGGAAAGGCGCATTTTGGAATTTTAGATCACCAAATGAGTTACCATCTGCTTAAACAACATAAATAATTAAACGCAAACGAAAAAAAATGCCATTTGAATTTTTCTTAATACCGGGGATCATCTTTTTGATTGTCGGATTTCTGAGCGGAAAAAAAACATACAAAAAACTTAATCCTTAATTATTGTTTATATAAACAGTTTTATCGATTTCAATAAAACATAAGATGACAATATATACGGGCGATGATATTTCTATAAAATCCAGAATAAAGGCTAATCCTTTTTTAAAAAAGATTGCCCTAAGAATGCTGGTCCCCAAAAATGAGTACAGGCCAAGGGTATGGGTTAAGTGGATTCTAAATCCATTAAAACATAAACGAGGTAAAGGTTCAGTCATAAGAAGCAACTCGCGGACAGACTTATTTCCATACAACAATTTCTCGATCGGCGATTATGCCATCATCGAAGATTTCACAACAATTAACAACGCCGTTGGGGAGGTGTCGATCGGAGATAAAACAATCGTTGGAATCGGATCGGTAATTATCGGCCCGGTGATCATCGGAAATAATGTTATGATCGCTCAGAATATCGTTATGTCCGGCTTAAACCATGGATATGAGGATGTAAGCCTGCCTCCTTCTGAGCAGCCTGTAACCTGCAAACCTATCATTATTGAAGACAATGTATGGATAGGTGCGAACAGTGTGATTACTGCGGGAGTAACTTTAGGCAAGCATTGCGTAATTGGAGCGGGAAGTATTGTTACAAAAAACATCCCGGAATATAGCGTTGCGGTGGGCAATCCGGCGCGCGTAATAAAAAGATATAATAGTTTGAACAAGTGTTGGGAAAGCCAAAATTAATAGAATTGAATAATGCTTAGGAGCAGGACACGCAGAGATATAGTGATCATTGGCCAACAGCCATGGGATACGGAAATTGGAAGCAATTGCAAAGATATTGCCCTGGAAATGAGCAAAAAAAACCGGGTCCTTTACGTCAATTCCCCACTAGACAGGGCGACATTGATAAGAAACAGGAACGATGAAAAAGTTAGGACCAGAATAGACGTATTAAAGGGTAGAAAAAATGGTTTAATCCGGATTAATGATAATCTGTGGAATTTATATCCTGATTGCATGCTTGAGTCGATAAACTGGATCAACATAGAATACATTTTTGATAGTATAAACAAAACCAATAACAGGAAATTCGCGAATGCTATTCAAGGTGCCATAGATGAAATTAAATTCCAGGGTTACATTTTATTCAATGATAGTGAAATGTTCAAGGGATTTTACTTAAACGAGTTTTTAAATCCAGCACTGAGCATTTACTACTCAAGAGATTATATGCTTGCTGTTGACTACTGGAAAAAACATGGCGAACGCATTGAACCACTACTGATTGCCAAGAACGACATATGCATGGCTAATTCGCCATATCTAACTGATTATTGCAAGAAATACAACCCGAATTCTTTTTATATAGGCCAGGGCTGCGACCTCGAATTATTTGAGGAAATACAGGATCCACCTGCCGACCTGAAGAAACTTGGTCGCCCTTTAATAGGCTATGTTGGAGCTTTACAATCAATCCGCTTAGATATCGACCTTCTGGCGGGTATAGCATCTGCGCGTCCAGATTGGAACATTGTCCTTGTGGGTCCGGAAGATGATGTTTTTAAAGCAAGTGTTCTTCACGAATTTGAAAACGTCATATTTACTGGTCTAAAGCCTCTATCCGAATTGCCAGCTTGCATTCAGGCATTTGATGTCTGCATTAATCCACAGCTCGTCAATGAGGTTACGATTGGCAATTACCCGCGAAAGATAGACGAATATCTGGCAGTAGGAAAACCAGTGGTAGCCACCAAAACCCGGGCAATGGACATTTTCAAGGACCATGTGTATCTGGCAGAAAATCTCCCTGGTTATCTGCAGCATATTCAAACCGCATTGGATGAAGATGATGCCCAAAAATCATTAGACCGGAAAGAATTTGCCAAACTTCATACCTGGGAAAATTGTGTAAAAGAAATTTATAAAATCCTCGATAGTGTTCACAGCACTCACTTAGAATACAACTATGACTTTGATTAAATTTGTGTGGATCTTAATACAAATATTTATAGGCTACCATTTGATACTACCTATGTTTCTGTATCTTCTTCGTGCTCTTATTGGGCAGAAAAAAGGAACGGAACGTATTGCCACGGAAGCTGATTACGCAATAATTGTAACTGCTTACGAACAAACAGATCTGTTGCCTTCTGTAGTTGATTCCATTTTAAAGCTTAACTATCAGAACTATCTGATATACGTAGTGGCAGATAAATGCGATGTTTCTAACCTTAACTTCACGGACCCTAAAGTAATCCTATTAAGGCCGGAAACAACCTTATCAAGCAATATCAAATCCCACTTTTACGCTATTGACCGCTTCCAGCGGATGCATGAACGGGTCACAATAATTGACAGTGATAATCTGGTCGATCCCGAATATCTAAATAAGCTCGATCTGATGTTCAATCAAGGATACAAAGCTGTTCAGGGAGTTAGGGAAGCTAAAAATCTCAACACACATTATGCCTGTCTGGATGCTGCCCGCGATATGTATTATAGGCTGATCGACAATAAAGTATTATTTGAAATTGGATCATCTGCAACTTTATCCGGATCTGGGATGGCATTTACCACAGAACTTTACAAAGACTGCCTTGAAAGTTCAAATATCGAAGGTGCAGGATTTGATAAGGTTTTGCAGTTCGAAATATTGAAAAGAGATAATAGAATAGCTTTCGCAGAACAAGCTATTGTATATGATGAGAAAACTTCCCGGCCTGAACAACTTGTTAAACAACGTGCGCGGTGGATTAACACCTGGTTTAAATATTTTGATCTGGGTTTAAAGATGACCGGTTTAGGGATCAAAAAACTGGATTGGAACAAATTCATTTTCGGTATCATGTTAATGAGGCCCCCCCTATTTATCCTTCTGATACTTTCGTTTATTTTCTTATCTATTAACCTGTTGATATTCCCTTACATGGCACTGGCCTGGCTACTGGCGCTCATCATTTTCTTCGCTATGTTTTTTGTTTCATTCTCCTATTTCAAAGCAGATAAAATAGTATACCGGTCATTAATAAACGCTCCCAAATTTATTTTCTATCAACTGGCCGCATTACTTAAATCAAAAAAAGCTAATCAATTATCGGTAGCGACCAAGCATTTTTCAGATAATGAACCCATTTTACAAAGAAATAACCACTAATTGATATCAATAATGAACACTCTCAAAAAGCTAAAAAGTTCTGTCAAGCTCTTCCTTCAGAAAACTCTAGGGTTTAATAACTACTTGTATATATTTTCTTTATTAGCTATTAATCGGGTAAAATTTGAACAAGAGTTTCACTTTTTTAATGACATGATTAAAGACGATGGAATCATTCTGGATATAGGAGCTAACATCGGTATCATGACCACACTAATGGCGCAGAAATCTAAAAATGCGAAATTAATTGCCTTTGAACCTATCCCGGAAAATATTAAAGCTCTTAAACGAGTGGTTGACCATTATAAATTGAAAAATGTAACTATTTACGAAGCAGCACTCGGGGAAGAGAATGGCGAGCTCAAAATGGTCATGCCAATCATTGATAATGTAAAGATGCAGGGTCTAAGCCACGTATTGGAAGAAAAATCAGATCAGATTAATGAACCAGGCAGCGTGTATGTGGTACCAGTTTATAGACTAGATGGGATTAAAGAACTGAATTCCGGCGAAAAAATTACGGCTATTAAAATTGATGTTGAAAATTTCGAATATCACGTCCTAAAAGGAGGTGAACAAATTCTAAAAGACCATATGCCAATAATTTATTGTGAGCTTTGGGACAACGAGAAAAAATACCAAACCATCGAATTCTTAAGGGAACTCGGTTATATTGTGAAAATATTTGAGAAAAATAGACTCGTTGATTATAGGAACCAGTCCGTAACAAACTTCTTCTTCGTCCCTGAGAACGCAGCCTGACAACTTTCACGTAAACATACTACTACAGCATCCTTTCAGGGAGAGTCTCTCGCAAAAACAATTTAGGTGTAGAAGAACTCCCTGCAAAACTTAAAAACCATTTTAATGTTTATCAATCTGATACTACATATACATATGTCAACGAACCAAACATGGCATTCGATATTTAATTCTGAAGCGGGTGGTTCCCGGCAGGGCTATGGATTGACTTACACTATCTCATGAGAGTTGCGCATATAATAATGGCTCATAAGAACCCGGAGCAGCTTGAGCGATTGGTTATTGCAATGAAACACTCCATGTTTGACTTGTACATTCATCTGGATAAAAAAAGTAATATCAATGACTTTAATCATTTAGTAAAATACCCCAATGTGTTCTTCATTCAGAACAGGGTAGAATGCAATTGGGGAGGCTTCAGCTTTGTAAAGGCCATTTTAAATTCCGTGACTGAAGTATTATCATCCGAAAGGGAGTACCAGTTTTTAAATTTAATGAGTGGACAAGATTATCCCTTAAAAACTGCTGGTGAGCTCTATAACTATTTGTCTAAAAACCTTCACACGTCTTTTATTGCTTATGAACGGGTTGATCATAGCTGGTGGGAACATGCGGTGAGCCGTTATAAGACTTATCATTTTACCGATTTTAAGCTGATGGGGCGCTACCTCCTGCAAAAAATTACAAATAAATTAATGCCGCACCGAAAATTCCCACTCAATCTTACTTTATATGGTAGTACAAACTCCTCGTGGTGGGTATTAAGTGCAGATGCTGCTCAATATCTTGTCGATTTTATCAAAGATAACGCTAAACTTAAACGGTTTATGAAATTTACCTGGGGAGCAGACGAGTTTATAATCACTACAATTATTATGAACTCCCCTTTTAAGGACCAGGTTATAAATGATAATCTAAGACATATCAATTGGTCATCAGGCGGTGCACATCCAAAGATTTTTGCAAAAGATGATTTAAACGAACTGGTCAATACAAATAAATATTTCGCCAGAAAATTTGACACAGATATTGATAAGGAAATCCTTGATTTGATTGACGAAAAGAGCAGGGTTCCGTTAAGAAATAATTATTCACAGTAAATTCGAAACCCTCTCCTATCTCTTGCAGGATAGAATTGGATAAATAAAAGACGATCCCATTGAATGGGACCAAATCCGTTATGAGTGTAAAATTGAGTTCGATTTTAACAAAATTAAACAATAAATATATCCTTTCCCTTGCGGGTAACGGGATTATGTCCGGCGTGGGCATGATTACTTCTATTATTCTCTTGAGAGCACTGAGTATTCCTGACATGGGCATTTGGATTTTATTCCTTACCAGCTTTCTTTTGCTGGACACTATCAGATCCGGATTTTTAACCGTTGCGTTTATCAAGTTTTTTTCGGGTGCTGAAGAAGAACGGGGGGATGAAATTATCGGCTCCACCTGGGTTATAGCTATTGCAATCACTGGATTTTTTGCAGTACTTAATATCCCCGCATATTTTATCGGGGAGTATATTGAAAACAAAGGATTATCTCTCTTCTTTAATTGGTTCGGAATCGCTTTTATAGCATCATTGCCATTTTTTGTAGCTACTTGCATTTTACAGGCAAAACAACGTTTCGACCAGCTCCTGATTCTTCGGATATTTAATCAGGGATCTTTTGTTATCCTATTGTTCGTGTTTATTGCATATGATAATATAAATGTACACACAGTAGTATATTCATATATTCTTTCTAATATTCTTTCCAGCCTTATCGGGCTCATCATGGGATGGACCAACTTAGGTAAAATCAAAAACGTATCTAAAATAGCCTTATCGGATCTGTATCATTTCGGGAAATTCAGTGTAGGAACTGCATTAAGTGCCAGCTTATTCGGCACTGCAGATAAGTTTATAATAAATTTTATGCTCGGGCCTGCGGCGCTTGCAATTTATGATACCGGCGGAAAGTTAATCCAGGTGGTGGAAATTCCTTTGCGAAGTTTTATCGCTACGGCCATGCCCACGCTGTCAAGTTATTATAATAAAGGCCTAAGAGAAGAGGTTTTGTTAGTGATGAAAAAATACATCGGAATGATCACAATCATGCTGGTACCATTCACTCTTTTAACCTTTATTTTCGCTGACTACATTATTTTAATTCTGGGAGGTGAAAAATATGTCACAAGTGCAGCCCCCGACATACTCCGTATTTTTATGGTTATTTCTCTACTCTATCCCGTAGACAGATTTCTGGCGCTAACCCTCGATGTTATTCATATGCCGAAGATCAATTTTTACAAGGTGCTTATTATGCTTACAGTAACCATTATTACAGATTTCATAGGAATTTACATTACAGGAAATGTATTTGGCGTTGTAGTAGCAACCGTGTTTCCTGTGATAACAGGAATTCTGATTAGCTTCTATGCACTGAATATGCACTATTTAAAATTCAATTTTATTGATATATACGTTTTAGGTTTCAAAGAACTTAAAATATTACTAAACAATTCATTGGGACTCGCTAAATAACAGAATATTTAGGCTTGCTTAAACAATCTCATTCATAAAACGTTCCTTAACAGTATAACAAAATTTCCAAAAAATAAACTATTTCAATTGCGACCTCTCACTATACCCGATTTCGTCAGGAATGAACAGCACACTCCTGATTGGTTTTTAAACCAAATCGAAGCTATACATGCTGCTATGTCTAAACTTCAATCAGAAAACCCTGATGTAACTGTTGTAATTCCAGCGTACAATGAGGAGGAAACTATTCTTCGGACCTTATCGTCACTATCTAAAACAAATAGTATACAGAAGATCGAAATTTTGGTAGTCGACAATAACTCTTCGGATAGTACAGGCGAACTCATTAAAAAAAGTGGTGCGAAATATCTTTTTGAAGGAAACCAGGGTGTTAAACATGCACGAACTGCTGGACTTCACGCTGCTAAGGGGAAATACATCCTTAACGCCGATGCCGATTCCATTTATTCCCCTGATTGGATCGACTTGATGACGCTACCCTTAAGGGAGGAAAAAATAGTTTGTACCTATGGCAGATTCGCCTTTTTCCCTGAAGAGAATACTTCCCGCAGGTTCTATTTTTTTTACGAAAGTGTTGGCGATTTATACAAGCGTACTATACAAAAGTTAAAAGATGAAGCCATGTATGTTTATGGCTGCAGCTCGGGATATAGAAAAGAACAAGGTATTATGGTGGGCGGTTATGATCACCCTGTCGGTTCAAATGAAGACGGTTATTTGGGGCTCAAATTAAGAGAACGATTCGGCCGTTTAAAACGAATAAGCGATAACAAAGCTTTGGTTTGGACATCCGACCGCCGTCTGAATGAAGAAGGAGGCGCGCCAATCGCATTCGTCAACCGACTTAAAAAAGCTTTTTCTTAGGAGCGACGCTAAAATTACCACCTCATCAAACTAGAAACTTATATTAACGAGTCCCTTTAAGTTTGAGCTGTTGCCGCGGGCGTTATGAACTTTAATACTTTGTATTGGACTGTCAGAATTAACCTGCAGGCTGAAATCTTTGAACAGAGTTTCTTTTTCCACCTTTGAAACATCCAGAGTGATCAACAGTTTCCCATCGGACATAGTTTCCTTTTTAACGATTTGCTCTTTTAACTGCAGGTATTCCACCATCTCCTGCATCGTTGTAACCCAGCACTGATCGTTCGAACTTGATTTAATGTGTGAAGCCAGTGATTTAAATGCTTCCAGGTCGGGAGCGTGTGTTCCCAGCCTGTAAAGCATTCGTTCCTTACCGTTGCTTTTATTAAAGAGGCTGGTAATTTTTGCTTTTATTGCATTGATCCCCGCCGCATCCCATTTGTCGTTAAAGTCCCTGCGAAAATGCAATCCGCTCTTTGGCAAGGTGTTCACATCAACATAATCGCCATACATGGGGAATGACTGAAACCCCTCGAAATGATTTGTAGACGTGGTCGCGATAATCCCTTGTTGAAACGCAGGCGATAAATAACCCTGATCATTGGAAGGCACTACAAGCGTCCTCATTTTAAAACCTGTCTTATCAAATACAGCCTTTGTGTTTTCACTGATATTTACCGCTACCGGTTTCCCGTATCCAAAATTATCCTTTTCATTAAAGACCGAATGATAGTAGCCATGATTTTCCAATGTCCAGCCTCCTGAAATTATATCGGCGGCCTCCGTTTTTGAAATGTTCCCCTGATAGTTTTCCCATAAATCTCCGTTATTATAATTTCCACGACTGTTTACTGCTATCGCAGACCTAAAACTAACTTCTTTACCAGTCCCATCGGTAAACATTTGTGTTCTCAAATATTTATATAAACTATAAACCGAGGCAGGATTGTCATCAAATTCAAAGTTAATCACTGAAGTTTTATTGTATTTCAAAGATGGTATCGCAGAGGAAGCGCTGGTGGGTACAGAAACAAAGCTAACTTCTACCGTTATCAAGTTCGGATCTAATCTCACCGCATCCGTTGTGGCAATAACCGCCTTTGGTTCTTCTACAACCGTCAGGTCAGATTTATCACAAGACGAGGAAATCAAAATAAAAAGAAACGCTAAACAATTTAATATTCCTTGAAAATTCAAAGGGCTTTTCGTTAACAATTTTTTCATAAGTTCCCTTACGTAATGTATGACAAAAAGTTATAGTTAGTTAAAACAATTTTACTGGGAAATTGTAGTGGAGATCCGGCCAATAGATAGAAACCCATTTTTCTATGGCAGGATCCCTCTCTCCCGCTATCGAAGTGTCCCGTCAACTAAACAATTTCCCCGGTTCCATGTTGAGTAGGTGTCCGTGAAATAAACATAGACTTAAACCGAAATTTGTAAATGGCCCAATGTAAGCTTGTAATTTTTGATGTTGACGGAACACTTTATAATCAGTCGAAATTAAGAAGGAAGATGCTCATTTCGCTATTATCCTTTTATGCCCTCAGGCCCTGGCGATATAAGGAGTTAATAATCCTGCAAACTTTTAGAGCCGAACGGGAAAAAAGAACAGGCAATGTTGGCACGAATCTTGAAAATTCCCAATATGAATGGTGTGCGCGGAAGGCAAATGCTCCAGTTGAAAAAATAAAAAGAGTGGTAGATCACTGGATCTTTAACTATCCAAATCCATTTTTAGCCTCATTTGTTTACCCTGGGGTTAAATCTTTGTTCAACAAGCTACGAGAAGAAGGTATAAAGATCGCGATCTATTCAGATTACAAAGCTACAAGCAAGATGAGTGCGATGGGCCTTGTAGCTGACTTAATTGTAAGCTCTACCGACAGTAATATTGACCGGTTTAAACCAGATCCGACGGCCATAAAGCACATAATGGACAAATACAATGTAAAAGCTAATGAGTGTCTTTTCGTAGGCGACCGGGAAGAACTTGATGGACAGTGTGCTGCAAACGCAGGTGTGCCTTATCTTATTTTGGATAAGAACACAGATCCTGAATGCTTTTTTAAAAATATACAAAACCGAGTCAT
>NZ_JBASJU010000075.1:0-2413 GCF_049655485.1 Daejeonella sp.
ATATTATCGAAACTGGAAGGATCAAGCTCAATTAAATAATCGGCATACGGCTCGAGATCCATTATTCGTATTGTTGTGTCGCGCAGGTTTTTTTCTATTCGCCCTCCATTCACCTTTAGCTGAAGCCCTTCGATCTTGGGTTCGTTATTATCCCTCAGATTATTTGAATTGAGATCGAGGTAAGGGTACACAAGGACACCGCCCCGGCCCACATTGGTACGGTTATTTAAATCAATAAGACTAGTCTGTTTACTATAAGAGCCGCCGCCGCTTAAGGATTGGGTTAAAACCATCCTGTTAGAGGTTTGCCTTGCCGAGAAAGATGCACGTGCAAAAGAAAGATCAACCCGTAAACTTAAACCAAAGTTCTGCCGGTTGTAATTCAGATTATTGATATAGCTCAAGTTCAAAAAACCACGGTTGAAAACCTGTTTTTCAAGTTCGATCCTTACTTCATTGATGGTATTATAGTTATACCCATACTGAATTTGCGGTCTTAAAGTAAAGCGGGAGGGAAGCTGGAATGTCATCGCAAGGTTACTGAAAACATTCATATATTCAGGACCCACCGACACCGCATAAGATGTTAAACTTGCACTAACTCCCCTTGTTGCAACCGACAAAAGCAGATCAGCTGTAGTTTGTTTGGAGCGAGGATAAACTATTTGATTGAGGGATAAACGCGTAAAACCATAGAAACTTCCTAATTTAAGCGGTTTTGAAACAAGAAATTTTCGTTCTTCCCGGAGATTTCCATTGATGACTGTCTGACCTTTTTTGTAGCTAATATAATTAAGTTCGATCAGCAGGTTGGAAGGTAAGCGATAGTTCAAAAGTGCTGTTCCCCTTACATTATGGGTATAGTCTGCTGTTAAAAGTAAGTTAGAAGCAAGTCTGAAGGAGGAATTGATAAAAGGCATTACCTGATTTGATCTTATGGAAGATAAATATTCCACACCCGTTCCGATCGTTATACCCTTATTAAGACCATACTTAAAATCCGCCCTCGAAAAACGGCTGTATTTTCCATCTTCAAGCATCCCGGCAGTTAAAGTATACTCCATCTCCCCGGATGGCAAAAAGTTATAGGGGACATTAAAAACCTGCTCTTTTGTTCTCTCCTCGCCCCATGGGCCAAAGAAGCGAAGTTTTAAAGCTGAATTACCATACACCAGCGGTACGCGGAATGTGAAAAAACCTGAGGCATCAGCCTTCACATAATCAACTAAGCTGTTATTTACATAAAGTTCAACAATCCAGTCGGGTTCAGTGAAATCACTTAAAGTGTAGCTGTCAAAAGATCTTCTGTAAGCTGTGGATGTATTGGTAAGTTTTATGCCCACTAAAGGAGCAAAAAGGGAAGAGGTAGACTGGGCAGCTATTTTCCCCGCCATCACCTGTTTTAAGATTTTTTGATCATTATTGACATACCTCCACTGGTAAGATTGTTCTCTCAGGTTTAACTTTCTTTGAGAATCATAGTTTAATAAAATATTGGTCTCCCCACCGGCAACAATAGTTCCGATCCTCATATTAAGCCGGGTATTGTTTAGGCCTTGGTGCTGCTGAGTGGATATTACAGACCAGTCAAAGGCTCCCGCATTAAACGCGGAATAGGTTCTTTTAAGGATTGTATCCGCAATTATTTCCTTTTTCAGTTTACTGACATTAGTACGCATAAGTTCCTGTCTTTTTTCGCGTATTACAGGAAGATCAAGTTTCGTAGTCAGCTGAACAGAGAGGCTACGGAAATTAAAAACGCAGTCAAGTCCAAAAACCGCTCCAAAGACGCTCAATTTAAGGTATAAAGCGGTGGAAGTACCTATTATTTCATCTTTTCCTAATGGAATTGTTTTATTTCCCAAGAAAATCTGATGTTGGTTAAGGTCAATCAGGTACTGGTTCTTTTGATCCATGAAGAATCCGGATACAGAATCCAAACCGGGAGATATCGTATTTTTTATTTTTAAAAAATCAAATACATCAGTAACAGATAAATAAGCTTCATTGTCTTTCACGATCGCTTCGACCTCCCGGCCTCCCAAGCCCGCTACGTTCAGAAATACAGAAATTTCATCTATGGGCGGGTCATCTTTAGCAACAGAGTCAAACGGGAATAAAAAAAACAGCCATAGAATATATAATCTCCTGAAAAGGAAACCGGGCAGATCTTGGTAAGGAAATGAAGAGATCATACTGTTTACTTTATTGAGGAGGAGGTTAACCTTTCAATACTTTATTCCTGAAAAAAAGTTATTGAAAATGTGCCCTGGTAGATGCCGGGGGGACTGGCAGTGCTATTCCCTATGGTCAGAATGCCGCCTACTTTGATCTGGTTTCGTACAGGTGGGATTGCACTTGTTACAAAAGGAGATCCGGTATCTGCAGTTCCTATTCTCAGACTGATTGATCC
>NZ_JBASJU010000076.1:0-4427 GCF_049655485.1 Daejeonella sp.
AGACGGCAGGATTAAATCAGCTGTGGGAATTGGTGCTTTGCTGGAAGATGGTTTGGGAGATACGATCAGGGTATCGTTGACGGAGGAGCCGGAGGCGGAAGCGCCGGTGGCACTGGCCCTGGCAAACCGATACGGAGAAAGAGAATTACGAATTAAGAATTACGAATTACGGGCGGACGCACCTGGCGAGAAGGTCGAAAATGAATTAGATCATTTACACTCTCCATTTGAATACAATAAGCGAGTTACAACTGAACTAAACACCTTCATCGGCGGCCACCAGGTACCTAGGGTAATCATAGACCTTTCCAAAAAGAATCTTAAAGATCCGGCGATACTTAGTGATGTGGGTTATATCTATTCTTCAATCCTGGATAAGTACAATATGGGGGAGCAGTCGACGGATTTTGTTTATCTGGCGGACCAGCTCCCTTCGTTCAGCTTTCCTGGGAATTTGAAGCAACTCTATAATTATTCGACCTGGAAAACGCTGGGGGATAAGAGTAATTGTCACCCTTTATATACGCTCCGGGAATATCTGGAGGAAGGCGAGAAGGATGTTTCCTTAAATCTTGTTTCGATATCGAACAGCGATATAGGGGCGGATCTTTTTGACCGGATACCGCTGGATAATACCCTGGTATTTGTCTTGGAGACGAAGGAGATTTGCGGAATGCAGGATCAGAGGGGGGCGTTTTTGAAGTTCGTTGAGATGGGTGTGGAAGTGCCGGTGATCGTGAAGAGAACGTATAAGGAGGAAGAATTACGAATTACGAATTACGAATTAGGGGGTGAGGAACCTGAAGGCTCAAGTCAGTCCGGTCTCACATCTAATCACGAACAACTAACCAACCTGCAACCCGTCACTGATGCAGACCGATTTCAACTCCACTCTGCTACTGACATCGGCGGACTAATGCTCGACGGTTTTGGTGATGGTATCTGGCTGGATGCGCCGGGGATATGGCCTAAGACGGTACTGACTACTTCTTTTGGGATTTTGCAGGCGACGCGCTCAAGGATCTCTAAGACAGAATATATTTCATGCCCAAGCTGTGGCCGGACACTTTTCGACCTGCAGATCACCACCCAAATGATACGCAGCCGTACGGATCACCTTAAAGGCCTGAAAATTGGCATTATGGGGTGTATTGTAAACGGTCCGGGCGAAATGGCGGATGCGGACTATGGTTATGTGGGAACCGGGCCGGGTAAAATTACTTTGTACCGAGGAAAGGAAGTGGTGAAGAAGAATGTGAACACGGAAAATGCCCTGGATGAGTTGATTGGGATTATCAAAGAAGATGGGAACTGGGTGGAGCCGGAGGTGGTGAATATTTAGTATCAGGTATCAAGAAGAGTGCGGTGAGTGGCTTTGTACACAGCGCCTATTCTGGTCAAATTAAACCGCTCCGCAACTATTAACAAATTCAATACTCTTCTCACAAACCAACTGTAATTCAAGGGGCATACTTTCTTTTGTGTAAGGATGCTCTGACCCGAAAACATGGTTGGCGTGGGTTACCACAAAACACTCAGCATGATTTGACCGTGCCTGTAATTCCTTTGCCTGTTCCAGACTAACGTTTACATCTTCATCTCCATGAATAATGAGCCAGGGCTGTTTAACCCGCTCTGCCTGGGAAAGGATATCATAGGATTTAGCATGTTTTTCAAGATCATGAAGCAGGTCAATCTTCAAGGGTGTGTATTGCTTGGTACGGGTATTGAAATTGTAGATTACACCTTTTTTTCGCCACTCATCTTCATCTTCCGGGTTCCACAAGCTGCTGAATTTGGAGATCGACGCCCAGGTAATCAATTTATCTATGCGTTCATCATTTGCCGCTTGAATGATGCATGTTCCGCCCCCGCGGCTATGTCCGATAAGGGCTAAAGAAACGGGTTCAGGAAAGTCCTGGCCACTTTTTACAAAGCTTATCACCGTGTCCAAATCTTCAAACTCCTTTGTGAAGGTATTATCACCAAAGGCTCCCAAATCCGCAAAATCTTCCGGGCTTTCGGGTGTTGTTCCGTTGTGAGAGAAATTGAACTTCAGAAACCTCAGGCCATGGCCCGCGAAATATTCTGCCACCATATTGTGAGTGCCCCAGTCCTTAAATCCTTTGAAACCATGCACAAAAACCACCATAGGTGCACGTTCATTCCCGGTTTTATAAGTCAAATCCATTAAAATTGGCTTGCCTTCCGCGCCGCTGAGAGTGAATGTTTGTTTGATGACCATTACATGATAACGTTTTTAGGGGGGAATACGTTTTACTATGTACTTGTAAATTTATAAGTTAGGTTAATTAGCTGAAAACTGAAAACTGAAAATTGAAACCCAGCATCCTATTCATCTTATTAATCCTATGAATCCTATTCCAGACAAATCTTACTC
This sequence comes from Daejeonella sp., assembly GCF_049655485.1. Classification (GTDB taxonomy): domain Bacteria; phylum Bacteroidota; class Bacteroidia; order Sphingobacteriales; family Sphingobacteriaceae; genus Daejeonella. The sequence continues at coordinate 2,402 of NZ_JBASJU010000076.1, forward strand.
CTATTTATAATCAGTCTAAACATCCGTGTTTACAAACAGGTGACACATACAAAAACCCTTATTGATTACATTTGTTGCGGTTTTTTACTTAGGATAGCTGGAATTGAAGTTTTTAAAAGTTATTGCATTTACACACAAGCACATAGATCTTAAAGATCTGGGGAAATTCGTGATTTGTAACGAAACTCTTGAAAGCAGTCTTAAACGTGTGAAGCAGCGATTCGACATTCCTGAGATATTTTATGTTGGGACGTGTAATCGTGTTGAATTTGTATTTACTGCCGAACAGACTCTGGATAGCGATTTTGTAAAGGAATTTATAGTGGCTCTGGACCTCTGTATTCCAGATGAGCAGATCGGAAATTTCGTAAGCCAGGTTTCGGTTTATGAAGACATTGAAGCGCTTAACCACCTTCTTCGTATTTCATGTTCACTTGAAAGTCTCGTAGTAGGTGAGAAGGAAATCCTGGCACAAATCCGCAAAGCTTATGAAACCTGCCGGGTTGCCGGCTTTACAGGCGATTATCTCCGCCTGATCATGAACCGTGTGGTGAAAACGGCGAAAGAAGTCTATACCCACACCGGTATTGCCCGTAAACCTATTTCGGTAGTTTCCCTGGCTTACCGCAAATTGCGTGAATTGAAGATGTGTACAAATGCACGTATACTCATAATCGGCGCGGGCGAAACCAATAAAAATCTTTCAAAATACCTGCAGAAGCACAAGTATTCCAATTTTACTATTTTCAACCGTACCCTTGCCAAGGCGCAGGTTCTTGCTGATGAGCTTGGCGGAAATGCTTTTGGCTTAGAAGAATTAAAAAAATATAAAGAGGGTTTTGATGTAATCATTACCTGTACCAGCGCAACTGAGCCGGTAATAACCAATGAAATTTATCAATCCCTTCTAAATGGGGATACCTCCAGGAAAGTAATTGTCGACCTGGCCGTTCCAAATGACACCTGCTGCACGGTTATTGAAAAAAACCCGGTGACTTTTATTGAAGTTCACAGCTTACAGGAAATAGCGAACAGCAACCTTCAGGAGCGATACGAAGAGCTAATCTTTGCAGAACGCATTATTGATCAGAATATTCAGGAGTTCAAACCTGTTTTGAAACAGAGAAGAGTTGAAATCGCGATGCGGGATGTGCCTGAGAAGATCAAGGAAATTAAAAATACAGCCATAAACTGCATTTTTGCACAGGATATTGAAAGTATGGATGAAAATTCCCGTGAAGTTTTAAGCAAGGTGATGGACTACATGGAGAAAAAATACATTAGCGTCCCGATGGTGATGGCTAAGGATATCCTGATAAATAATACCTGAAACCAACCTGTTGCCAATCATTTTGGTTAATTTTTCCCTTCGATAGATCCGAATAACAATATACTGCCATGTCTGATAATGTGCCCGGAACACCCGGAAATGCTAAAATTATAATTGGAACACGAGGAAGCGAGCTTGCATTATGGCAGGCTAATTTTGTTAAGGATGAGCTTGCAAAGCTTGGCCTTGACTCCGAACTGAAGATCATCAAAACACAAGGCGATAAAATATTGAACCTGAGCTTTGATAAGCTCGAAGGTAAGGGATTCTTTACCAAGGAACTTGAAGAAGAATTGGCTATCGGTAAGATTGACCTGGCCGTTCATTCCCATAAAGACCTTCCAACAAACCATCCCCCTGGGCTGATCATTGCTGCCGTGTCGGAACGTGAAGATCCTTCCGAATTATTGATTATTCTCAAAGACTGTGTAGACATCCAGCAGAAATTGTCGGTAAAGTTTAGCGGCATGGTTGGAACATCATCCAATCGTAGAAAAGCCCAGCTTCTGGCTGTACGGCCTGATCTGGAGGTAGAGGAACTGCGGGGCAATGTCCCCACGCGTATCCAAAAATTGAGAGATGAAGATTACGATGCAATTATGATTGCTAAGGCTGGCGTGCATCGCCTGGGAATTGACCTGAGTGAATTTTATGTAGAGGAATTAGATCCTATAGAATTTATTCCAGCACCTGCGC
>NZ_JBASJU010000077.1:0-4773 GCF_049655485.1 Daejeonella sp.
CACTCTGGTAATTCAGGTCAAGCGCGTTTTTAGACATAGCATCATCCTGCAAGGCTACGCTATATAACTTATCAATTTCCGCTTTACTGCAAAAATCTTTAATGATAAGATAACCATCACTTTGATAGCTTTTAACTTGTTCAGCACTTAATTTCATAACACGATTATTTAGCTTAGATACAAATTAAGAATTTCTATCCTATTTAAATCATTTCGCAGTCTGTAACCGATGTCTAATGGCTTCAAAAACATTTAAAATGCTCCTTGATATCTAAGTTTAAATTATCTTTATTAAAATGGTTACCTAACATCTCTAATGTATTGATGGTTCATTACAAAGACGTTGCAAAAAACCATACAACATACCTGAAAATCTTTCCGGATAAAATGAGCGATAAAAAAAATTGGATAGTTGGTGCACAACGCACAGGGTCAACCGCGGAAAAATCGAATACAGATCGTACACAAGCCCATGTAAAAGAAAGTGAAAGCCATTTTCGTGCCATGGCGGATGCCTCACCCGTTCTTATCTGGACAATTGATGCCCATGGTTCGCCGACTTATTACAACAAAACTTTTTTTGATTTTATAGGAGTTACTAAAACGGAGGACATTTCTGACTGGGAAAAAATTGTTCATCCAGACGATTTGGATTCCACGATGAAAACCCTAAGTATGGCAATTTCCGAGAGGCATCCTTACTCGCTGGAATGCCGTCTATTAAGGGCTGATGGAACCTGGCGTTGGGTGCTTGCGCAAGGAAATCCGATTCTGGGGGCCAACAACGAGTTTTTGGGTTTTGTTGGTTCATCTGTTGACATTACTGAACGAAGAGAAGCTGAAGCCAGGATTAAAGAAAGCGAGAAAAAATTTGAGGCTGCGATCCTTGCAGTAGAAGGTATCATCTGGACAAATAACGCAGTTGGTGAAATGGTAGGCGAACAACCTGGATGGGCTAAGTTAACTGGCCAGAGTTTTGAGGAGTATCAGGGTTTCAAATGGTCTTCAGCTGTTCACCCGGACGATGCACAACCTACTGTGGATGCCTGGAACAAAGCTGTACGAGATAAAAGTACATTTGTATTTGAACACCGGTTAAAGACACAGCATAATGGATGGAGATTATTTTCCGTAAAAGCAGTTCCAGCCCTGGATGAAAAAGGCATAATTAAGCAATGGGTAGGTGTTCATACTGATATTACAGAACAACGTGAGGCGGCGAAAAAAATACGGGAAAGTGAATCATATTTCCGGAGTCTGACTGAAAAATTGACTTACCGTACTGCTTTGCTTGAAGCCCACAACCAGGCAAGTGTAGATGGAATTTTGCTGGTAGATGCAAAAGGGAAAATTATTTCATTCAACCAGCGCTTCACCGAAATATGGAACATGCCACAACCTATTGTTGACGCCAAAGATGATGAAGCGGCCCTGTCATTCGCTATGGCACAATTAGTAAACCCTCAATTATTTATTGATAAAGTAAAATATCTTTATGAGCACCCAACAGAAACCAGTCTGGATGAACTGGAATTTAAAGATGGTAAAATTGTAGAACGAAATGGATATCCGGTGATTGGAGAAGATGGCAGTTATTACGCATGGAGCTGGACCTTCAAGGATATAACCAAACAAAAAAGCTATGAAAAGGCAATTATTGAAAGTGAGCAACGCTTCCGCATACTAGCTGAAACCTTGCCGCAATTGATATGGATGACGAATGAAAAAGGAATTTATGAATATGCCTCAAGCCATTGGATTAACTATTCAGGACTTGATCCGTACGCAAAGGATACCTGGCAAAAATTAATTCATCCCCAGGATCTGAAAGCTCTAAGGCAAGGTTGGGAAAATAGCCTTCAAACTGGCAAAACTTACCATTCCGAGGCGAGACTTAAAAATAAAAAAGGGGTGTATAACTGGCATTTGGTTCAGGGCGAACCCATAAAGAACGAAAAAGGAACAATTATTAAATGGATCGGTGCATTCACCGATATCGAAAATCTAAAAGAAGAGCAAAAACAGAAGAATGATTTCCTTTCAATGGCCAGCCATGAACTGAGAACCCCGGTAACCACAATCAAAGCATATAGTCAAATCATCGAGCGAATTTTGGCAGAAAAAGATGATGTGCAAACACTGGGAATGGTAAAAAAAATGAGTAAACAGGTCAACAGTCTTAATACACTTATAACAGACCTTTTAGACATTACAAGAATGCAAACGGGCGGCTTAATCCGCAATGAATCTGTATTCAATCTGGACGACCTTGTAAAAGAAGTGATTGATGATTTCCAAACAACCAGTGTTACACATCAAATAATAGACAATTTAGATGCAGATATAAGTATTTCGGGAGATAAAAACAAACTAGGTCAGGTCCTCAATAACCTTCTATCAAATGCAACAAAGTATTCGCCGGCAGCTGATAGAATTATAATAGATACCAAGGTTGTGAATGACGGTGTTCAGTTGAGCGTTCAGGATTTTGGTATCGGAATTTCGATGGAGGGTCAACAGCGTGTATTTGAACAATTTTACCGGGTTACGGGCGAAAACCAAGCTACATTCCAGGGAATGGGTATCGGCCTATATATATGCGCAGAAATAATTAAGAAAGAAGGCGGTAATATATGGGTTGATAGTATCAAAGGAGAAGGTTCAGTATTTTATGTTTGGTTGCCCACAGACTGATTGAAAAAATATACTTCCCAATTATCTATATTGACCATTATTATTTAGAAACTTTAATGCGCGACGGTAGTTTGGTAAAAAGAGTAATATTAAGGCGCATAGAATACCGGAATCCGATTAATAGTTGAACAGAAGGCGAGTGTTATTTCAAACATTTACGAAATAGCATTGTTCCATTATTTTGCAGCTACTTATCTTGGAAAAACACAAATCCCTTTTAGAACAACATCTTCTAACCATATTTAATTCCTCACCAAGCCCTATTTACGTATGTGCAGGGCCCGATTCTAATGTTATTTACGCCAACGAAGCAACTCTCAATGTTTGGGGCAAAGATGCATCTATAATCGGTATGCCTTTTATCGAAGCCTTGCCAGAAATTGTGGATCAACCATTTCCGAAGCTCGTCCAAATGGTTTACCAATCCGGGATCCCGTACCACACCGAACAGGACAGAGCAGACCTGCCCGTTGGCGATGTACTTCAGACTTATTACTTCAAGTTCAGCTATCTGCCCTTGACAGACGATGAAGGGAAAGTTTGGGGAGTGATGTGCAGTGCTACCGATGTGACCGAACTGGTAAAAGCAAAGCGCGAGTTAGAAATCAGTCAGGATAATCTTCGATCAATGATCATGCAGGCTCCTGTGGCTATTTGTATCCTTAAAGACCCGAACTTTATTGTTGATATTGCTAATGAAAAGATGCTGGAGATTTGGGGAACCACAACGGAAGTAATTGGCAAACCGGTATTTGAAGGACTACCGGAAGCTAAAGGCCAGGGACTTGAGGAATTGCTTCAAGGTGTCTATCAAAGTGGGAAATCATTTACTGCGGACAACCATCCCGTAGAGCTACTAAAAAATGGAAAGTTAGAAAAAGTGTTTCTCAAATTCGTATATGCAGCACTTCGAGATTCCAAGGGTTTGATCAATGCCGTAATCGCAGTAGCTACTGACGTAACTGAACAGGTTTTGGCCCAACAGAAGAAAGATGATTTTATCGGGATAGCCAGTCATGAGCTCAAGACGCCTTTAACATCGCTCAAGGCATCCGTTCAATTGATGGAAAAATTGACAGCTATTGAGCCTAATGATAGATTGGAAAAACTCATAGCCCAGGCAGGAATAAGCGTTAATAAGTTAGCCTACCTAGTAGAAGATTTATTAAACGTTAGCAAGCTCAATGAAGGTCAATTAACCTTGAATAAGGAAGACTTTACCCTATCTCATGTGATGAATGATTGCTGCCAACATGTAAGGCTTCAACATGGTCACGAAATCATTTTAAAGGGTGATACCACTTTACAAGTATTCGCCGATATGCATCGAATTGACCAGGTAATTGTGAACCTTGTAAACAATGCTGTTAAATATGCTCCCGATTCAGATGAAATACATATCATCATCGAAAAGATTAATGCCTTTGCAAAAGTATCGGTAAGAGATTTTGGTCCCGGGATTCCAGAGAATAAAATACCTCATCTCTTTCAGCGCTATTACAGAGTCGATTCTTCGGGTCACCAGATCTCTGGACTGGGCCTGGGTTTATACATTTCAAACGAAATTGTTGAGAAGCATGGCGGCCAAATGGGTGTAGATAGTAAATTTGGAGAAGGTTCAACTTTCTGGTTTACATTACCCTTGTAATCTTATTGCTATTACGGGGCCTCAGGGCTTCGTAAAATAGCTTTAAGCCACAGAAGTTATGAAAGTACCTGATAAACCACCACCTGTTGAGCTTTACCGCATCACGGGTGACCGATTTTGTGATAGAAGGACTTGAGGAGTCGAGCGTGGGTTTTTAAAAGAAAGCTTTAATGTCAGTTACCCGGTAGATATAGTTTTTACAGTGGTAACCCGTTTAGAGCTGAGACGCCTAAAAAACCTGGTTCATAGTGTAGACCCGGCGGCATTTGTGTTTACCAACCTTATAAAAGAAGCAGCGGGTGGGATTTTGACGCGGAGGGCGGGGCATTGAAATTTAAACAAGGAAGTTCACTAGAAAACAACTTACCTGGTCGATAATGCCTTCCGGAATGCATGAAACTATGAGAAATCAGGAAATGGCTGATTTGATG
>NZ_JBASJU010000078.1:0-6955 GCF_049655485.1 Daejeonella sp.
CCCAAATGCTTTTCGTTTTCTACCACCACTTCTCCATTGACGATCACATATTTAAAACCTTTTGAATAGGCGTGAGGCTGCTGGAAAGTGGAAAGGTCCTGAACCTCTGCTTCGCTGAATACTACCACGTCGGCAGCGTAGTTAGGAAGGATTAAACCGCGGTCGCTTAGCCCGAATTTCTGCGCAGGAAGCGAAGTCATTCTCCTGATGGCATCTTCCAGCGTGATCACATTTTCATCACGCACGTATTTTCCTAAAACCCTGGCGTTAGTTCCATAACCACGCGGATGAGGCATTCCCTGGCCGAAAACCCGGATTCCCGCATCAGCTGCAAACATGCTGAACGGATATTTCATGATGTATTTTACATCTTCTTCATTCATGCTGTTATAAACCATTTGCGCTCCGCCTGCCAAAACCATATCCATAATGGTTTCAGCCTCGTTTTTTGCGTTGGACCTTTTCCCTAAAAGTTTATTTATTTCAGTGATATTCTTGCCATTGTAAGTTGAATCTGGATCGTAATTCGCTACTACTGCATATGAATAATTGGGGAAAGCATAATCTTTCAGCTGCCGAAGCATTTCCTTCTTAATCTGGGCACGTGTTTCCGGATCAGTTAACCTGACTTTCATTGAATCATTTCCTCCCTGGAAGGTCCAGTCGGGAAGGCGTACACCAAGGTTAGTACTGCTTGCAGTATATGGATACTGGTCGATTGTAACTTCCCATCCTTCTTCACGGGCTTTTTTGATCAAGCCGAGCGTAATATCTGATTTCCCCCAGTTGGATTTCCCCCCTACCTTGAAGTGTGAGATCTGCACTGGAATATTTGCTTCTTTGCCGATATTAATTGCTTCATTTATCGCTTCTACAGCTTTGTTCTCCTCATCCCTAATGTGTGAAGCATAAACACCATTGTATTTTGCCGCAGCCCTGGCAAGGCTCACCACCTCTTCTGTTTTTGCAAAAGTGCCAGGAATATATATGAGGCCAGTGGATAGGCCCACTGCGCCATCCTTCATCGCCTTCGCCACAAGTTCATCCATTTGCTTTTGCTCTTCTGCACTCGGCGCACGATTAGCGCGTTGAAGCACCTGCGCGCGGACGGTATTATGTCCGATTAGTGAAGCAATATTAATTGAAGGGCGAATGCTGTCGACTAAACGCAAGTATCCACGGATATCTTCTTCAGACCCACCGCAGTTCCCGGTGATAACAGTGGTAACTCCATCCAGTATATAATTATCTGCAGTAGGAGTTTTAACTACACCACCTTCAATGTGCCCATGAACGTCTATAAAACCCGGCGCTACCACCAGGCCTTTTGCGTCAATTATTTTATTAGCCCGCAAGCCACCCAGGTAACCCACTTTTAGGATCTTACCATCCTTAATGGCTACATCTCCATAAAACCATGAGTTACCTGTCCCGTCCAGCACTTTGCCGTTTTGAATAATGACATCGGCAATAGGTATTGTAGTTTGAGCCTGAGATGTAAGCGTCGCTGCAAATAACGAAAGCGATAATAATGTTTTTTTCATTTTATTAAACTATAGGTCTAATTTAAACTACTCCATGGCTCCATACGCCATCGCCCTAAACTTCTCGATCACCTCATTATGTGATCTCGCCTGCATCTGACGATAAATCAAAAGCACCAGCCTCTCTTTTGGATCTACCCAGTACGAGGTTCCAAATGCTCCGCCCCAGCCAAAAGTACCTTCCTGGGCAGGTGTGCGACCGCTGCTCTTATCAGTGACAATTTGAAACCCTAAGCCAAATTTATCACCGTTGCCGATGTTCACATCACCTACCTGATTAACTGTCATCATCCTGACAGTGTTTCTTCCAAGTATTCGTTTACCGTTGTAAACACCATCATTAAGCAGCATTTGCAAAAATATGGCGTAATCAAAGATGGTTGAACTAAGTCCAGCACCACCTGAGTAGTAGGACGTTTTTTCCAATGGGTAATTAGGTGTCACAGGCCCGTTAAGCATTTGAACAGTTGCCTTAGCTAAAACTCCGCCCTCTTTTTCAGTGTAGAGATTTACTAAGCGGCGAGCTTTTGCCTGTGGGACAGTGAAGTAAGTATCTTTCATTCCCAGTGGTTCGAAAATTCTTGCTCTGAAAAACTCATCAAGGCTGACCCCTGAAATTATTTCCACTAAAGCACCTAAAAGATCAGTATTTAAACCATAGGTAAATCTCTCACCTGGCTGATGCATAAGCGGTAATTTCCCCAGAGTGGACATCGCATCTTTCAGGCTTGCATCCTTCATTCCGATTCCGGTGCTAAGGTTGTTTTTCGCGTAAATGGCATTTGCTTCCTTCGATCCGATTTGGGCGTAACCAATCCCCGAAGTATGGGTTAGCAGATCCTTAATGGTGACTTCCCGTTTTGCAGGTTCAGTAGTATAAGTGGTGTCACCCGGATTGAATTTAGCTAAGACCGCCTGTCCTTTAAATGAAGGAATATACTGAGAAACCGGATCGCTCAACAACAATTTGCCTTCCTCAAAAAGCATCATAATCGCTACGCTCGTAATCGCTTTAGTTTGCGATGCGATCCTGAAAATTCCATCCTTCGGTAAAGGTGTCTTTGTATCGAGGTCATCAAATCCGGCAGCTTTATAGTAAGCCACCTTTCCGTCCCTGATAATCAGGGCTGAAGCCCCGTTTAAATAACCCTTGCTTACCCAGTCATTCATCGCTACATCAATTCTTTTCAGACTTTCTGAAGAAAATCCCGCCGCTTCCGGAGTTGACGTTGTAATAACCTGCCCAAAAGCGCCCAGCGCCCCGGCAATCACAAATAAGATCGATAGTAAATTTTTTTTCATATAGTAATCTTTAATTATTAATTTTCAACCCCCATGTTTCCCAAAACTCCGGTGTCCAGCAATTTTCAAATTCAGTTTTTAGTTCTCCTCTTCCGTTGTCTGATTTCCGTTTTTCAACTTTCACCTTCCTTCTCCACTCTCAATTACTTTTAACAAACTCCGTCACCGGATCCCCAAACGGCCTCGTACTAATCCTGTCAATCTCCCCTTTATCATTCGTCAGGAAATTGATCTTCATATCTGGAAAGCTTTTCCCTTCATCTACTGTTATAAACTGGTCATAGTGCCAGTGATCAAGCATAGCAGCTAAGCCGCGGTAATTTAATGTGATTTTGTTGTTTTGCATGCCGATTTTTATGTCACCATATACCGGGTGATTAAATGTACCTGCGTAGGCCTGGATAGGATGCGAAGGATACGTGTTCTTAACGCGTGAAGCGTTGAGTGAATCGATTTGCTTTTTGCTGCGTTCCTTTCCCTCAAGATAGTCTTTTCTGTACCGCCCGCTCCAGTCTGTAGCCTCGCGGCCGAGTAAAATATCGACAATAGGCAGGTTCATAACAGATCGAAGTGAACTTGCATCCGCAGAATTATGGACAATAAAAATGGCAAGGCTGTCTTTTGGTAGATAGGTAAGATTGGAATAGAAACCGTCAATAGAACCCGTATGACTTACCATTTTTGTGCCTTTGTAAGCCTGAACGATTCTCCCCAAAGCATAAATAGAGTTTGATAATTCATCATAACGGCCCCGCTTATCCGAAAGGTTTTGTGGAATCATGGTTTCGGCTAATGCCCTTGCGGGGATTACCTGCTTGCCTTTAAACTCTCCCCCGTTTACCAGTGCGATCATCCAGTTTCCCATGTCTTTCATGTTCGAATAAATCGTGCCGGCAGGACCGAGTGTTTCAGATTGGGAACTGAAACCGCGCGCGATTAGTTTGTCCTCCTCATTTGAAAAATAGGAATTAGAGTGCTCATCAGGCCTTGCACCTACACCAGCAAAACCACTGGAGTTCATAGCTAGCGGTTTAAAGATACGTTCGCGGACATTATCTTCCCAGGATTTACCTGTTACACTTTCAATTGCCAGTCCCGCAGTAGTAAACATCATATTATTATAGATGTATCCTTCCCGAAATCCTAATGAAGGTTTCATATGAGCAATTTTACTGAGTGCTTCTGTCCGTTTAAATGGTGCATTTACCCAAATTCCATCATATGCCGGGAGTCCGGTTCGGTGGCTAAGCATATCCCGTAAGGTTACTCTTGAAGTTAGCTCCTCATTGTTGAAAGCGATGCCCGGAAGGTAGGTGCGTACCGGTTTATCGAGGCTTAGTTTCGCCTCGACAGCTAATTGTGATGCGATGGTTGAAGTAAATAATTTCGTGTTGGAAGCGATTGGGAATATGGTGGTTTCGGTAGCTGGTAGCTGCTTCTCGAGATTCCTGAAACCATAACCTTTGCTGTAGATAAGTTTATCCTTGTAAACGATGGAGATAGCCAGGCCGGGAATGTTCCATTGATTTAATAGTCCGTTTGCGTAAGTGTCGATTGTTGCAAATTTTGCAGAATAGTCGGGCGTTTGGGCACAAACACAGAGTGGGAAAATTAAGAGTAGAATTAAACGCTTCATTGACAGCTTATTTGGATGACATTTTTAGTTTAATAAATCCTGAGTAGTGATCGGATTACTCAGCAGATGATAAAAGATTTTCCATTGCCTTTGCGGGATTTTGCTTTTTACTGACTCTGCTGGCATGTCCACCGTTTCACTGGCTTTTTTATTTTGTGCTTTGATCTGATTTTCCACGTATTTCCTGACTACATCCTGGCCATAGTTATAGTTGATTACATAACTGCGGTATTTTTTTATAAATGCAACAGATTTTAAAGCAGTTTCTTCGTTATAAAGGCAATATTGCTTGAGCCAATCCACAGCCTGTGGTTCCGACATCGTGCCGTTCACCAGTCCACGGGCGGCTTCATTTCTTGCATAGTTTAACTGTCCACGAATAGCAAGTGCCTTAAAGTATAAGCCAGTTCCGGTCGAATCGAGGCCCGCCAGCGGTAGAATAACTTCTTTTGAAAATCGGATCTTATCATCGCCCGGGAATGCCAGCTCTATGCCATAATTTGCGCCGCCTTCTGCTATAAATGATTGCGGGCTGAATAAAGGGTAGAGGGATATTTCAACCCAGTTCTTATCCCTGTAAAGGTTCTTCTCCAAAAGCATATTATATACATGGTGGCCCGGATAACTCTCATGGCTTCCCACGTCAATAGCCCTTTCAATGAATATCTGTATATCCGTATTGATCTGGATCTCGCTGGTATAATTCCCCTTGTACCAGTTATAGCCGCTCCATGATTTATCGGTGACATAGCCAAGCGTAAACTTTTCTTCTGTGGGGAGTTTATAATGATCAAGTGTACGTTTTCTAGCCTCAGCTATTGTTGTTTTGAACACCGTATCCAGTTTATTCTTAGGAATAATAAATCGATTCGCAAGCAACTGGAACCGATCCTGAACAGATCCGCTTCCTGGAAGAATCAAGTCGAGTGAATCAAGCAGCAACTGATAATGTGCTACAGGATATTCAGGTGCTGCTACTCCAAAGAGATCTTTAGACTCCTCATCGAATGTGCCAAATTCGCCGGAATAAATCTTAACTCTTCTGCTGAATGCAGTAAGTTGGCCTATCATCCATTGCGCCCGTGCCTTTTGGTCTTTAGTGTCCGTTTTCGATATTTGTTCAAGCTCTTCCTGCATCGAAGCGATTTCCTTTTGCACACTGTCTTTAGGAAATATTGCCGGTTTGGATTTAGGTTTTAGCGAGTCAGGCCCATAGTACGCATCTACAAAATCCGCATCATACTGGCCAATAAATAGGCCAAGCTTTACGTATTTCCGAGATAGAACATTTAGTGCGTTCTCTTTACTATTGTCATTGCTTTCTGTACACGAAATGCTAAAAACGCTTATTAAAAGGTAAAGCAAATATGAAAACCTGTTCATGCCAGCAGAAATTTAATTGCAAATGTTTATCATCTGCAAATTAGTAAAATTCCTTTCTGAAGATTAAAAGGATTCGCCTAAACTTAAATAAAATCCTTTTTGTCGCTCCTCACCGGGACGCTTTTCGCCAAAGGCATAATCCATTCTGACGCTCAAGCCTTTTTCTATGTCAAAGAAATAGCGAAATCCTCCGCCAATGCTGGGTTTCAGGTCGGCTATCGTAAAATCGCCATGTCCATATACCGTTCCAGTTCCGGCAAAACCAACAAGGCCAAAGCGTGGGTTTAATCGGAATCGAAGTTCAGTCTGCAAGGCGAGCAGATTTTCATCCCGGTAACGGCCTGTATAATAGCCGCGCATCATTTCATCATTACCTAATTGTGGAAGCAGATAAAAAGGGGTGTCTCCATTTCCTATAGTTTGATATAAACCGTTTAGACCTGCAACGAGCTTTTTACTCAGACTCTTGAAACTTCTAAAGTCGGCTTCGAACATGCTGCCATCGAAGTTGTTGCCGCCAAAAAATGCTGGAGCATAGGAGTAATTGAGTCTGAGAAATGTTCCTTTGGTCGTATAGGTATTTGAGTTACGGTTGTCAATGATCTGTGAAATTCCAAAGAATAATACTTTTCCGCCATCCTTGTCGATGATAGTTGGGTCTGTACCGTATATACCCACCGCTGCTTTATCCGTGAAACGGTAGCTGTCGAAATTAACATTTGCACCGGTATAGGTAATTTTTCCTAACTGCTTTTCAACTCCCGCATTCACCCTGAATAGTTTTTGTGTGATGCGGTCTTCATTTGCTTGAAGCGTGTTCTTACCCACCCCATAAAAGTTGAAAGGGAAGTTTTTATATCTTAATTCGAAGGTATAATGGTAAGTATTCCCTGGCGACCAGATATCGCTCTTAAGCTGAAAATTGCTCTGACTTTTGGTTGTAAAGGTTGCAACTCCCGTCAAGCGGGATGCGCGCGTCAGGGTATCTTGTCGGTTCGTGTAAAACGAATAAAGGCTTACCGCACCAAATTCAATCCCCGTTTCCTGAGCGTAACCCAGAACAGGAAGGGCTAGAAAGCTGCTTGAACGG
>NZ_JBASJU010000079.1:0-8569 GCF_049655485.1 Daejeonella sp.
AGACAATACGGAATGGATACAACAAAAAAGAAGAACCGTTATGAAAAAGCTTATCAATAAGCTTTACACTACATAACCGTTCTTCTTTATTGAAACTATACATTTTGGTTGTTATTTAGCCTGATCAGCAAGCAGATTTTGATCTGCACTATTCGTAACGGCTACGAATAACAAACAAAACTATGCTTTGTGGCGACGTTCGTCAGATACAGATAATCTTCTTCTGCCTTTAGCTCTTCTTGAAGCTAAAACTCTTCTTCCGTTCGCACTGCTCATACGTTCTCTAAATCCGTGCTTATTTCTTCTTTTTCTTTGAGAAGGCTGGAATGTTCTTTTCATGACTTTTAATCTATTATTGCTCTAAAAAACAGGAGTGCAAATATAAGGTTGATTTTTCACAAATCAAACAATAGATTTAAAATAAGCAAAGAATAACTTCCAATATCAAAACATTAGCTTCGCCCGCTCCTTAAAATATCCCTTATATCCGTAAGAAGCACCTCTTCTCTTGTCGGGACCACTGGTACTGTGGGAGCAACTGCTTCCTTTCGTTTTAGCGAATTGATTGTTTTAATAATGGCGAAAATACAAATGGCGACGATGAAGAACTGAAGGAACGTGTTAAAAAATTTGCCATATCTTATAGCAACTTCTTCCCCCTTGTTTACTGCATCTGCACCAACCAGTACTATCTTTTTATCGGCAAAATCAACTCCGCCAGTTAAATAGCCAATTGAAGGCATGATAACATCGTCGACAAGAGATGTTATGATTTTACCAAATGATGCCCCGATAATGACACCCACTGCCAGATCAATCACATTTCCTTTGGATACAAATTCCTTAAACTCTTTTGCTATTGACATAATCTGAAAATTAATATTTATCGTATTATCTAAAGTAAATCTTAAACGCTTATAAACAAAATTATTTAGTCCATAGTCTTTTTACGCGCTTTATAGAGATATTTTTTCATGATATTTAATTCCATACCACCATTATTATGTAATTTTACCCTACATTTCAAAACATGTTAAGACAAAACCTTCAACAAAAGCTTCTTCAAAAACTCTCGCCCCAGCAGATCCAGTTCATCAAGCTCTTACAGGTTCCAACTGTGTCTTTGGACACCAGGATTAAGGAAGAACTTGAGGAAAATCCAGCGCTGGAGGATTTGAGTCTTGCAAACATGAATGAGCCTGCGGAAGAATATCCAGACCGTGATCCTGATGATGATAATTTTAACGCTGAAGACAGCCAGGAACCGATGGATGAGTTCAATGTAGATGATTATATCCAGGATGATTCCTTAAATGATTACGGTTCCAAATACGATCAGAATGGAGATGATGATGACGAACGAAAAGAAATACCTATTGCAATACAAAGTTCATTTTTTGAGAGCCTGCAGGCACAATTAGATTTGGTTCCTTTATCAGATAAGGACTTTCAAATCGGTCAGCAAATCATCGGCAGTCTTGATGATGATGGTTACCTTCGTCGACCTATTGCTTCGCTTATTGACGATCTTGCGTTTTCACAGAATGTATTTGCTGAAGAGGACGAGGTTATGGAAATGCTTAAAGTCATACAATCTTTTGATCCGGCCGGTGTAGGCGCGAGGGATCTTCAGGAGTGTTTACTTATCCAGTTGCGTAAACGGGATCAAACCTCTGTGATCCAAAAAGCCATGACGGTAGTTGAGGAATACCTGGACGAATTTACCAAAAAACATTACGACAAGCTTGAACGCTCATTGAATATGGACTCTGAGGAACTCAAGGATGTGGTGAACGAGATATTAAAGTTAAATCCCAAGCCCGGCGATTCAAACGCGGTAACCACCAAACAATTGCAAATTATTCCGGACTTCCATATCAGCAATAATGACGGGATCTTGTTTCTTACATTAAATTCTCAAAATGCGCCTGAATTGCGTGTCAGCAGATCATATCAGGAAATGTTCGAGCATTATGACAAAACATCTCAAAAAGATAAAAAACTCAAAGAAGCTGTACAGTTTGTAAAGCAGAAGCTGGATTCAGCGAAATGGTTTATTGATGCTATTAAACAACGTCAGCAAACCTTGCTCAAGACGATGAATTCTATCATGAATTATCAGTATGAGTATTTCCTTACCGGAGATGATAAAAACTTAAGACCAATGATTCTTAAGGATATTGCCGACAGGATCGGGATGGACATTTCAACCGTTTCCAGAGTAGCCAACTCAAAATATGTCCAGACTGAATTTGGCACCTTCCTCTTGAAGTCTTTTTTCTCAGAAGCAATCCAGATGGATAGCGGCGAAGAAGTCTCAAATAAAGAGGTAAAAAAGATCCTGGAGGAATGTATAGGCAAAGAGGACAAGCGACGCCCGCTAGCTGACGAAAAGCTCACTGAAATTCTGAAGGAAAAAGGATATAATATAGCGAGAAGAACCGTTGCGAAGTACAGGGAAGCGATGAACATTCCGGTAGCACGCTTGAGGAAAGAGTTGTAAGTTGTAGGTTGTAAGTTGTAAGTTGTAAGTCTGGATTCCTAACACAGCGTCTAGAAACTGTCAAATGTCAACTGTCAACTTAATCACCAGCTCTTCTGTGGGCAGCTAACCTTATACCTGTTGTTAAGAAAAACCCCCAAAACAATTTCGTGTGATCCATTACTCACCGTATTCAGGCCTGAGGTAGTAAAGTCATAAGAGTAGCCCAGATTTATAAAAGAGCCGATGTTAAATCCAGCCATAGCCGACAAGGCATCATCTTTACGATAACTGGCACCCATCCATAATTTATCTTTGTACGCTAACTTCAAATTCACGTCGACGGAAACTGGCACGGGTGAAACAACTTTTACCATAGCTGAAGGCATTGCTGCAAAATCATCGCCGAGATATACTTTGTACCCAGCGGAAATAAACATGTGCGGGACCTTTCTGCCCTGGTTGTAAGATTCGTCATCACTAAAACTAATCGGGCTTGCTATGAGCTGCTGGGCCGCGGCACCTACAAAATACCGTGGTCCATAAAGCCACAAACCCGCGCTAAGGTCAGGCTTTAGCTGGCCATAATCTCCAGAACCAATTGCCGGATCGATTTGATTTTCAAGAATAATCTTAGATTGGTCCAGATAAATTTTAGATAACCCAGCCGCTACACCCAATGAGAGATTGACACTTGCGCTCAATCCTAAATGATAAGCATAGGTAGCATTTACATCTGTGCGGGAAATTGGCCCCGCCTTATCGGAAACTACATGAAATCCTATACCATGGTGCGGTTCGGATGCCATATAAGTTTGAACATAGCTTCTGCTGTTTGGATTGGTTCCCCCAGATTGGGGAACGGATGTAGATGTACCGTAAAGAAAATTCTTGCCCAAGGGGGCATGGAATGAAATGTAAGATGTTTCCGGCGCACCCTCCAGCCCCTGCCATTGACTTCTATACCCAGCTTTTACATCGATGTAATTTTCAATCCCGGAAATTGCCGGGTTCAGGATAAAATTATTGAAAATATATTGAGTATACTGAGGCCGTTGTTGCGCGTAAGCACAATGGAAAGATCCCAGCAGCATTATGAATAGTAGACACTTCTTCATTGATAAATCATTGAGCGTTCAAAACGAGCGGGAGAGCGGCTTTAATTGTGTTGTTCACAGAATTAGCATATTTACAATTATACATGGTTTATGTTATATACAATTTAGGTAATTATTATTTATCAGCTCTATAACACACATACGTAATTATTTGATCCTTAATCTGTCTTATCTTAAAATAGTTACCCATCCTGTATAAACGGGTATGCCCAGTTTTGGATCGATAACATAATAATAAGTTCCTACCGGCAGCATATCCCCATTCAAAGTTCCGTTCCACGGAGATTTATACCCTATTGATGTATACACCTTTACACCAAACCTGTTAAAAATGTCAACACTCGCCTCCGGATAGCTATCCAGATAATCAATTTCCCAAACATCATTGACCCCATCGCCATTGGGTGTAAATGTATTTCTTATGATCGGCTTATCGACTATAAGGACATTAATCTCATCGCTTAGAACACATCCCTCGTCGGACGTTACAATAACTGTATATCGGGTGTTTTCGGTTGGAGAGGCGACTGGGTTTTTAACATCATTCCGATCCAGTCCAATGGCCGGGCTCCATTTGTATCGGAGATTAGTTCCGCTTGCTTGAATATTGAAATTAACTGATCCGCCTCTAATCATGACCAGATCATCTCCGGCTTCCAGGGTGGGAGTTGTTACGTTAGTCGTTTGAGTAATAGTATTTTCACAACCGGTATTGCTGGTAACGGTCAGGGATACCTCAAAATTTCCGCCCGCTGCGTATTTATAATCAAATGGTAGATTACTAACCCGTTCCTGCTTGTTGCCATCTCCGAAATCCCAGGTCCACTTGACGATATTTCCTGAAGTAATAATTGATTTATCGGTAAACGTTATACTGGTGTTATTACAGCCCGGCTTGGATGCCGTGAAGGATGCTTCAGGGATAGTATTCACAGTAATAACTTGCTCGTACTCTGCCACATCACAACTCGTGGAATTTTCAACTTTAAGCTTTACAGGATAGACACCCGGGCCGGCAAATACATGGGTGGGATTCTGTTTGGCGGATACCTTCCCGTCACCAAAATCCCAGCTCCATTTTGTTATTGAATTTCCGTTATCTATACTTTCATCGGTAAACTGAATTTCGCTCATGGCGCAAAAAGTAGTTGAAGTCTTAAATTTTGCGATTGGAGGGTCAAACACTTCCAGATTTAAATCGATCTGCTGTTCATTTAGAGCACAGCCTCCAATTGAGGGATACTTTGCGACGACTTTTATGGATTTTTTGCCAGGAACTGGATAAGAAATGGTCCGTGAAAAATAATAATCGTAATAAGTAGTTCCGTTTCTAACGACCGGCAATGACGTTGTGATATTCTGCAATTCTACCGGCCCATTCGGCTCAAATTGCCAGGAAAGGCTCGAAACCGGTGAAGTGAGCGTTACTTTGACATTAAATGGTTCTTTGCTGCATGCGTTCTCAATCTTCTCTTTCGTATCCGTAGATTCAGCAATAGCCGTTTGATTTGATGCCAAATTTGTACCGGCTGAATAAGCATACGACTCAACATCTCCGAAACCATAAGCAATCGCATTAAAACCGTCAGAAGCCGATAGGTTAAATATTTGAGTTGAATACTGATTTAAATTTAATTGCATGTAGGATAAGCCTGCAGATCCCGGAAGGGCGGTAAAATTGCCCCTCGGCACAGCACCGTTCACCCGAAAACTGCTTGCAGCAGAAGTTTTGATTAAGACATTTACATAATTTTCACTGATAGCCTCTTTATTAGACGAATAAACTGTGATATTCTTAATATTATATTCGATGGGATTTAAAATAACCATGTCAGGATCGCTGACACCCCCACCTGCGCAGGCCTGCGACAACGCGTACTGGGCGGCCGCAATAGCTTTAGTCGATGAAATATAAGTGGGTGAATTGATAGGCGAATTGGTTTGATAAAATTGCCCGGCATTCAATGTAGCCACTGTCAGCCCATTGAACTGAATCGGGGTGTTATCCTCCTTCGCTAAAATCCTGATGTAATTCCCCCGCGTTCTTACACTTGCACCGGATGGACTTCGTGAACTAAAGGGAACAAACCCATAGTTTTTACCCCAGCTTTCTACGGGGTAGTTTTGCTGATACAAAGGATCTGATGATGGAGATAAGGAATTAGGGTTTATACATGACATTCCCGGGGGCGTTATACTAGCATTTGTTGTGCCGGAGAATAACGCAAACTTTTTACAGGCAGATGTCTGAGGATCGACAAATACATGAGTACCGGTGAGATCGTCCGGGGAAAGGTACTGATAAACGTCACCTGTATTTCTAAGCAGCACCCCACCGGAAACCAAATCTTTACCATCCTTTTGAATAAAGATTCTTGTATCAGGGTCAACTGCAGCTATAGCAATATAATTTGCTCCTCCTCCCCCGGCTGCCCCGACTTCCTGATTCATCGTGTAGTAATCTTGCCCAAGGGCATCCTTAGGAAGGACGAGAGAAGCTGCCGATCTTCTGCCTGCGAATATATGGCCATAGGTTACCACCTTAGGTTTACCTGGATCAACTATTACTCTAATCGCACGATTACTTAACACCTGGTTTCTCTCTGACTCATTGATGTAAGCCGCCGAACGGGGAACTTTCACTTCAACGACAGTATTACCCTGAGCAAGGTTAAACCGAATATTGGTACCGTTTACTGATACAATCCCGGTGGACGGTTGACTACCGGTGATGAAAATAGAATATTCAGCAAAATTATTTCTGACTATTACATTTTGCGCGTAATCTGGTGCATTAACATGGGTTGGAAAAATCGCATAGAATTCAGTGCCCTCATTTGAAATACTTTGCGCCCTGACCGGCGAAAGAAAAAAAAACAATGCAAGCATTTGTAAAATTCCGTAAAGAACTGTCCTGTTACACATCTCTTATGCTATTGTTCCTTCAAATATTTGAAATATCCTATATAAGATACGTTAAGATGAGATAATCTGGTTTGATTAATTTAAAAATCTTTAAGAGGACAAAAAAAAGTGCAAGACGGAGGGAAAAAGAATGCAAAAAAATACCGGAGAATTTTTTTCCCCCGGTATCACAAACGCTTTTTAGAAAATTATTTCCTGAGGGATTTAATGATTTCCAGTGCTTCCTTAGTTGATGCAGTAAGTTCTGAATATTTCTTGTTTTCCATCACATCTTTGCTTACCAATTTACTTCCCATTCCAACAGCACAGACACCAGCCTTAAACCACCCTTCTATATTCGCTTTGTCAAGCTCCACGCCACCGGTCGGCATGAATAACAGTTTTGGAAACAATTCTTTGATGGCCGACATGAATCCGGGACCCAGAATATTTCCAGGAAATAATTTGATTATTTTCGCACCTAAAGTTTCAGCTCTGATTATCTCACTTGGTGTCATACAACCGGGCACCCAAAGTATGTCATGTTTATCAGCAACTTCTGCAACGCTTTCTACTAAACCCGGACAAATGATATAATCGGCACCCGCATCGATAAAAGTCTCAGCCATTGTTCCGTCTTTAATGGTTCCTATTCCAAGATACATACCCGGCATATCAGCATCAACGACAGCTCGCAACCTCTTAAAATTACCTAAGGCAGCTTCTCCCCTGTTGGTGTATTCGACAGTCCTTATGCCAGCATTATACAATGCTTTCAAAATTTCCACACTAGTTTCTTCATCTTTGAAAAAATAAAGAGGCAAAATTCCTTGCTCAGGTATTAATTTTAAAAGTTCCACTTTCTTACTCATTTTAAATTCTAGTTTGAGGCTCTAATGTAAGAATTTATAAAATCTATTTTGTAAAATGTCTATCACCTTAGCTCCTGTCCTGAATTAAAAAACAATTCTCAGGTTTTTTAGCGAATAGGGCTGAAAAACTTTCAAATACGGGTCTTTAATGTATTTTTGTTTAGTCCTTTAGATTATTTTATAAAACTTCTTTCACATTAACTGCACACAACGATGTCTAAAAAAGTAGTAACCCTTGGAGAAATAATGTTGCGCTTATCCACTCCTGATTTCAAAAGATTTGTACAAAGCGATAGTTTTGACGTAACGTATGGTGGCGGTGAAGCAAATGTAGCTGCTGCACTATGCAACTACGGTTTGAACGGGTCGTTTGTTTCCAAAGTTCCTGACAATGCCATCGGCCAGGCTGCGATCAATCACCTTCGTCGTTATGGGGTAGATACCCGGTTTGTAGCCAGAGGTGGAAAAAGATTGGGGATTTATTTCCTGGAGACAGGCGCATCAATGCGTGCCTCCCAGGTAATTTATGATCGCGCTGACGCTGCTATATCTGAAGCAGATCCTTCCGAGTTTGATTTCGATGCAATTTTCGAAGGTGCTGACTGGTTCCACACTACCGGTATTACTCCTGCGTTAAGTGATACGGCCGCAGCTTTAACCGAAGCTGCTTTGAAAGCCGCGAAAGCGAAAGGAATTACTACCAGCATTGATCTCAATTATCGTAAAAAGCTTTGGAGTAAAGAAAAGGCGAGAGAAGTAATGACCAGGCTTTGTGAGCATGTGGATGTATGTATTGGAAATGAGGAAGATGCACACGATAGCTTAGGGTTTACAAGCAAAGGAACTGATGTTACTAAAGGAGAACTGAATCTCGATGGTTACAAAGATGTTTGCAAACAGTTGAAAGAAAAATTCGGGTTTAAATATGTTGCTTCGAGTTTAAGAGAAAGTCATAGCGCCTCTGATAACGGTTGGTCTGCATTGGTTTATGATGGCTCTGAATTCTATAGAACGAAACAGTACGAAGTCCGTATCGTTGACCGTGTAGGAAGCGGAGATTCATTTGCAAGTGGTTTCATATATGGATTAGTTACCGGAATGAAAATGTCGGACGCTGCCGAATTCGGTGTGGCTGCATCTGCGTTAAAACACACCATCCCCGGAGATCTTAACCACGCAACGTTATCAGATGT
>NZ_JBASJU010000080.1:0-4772 GCF_049655485.1 Daejeonella sp.
AGGGTACATTTTTGGTCTCAAAAACCGCTGTTGAAATTATGCGCAAACAAGGGATTGGTGGTGATATTGTAAATATTGTTTCTAAAAATTCTGTGGTAGCAGGGCCAAACAATACGGGGTATGGGTCCGCAAAAGCAGCACAGGCCCATCTTACGCGTTTACTTGCCACCGAATTAGGTGCTGATAAAATTCGGGTGAATGCAGTTAACCCGGATGCCGTGATCTCCGATTCAAATATTTGGGCCGGAGGATGGGCAGAAGGAAGAGCTAAAGCCTATGGTATTAGTGTAGCAGAGTTGCCTGAATATTACGCAAAACGCACATTGATGAACGACGCAATTTTACCAGATGATATTGCGAACGCCTGCTTTGCATTTGCAGGCGGACTGCTGAAAAAGTCTACTGGTAACACACTGAATGTAGATGGAGGAGTTGCAGCAGCTTTTTTACGTTAAATTTAAAACTGAAACACTCATGGCACGCATTGCATTCAAAATGCAGCTTCACAAAGGCTTCGAAGCCGAATATAAAAGGCGCCATGATGAGTTGTGGCCGGAGTTGCAACAGCTATTAAAGGCGGCAGGCATTCGAGAGTACTCTATTTTTTTGGATGAAACGAGTAATAATCTATTTGGAGTATTCAACGTTGAAGAAATAGGATTAGTGGATAACTTAAGTTCCCATCCGATAATGCAAAAGTGGTGGTTGTACATGAAGGATATTATGGAATCTAACTCAGATAATTCCCCCCTTAGCACTTCTTTAAAAGAAGTATTTTACTTGCCCTGAAAGTATAAAAAGTGATAAATGCGTATAGACAAATCTACTGTAAGTAATTACAATCAGCCTTTGTTGGCTGAACATACACGCAAATTCGAATTCGTTGCTGCCGGTATTGAAAATATCGAGGTCATATTACAAAAATTGATTGATTTTCAAATAGCAATTCCAAGCTGGGCTTTGGGTACAGGTGGAACCAGGTTTGGGCGCTTTCCGAATGGGGGAGAGCCACGTAGCCTGGGCGAGAAAATGGAAGATATAGGTTTGATACATGCATTGAATCAATCAAGTGGTGCTATATCATTACATATTCCCTGGGATATCCCACAAAATATAAATGCTACTAAAGAATTGGCTCTTGAATATAATTTGCGTTTTGATGCAGTAAATTCAAACACGTTTCAGGATCAACTTAATCAGCAATACAGTTATAAATTCGGTTCGTTACAGCATTCAAATAAACTTATCCGTAGGCAGGCAATAGAGCATAATATTGAAGTTATAGACCATGGTATTCAATTAGGTTCAAAGTCTTTAACAGTTTGGGTGGCAGATGGCTCCTGTTTCCCGGGCCAGTTGAATTTCAGGCATGCATTTCAAAATACACTAGAAGGGTTAACAGAAATATATGCGGCTTTACCTGCCGATTGGAAAATATATATTGAATATAAGGCATTTGAGCCTAATTTTTATTCGACGACTATTGGCGATTGGGGGCAGTCGTTATTGTATGCAAACAAGTTAGGTGAGAAGGCTTATACACTGGTGGATCTAGGTCATCACTTGCCAAATACAAACATAGAGCAGATTGTGTCATTATTACTGATGGAAAGTAAATTGGGTGGCTTCCATTTCAATGATTCAAAATATGGAGATGATGACCTTACCGTTGGAAGTATCAAACCTTATCAGTTATTTTTAATATTTAATGAACTGATTGATGGGATGGATGTAAAGCGTATGAATCATGCAACGGATTTAGCATGGATGATCGACGCATCACATAATGTAAAAGATCCGCTCGAAGATTTGTTGCAATCTGTTGAAGCTATTATGATTTCTTATGCACAAGCCCTATTGGTTGATAGACGGGAATTAACTGCGAATCAAAACAAAAACGATGTGGCTATCGCGCAAGAAATATTGCAAAACGCATTCCGTACGGATGTAAGGCCGCTGGTGGCAGAAGCCCGTTTACGTTCAGGGGCTGCTTTAAATCCTTTGGATGTTTACCGTAAAGAAAAAGTAAGGGAACGTCTTATACAGAAGAGAGGATTGAAATCTCTTACAACGGGCTTGTGAGAAGCGGAAGGCCAGATACGAGATTTGAGAAACGAGATGTGAGACTTGAGATATGAAACTAAGCACCAACACCTTGCCAACCCCTGTAATAGCCATATTCGATATTGGCAAGACCAACAAAAAAATATTTTTGTTAGACGATCAATATCCCATCCAATGGGAGAGTTCGGTGAAATTTGATGAAATTTTAGATGAAGATGGCTTCCTGTGTGATGATATTCGGGTATTAACGAAGTGGGTAAAAGATACTTTTACTTATGTGACGGGGATGACAGATTTTGAAATCACCTGTATACGTATCATCAGGAAATATTATTTTTAAAAAAAATGAACGAGAACAAAAGTGTTTTGACTTATAATACTCAATATCCCTCCATGCAAGATTTAAGGAAAAAGGCAAAAAGGAGAATTCCGAAATTTGCTTTTGACTACCTTGAAGGAGGGTGCAATGAAGATGTAAATTTAGATAGAAATATCTCCGATTTGCAGGACGTTGTTTTAATGCCTCAATACTTGAAGAAACATAGTGGAACTGATTTGAGTACAAGCCTTTTTGGTCATGTTTATGATGCTCCGATAGGGATAGCTCCCATTGGATTACAGGGTTTAATTTGGCCAAACTCACCCGAAATCTTAGCTAAGGCAGCCTTAAAACATAATATTCCATATATCTTGAGTACTGTTTCAACGAGCAGTATAGAACGCATCGCAGAATTGTCTGAAGGCAGATCGTGGTTTCAATTATACCACCCTACAGAAAATACGCTGAGAAATGACATTTTAAAAAGAGCTGCCGCTGCTCAATGCCCGGTCTTGGTTGTGCTAGTAGATGTTCCCTCTTTCGGATATCGACCAAGGGATATTCGAAATGGTTTAGCAATGCCACCAAAAATGTCTGTTAGGAATATTCTTCAGGCTGTAGGTCGTCCTGTATGGTCGCTGGAAACATTAAAAGCGGGTATACCGGGTTTTGCCACTTTAGATCCTTATATGCCTAAAACTCTGAACCTCAGCAAATTAGGCCAATTTATGAATGCAAAATTTACCGGAAGAGTTGATGTAGACAAGTTAGCACCAATACGTGAAATGTGGAAGGGAGCGCTTGTGTTAAAGGGAGTTGTAAGTGAGGAAGATGCCCAAAAAGCAATCAGCATGGGTGTTGATGGAATTATAGTTTCTAACCATGGAGGGAGACAATTAGACGCGGCGGAATCAACAATCAAACCACTTAAAAATCTTGCTGCTAAATATGGAAAACAGATAAAGGTAATGATTGATGGAGGACTTAGATCAGGACCTGATATTTCGAGATCTTTGGCCTCGGGCGCTGAATTTACATTTATGGGAAGAGCTTTCATGTATGGTGTTGGAGCCTTAGGTAGAGAAGGGGGTGACCATACTATCTCTATTTTAAAAGTTCAGTTGCAACAAATAATGGATCAACTGGGTTGTGAAAAAATAGAAGATTTCCCACAACATTTAATTCACTAAAATTAATCAGGAGCTTGGTCTACACATAAAAATGTTAAACATGAAATTACTTTGAATGGTATGAAAAAGTTAGGACTGATAGATTTGATCAACGTAGATGAATATTCTATTACTCCTAAGTATTTACAGATCGTCAATTCTGTAAAAAGAGAAATTGAGAGCGGAAATATTCAAAAAGGCGAAAAAATGCCTTCCATTAATGAATTGAGTATAGAACTTGATATTGCAAGAGATACAGTAGAAAGAGGCTATAAATGTCTTAAGAACAGTGGGATAATTGAAGCGGTTCCAAGAAGAGGATATTTTATAAAAAACATTGAATTTCTACAGACATTCAAGATTTTCTTACTATTCAATAAGCTTAGCTCCCATAAAAAGACAATTTATGACTCATTTATCGAATCGTTGGGTGAAAATGCTTTAATAGACTTTTATATATATAATAATGATTTCCTGTTATTTAAAAGACTGCTCTCAAATAGAAAAGATGATTATACCCATTATGTGATAATACCCCACTTTATTGAGGGGGGGGCAAACGCACATGAGATCATTAATACTATTCCGAAAGAAAAACTTTTGTTATTAGATAAATTAGTTCCAGGCTTAACCGGTGAATACGCGGCAGCGTATGAAAATTTTGAATGGGATATTTACAATGGCCTTAACGAAGCAATTGATGAGTTAGCTAAATATCATACGTTAAAAATTATCTTCCCTGAAAATAGTTATTATCCTCCCGAGATATTGAAGGGTTTTAAAAACTTCTGTCAGGATCATACTTTTTCCTACAAGGTGATTAGTAATGTTTTGGAAGAGCCAATAAACGAGGGAGAAGTGTACATTAATGTTATGGAAGTTGATCTGGTTACTTTAATTGAGCGAATCATGTTACTGGATTTTAGAATTGGGAAACAGGTTGGAATTATTTCTTATAACGAAACCCCTCTTAAAAAAGTGATTTTAAATGGGATTACTACTATCTCCACCGATTTTCATCAAATGGGATTAATTGCAGCTCAGTTAATATTATCCAATTCCAGAGAGCAGGTAGAGGTGCCTTTTAAACTCACACTAAGGCCGTCGTTGTAATGTATCGCTCCTATTTTTGGTAGCCTCTCATTAAGGCCAGTATAAAAAAGTTAGTATTTCATTTTTTAATTGCCTGATTGATAACATGAAATGAGGGAATTATTTAA
>NZ_JBASJU010000081.1:0-3117 GCF_049655485.1 Daejeonella sp.
TGCTCTAATTGCTGAATGAATTCTGCTTCAAATTCTTTTACCTTGTTTACAGGAACATTACGCATTAGGTTTTTAGTACCTACGTAAAGAATCGCAACTTGCTTCTCAACTGGTTCTGGTGAGAACTGAGCTTGCTTAAGCAATTCCACGTTACGTGCACCTTTATCAAGCACAGACTTAGTAGCTGCATCAAGATCAGATCCGAACTTAGAGAATGCCTCAAGCTCACGGTACTGTGCCTGGTCGAGTTTCAATGTACCTGCAACTTTCTTCATCGACTTGATCTGAGCGTTACCACCTACACGTGATACCGAGATACCTACGTTGATCGCCGGACGAACACCTGCGTTGAATAAATTCGACTCAAGGAAAATCTGACCGTCAGTAATTGAAATTACGTTAGTTGGGATATATGCAGATACGTCACCAGCTTGTGTTTCAATAATCGGCAATGCTGTCAATGAACCACCTCCTTTAACGATATGTCTGATAGATTCCGGAAGATCATTCATTGCTTGCGCGATGGAATCATTCTGGTTAATCTTCGCTGCACGCTCTAGTAAGCGACTATGCAGGTAGAATACGTCACCAGGATATGCTTCACGGCCCGGAGGACGACGAAGTAATAGAGAAACCTCACGGTAAGAAACTGCTTGCTTTGAAAGATCATCATAAACGATCAATGCCGGGCGACCAGTATCGCGGAAGAACTCACCTATTGCAGCACCTGCAAATGGTGCGTAGAACTGCATTGGAGCAGGATCAGCAGCTGAAGCCGCAACGATCACTGTGTATGGCAAGGCACCGTTTTCATCAAGTACCTTTAATATTTGTGCTACCGTAGAGTTTTTCTGTCCAATAGCAACATATATACAGAATACAGGATTTCCTGCTTCGTAAAATTCTTTTTGGTTGATGATTGTATCGATACAAACAGCAGTTTTACCAGTCTGACGATCACCGATCACCAACTCACGCTGTCCACGTCCGATTGGAATCATCGCATCGATAGCCTTGATACCAGTTTGCAATGGCTCAGTGACCGGTTGACGATAGATAACCCCTGGAGCCTTACGCTCTAATGGCATCTCATAAGTTTCGCCTGTAATCGGGCCTTTACCATCGATTGGCTGACCTAATGTATTTACAACACGGCCAAGCATGCCTTCACCAACTTTGATGGAAGCAATTTTATTGGTACGTTTTACTGTATCACCTTCTTTGATCTCATCAAAAGCTCCAAGAAGTACCACACCTACGTTATCTTCTTCAAGATTCAGTACGATACCCTGTAAACCGTTATCAAATTCAACAAGCTCGCCTGATTGAACTTTAGTTAAACCGTATACGCGGGCAATACCGTCACCCACCTGTAACACGGTACCAACCTCTTCGAGTTCGGCTTCTGACTTAAAGCCTGACAGTTGTTGTCTTAAGATCGCCGAAACTTCATCTGGTCTTACCTCTACCATAGTAGTATTTTTTGTTTTTAATGTTGTAAATCTTCATGCTCCCGTCCCCAAATGGAAGCAAACAATCCCGCTAGGGTTGGGGTATATTTTAACTTTGTTCGAATTCTTTTCTAAGCTTATTCAGCTTGCTTGAAATACTGGTATCAAACTGCTTATCTCCAACCTTTAAAATAAATCCGCCGATAAGCTTTGGATCTACAATAGTGGTTAGGATAACTTCGCCTTGAGTCGAAGCTTTAACCACCTCTTCAATTTGTCTGATATTCTCCTGGCTTAATGGAGAAGCAGATGTAACCGTTGCCTTAACAATATTTTTAAGGACATTATATTGTGAGACAAACTCTTTCGCTGTTGCAAATAATATCTCCGCACGTCCCTTCCTGATTACAATCTTGAAAAAAGATAGGATCATTTCGTGAACTTTACCGGAAAACAATCCGTCCAGAATGTTAGCCTTTTTATCAAGGCTAATAATCGGGTTCTTTAAAATTGCCTGCAATTCCGGATTAGCCCTGCAGGTTTCGAGAAACAGTTCGATATCTCCTTTTACTTCCTCAACAGAACTTTGTTCCCCTGCCAGGTCAATTAAAGACTTTGCGTAACGCGATGCAACTTGTATTTCTGACATAATTCAATTTGTCGATTTGTCGATTTGTTAATTAGCCAATTGATAAATGGGCTAATTGACAAACTGTCTAATTGAGTTTAACCTCTTTTAAAAGTTCATTAACCAATTCCTGTTGTCTGTTCTGATCTTCGAATTGCTTGCGCAATACTTTCTCAGCGATATCCAGGGATAAGGTTGAAACCTGATTTTTGATTTCAGCCATCGCAGCCAGCTTTTGGTTGGTTATTTCGGTCTTAGCTGCTTCAATAAGCTTAGCGCCTTCACCTTTTGCTGCATCCTTTGCATCAGTGATGATCTGATCTTTGATCTCTTTAGCTTCTTTTAAAATAGCGTCACGCTCTAAACGTGCCTCTCTTAAAAGCTCTTCGTTCTCATTGATAAGCTTCGCCATCTCTGCCTTCGCCATTTCTGCCTTTGATAAAGCATCTTCAATAGAGCGTTCGCGCTCATCAAGAGCCTGTACGATAGGCTTCCAGGCAAATTTGCTCAAAAGGAAAAACAGTATTAAAAAAGCTACTGTCGACCAGATGAATAAACCCGGATCCGGTGATACTAAAGGATTTAATGCCAGTAATGTCATTATCTTATATTATTTAATAAAATCAATCAAAACAATAAAATAAGGCCGGTGCCAATCGCACAAGCCTTATTTTAATTAGTTTACGTTTCCGGTTCCTAAGAACGCAACAACTACAGCAAATAGAGCAACCGCCTCAACGAATGCCGCCGCGATTAACATAGCTGTTTGAATTTTAGATGCTGCTTCCGGTTGGCGAGCCATTCCTTCCATAGCTTTTCCACCAATGCTTCCGATACCAATGCCTGCTCCGATAGCAGCTAATCCTGCACCAATACCAGCGATACTTCCAACGATCATAATCTGATTTTTAAATATATATTAAACAAAAAAATAAATTCTAATTAATGTTCAGCATGCTCTTCCACCGCCATCCCGATAAACAGGGCTGATAAAATGGTGAAAATGAATGCCTGTATAAATCCTACTACCAGCTCAAT
>NZ_JBASJU010000082.1:0-5690 GCF_049655485.1 Daejeonella sp.
TTTCACCTTTCCTTTTTCACCTTGAGTCCATATCACCCTACCGGGCCCAAACAAATCCGGTGTCCACCCACTACGAGGATTGACCACCCCGGCACGACCGTACACCCAGCACACAAACGCCGCACACCAGGGATTTCCTTTCGGGAGATTTACATACCTCAGGTATTTCTCTACTTCCGCCCCTGAGTTAGCATGCTTCTCCCGAACACCAATCTGGCTGGTATAGATTTCCCTGACTGCCTTTTGCCTGGCTGTTTGCGCATTCACACCCAGCACCAGCATCAGGAAGTGGATCTGGAGAATACCGATGTAGAGGATCCTCATGATCGTTGGAGGGTAAAGATTTCTATTCTCTTTCATAGTCGTCGATTTTGGGGACAAGTACATTGCCCATGTAAGAACTATTGGAATTGCTCCGCAGATCGGCGGAGCGGTAAGCCAGCCAGACGTGCACTTCGTGGCCCTCGAATTCCTGGGGGGCATCGACTGTACAGAACCCATCCGCACGTGTAATGCCGAGATTCTGCTCGGACCAGAACTCATGACGGTCCGGGCAATAGATCATCGCCATCAGTTCGTCGCTTTGGTTGCTGTTGCGCTGCGTGCAGGCCGACCAGCTGAAGCTTAGTTTGGACGACCCATAATTTTGATACATGGCGCCACAGGGTGCGGCTAAATTTCCGGCCAGGATATTGACTTTAGAAAAGTCGATGCTAACATCCGGGAATTTACCCGTCAGCGCATTAGCCAGATTCTCAATCGCCGCCCTGCCAGCATTAGCCCTTCTCTTTTTAAGAAGCCTGTAAACGGTGTCGATCAGATAAAATAGGATATCGAAGAAATCGATAATCTTCCTCAACTTCTCCCGCTGAGGCAATTGCAAGGTGGATGCACTTGTGTACGTCCCCTGATCCAGGAACTTCAGAAACCCGATGTCCCTTTTTGTTAAGAGTGCTTGACTCTTTTGATTTGATGTTTTCATGATAATAATTTTGTTTTTTAAATTTGCTAGGCATTTGTTGCCTTTACCTTTGCCAGCCTGCTTTTCCGGTAGGCAGGTTACCAAGCTGGACGGAGAGCTGGGGGACAAATGGTACGTTCGCCAATTCTTAATTCTTAATTTTTAATTCTCAATTCTCCGTTCAGATCAACTGAGCCAGTACCATTATAAATGCATACAGCAAGGCCAGATAAAATCCTAGATACACCGCTACCTTTTGCATCGCCTCGAGGGAATTGAAATTCCGTACAAAGTGCGCCTTCGAGTAAATCGCGAAGGCCGGCCAGATAGCCCGGATCACCCACCAGGTAGTTGCCTGGAAGAAAAGCACGGCAGCAATAGATAAAATGATTCCACTTAGCACGCCCGGATCAATTGCCGCAGCGGAGCTGTCGAGCAGCCGGATGAGGTAAGGAAAGACGAGGAATGAAAGCGCACTGATGAGCAGGCCTTTGATTTCCAGTCTGACTGGAGTGTGCCTGAATTGAGATAATGATTGAATGAGTTCCATGTTTACTTTTGTTTTTGTAAGAAATTTTTGTTAGTTGCCTGCCTACCGTCACGCAGGTTTTTGTTAGAAAGCGGCGGCATTACACCGCCGCTTTTCGATTAAACCAGCACTTTTTCCAGCACGGTTTTGTTGCCTGGAAGGTCGGTTGCGGTAATAATCAACTTACTGCCAGTCACCTCGGTGTTCTCCGCCGTGAAGGTGTAAAGCCAGTCCAAACCGTTAGGGGTTTGTACCGCCAGGCCTTGCTCGATGGTCGTGCCGTCAGCAGAAGCTACTTTCACTTGAACGCTTTCTACACGGAAATCATCGATCGCACTGATCTCGATACTCTCTCCGATTGCGCCGGTGTAAGATTCCAGGTCGATATCCTGATAAATCTCCGGTGCCTTTTGATAGTCAGAGAAGGCCATGTTATAAGCCGACTGCCCCAGCTTTGCAGTAAGCTGATACTCCTCCTTAAGGGTCGGATTATCCATTACTGCACTCGCATACTGCGATGCACGTTTGAACTTCGCCCTGATCGCCAACGCACTTGTTGTTGGCGCTTTTGAAGAAGGCCTCGGCTTTCCGCACACAATTGTTTTGTTTGCCCGTTGACGGAAAACAATCATGTCGCCCACCAGCCCGCTCAGGCCATGTGTTAATACATTGAATTTTGATCTTGCCATTGTTTTAAAATTTAAAAGGTTAAAAAATCAGCGCCCTTTTTATACCGGTATGTGGTGCTTGATTCAAACTTAGAGAGCTTGGTGAAGGCTGCCAAAATTTGTCCCTAACTGTCCCCGAAAGTCCGCGAAAGTCCGCCTGCGTAGCATAATCCCGCAGAAATTAGTGTGATGACATTAAAACCGCATAATACTGCAAGTATTTGAACACCTTTATCCATGTATTGACATAGTGCTTAGATAGTACTTAAACAGTGCTTAATATGCTTCCAGGAAAATGTGTGAAATTTTGCGGTTTCACCGCAGGTTAAAGCAAGAATTGTTGAGAATGAAACGGAATTCTACTTCAAAAACTCATTCCTCAACGGCAAGATATCCTTCCGCCAATAATAATGAATCCGCCCGACGGGAAAACTTTTGAAGGTCCCATCTTTGCGGCGGCGGGCAACAGTCTTGGAACAGATCTTAAATGTCGCCATGATGACCTGGTCATTCCAAATCTCAAAATCGTAATCACCGAGCGATGGAGCTTTTTTCCGGCCAGACGCAGGAACGCCTTCAGCTGTCGCTATGAACTGCTGGAGGAACTGGATTGCCTCTTTGGCTTCATGTATAGAATTCTGCTTTTCCACTGGCGGACTCGCTGGAACAAAATTGCAGCGTCATGTCAGAAAACACGAAGAAAATGCGCCCGACATACGGACATCGGGATCCGAATGTTGAACTTTTCTCTCTCAAAGCAGGACATTAATAGCTCGCGACACCCACTTTTTCGGTATTACTATGCTTGACCTGGAATTAGCGTGCCCTAATATCGGGCAAAACCGCGTTTAAAGCTCAGAAACGCATGAGCATTAGGAAGGCGTTCATTTTGAGTGTGTTAGCTATTTTTTTTCTCGGATCAACTATTTAATTTTAATCAACGATTATTTGAATTATTAATTAAACCATCCCCCATATGGAAAACTTTGACGTTTGTGCAACCTTGCGGGAGTACCGCACGGCCCACGATCTTACTCAGAAAGACATGAGTATAAAATTAAATATTTCACGCTCCTCGTATGAGCGGCTTGAAAACGGCACCCGATCTCCGACCTTAAAGGAGGTTGAGTACACGTTCAATTTACTTAATCTCCCGGGGCCAATCGCAAAAGCGGAACCTCTGCCGATGCCTGCTCTTAAATGGCACCAATCAAAAATGTGGCGCTGGCTAACGCCCGGGATGTTTGCATACTTGATAGTGGATTTAGCAATAACTGTGGAATTCGCGACTTATGAAAACGGAAAACAGATTATTCAGGACGATTTGCCGATTTTCATTTTTTTTGTTTTTGGGCTAATTTTCTGCGGGATCTATTGGTACATCAAGCCGCCAGAAATGAGAAAACCCACTCTTAAAGAAATTGGCTGCGGTTTGGCCGCCATTAGTGGTTTCTTGTTATTAATATTGAACGCCCAGGTCATCGCCCTTTATAAAGCACTGAAGGATCCTTACTTAACGAGCATACCAGTTTGGTTTTGGATTATGGTTGCACTAGCTCCCTTAATTCTTCTATTGCATTTCTGGAACAGCAAGTTGCCGCTATCGAAGAGAATCAAAAATGCCGTTAACACCTTGATTATCAAAATTCAATTTCATATCATACCAAAAAACCAAAGATGAAAAGCAAGGAAATAGAAAATGACGCATTATACTACGAACGAGACTGTGGAGACGATCCAGCCTCCGACAAAGGGTATTGGTTGGAAAAATGTGATAAAGAACGTGTGCAAATCCTGCTGCAGTGGCGGGAAAAGGCAGGGATGGAACGGGAATTACTGTGCGAAATGGCGAAAATGTCTTTAAGCGACTTTCTCTTAATCGAGAGTGGTAAACGTAAAATGACTCAGGGAGAGGCATGGAGGATTGATGCTGCAATTATAGATTACAGGAAATTGAAGAAACCTGGTTTATTAACAGCATTCAAAAGGTGGTTGACCGCCTGAAACTAATTCTTGCGGGAAACACCCGGGTTTAGCTGCATTCCCCAAAACGCAGCATGATTGAAATTCAATCCCCGGGTATTTTTTCTAAAGAAATTACTGATGGCGAATCTAATACGGAAATAATATCCTTAGCGAATCTAATTAGTAATCGGCAGTACGTATTTAGTTAACGGAATTTATGGAAACACTTACCTATCTAAAAAAAGGTCTGCTCTACGGGAATCTGGAATTAAAAGAATCACTTGAGAGGTTTAAAGAACTTGGAAAGGCAATCGATTGTCCTTTTGTAACCGCCTGGGCTTTAATGGAACTTGTAGAATATTTACCAGGGAGTTCATTACCGGATTACCGGTTTTATCAAAAAGTTTATAACGTTAACTTTAAAAATGGAAGAGAAAAATTCCGCGACTTTCCTGTGCCTTACGAGGCTATACATCCAAACAAAAAGAAGGCTGGCAGGACATTTTTCAACGGGTCGGCAACCGGGATAAACCAAGAGTTTCTTCTGGAAGACGGTGGCCTTTTCCTTCCCGCAAACAAATTAAAGCCGAAAATGCGTGCCTTTCTGAACGACCTCTATGGGCCCGACATCAAAATTGTCGGGGTGTGTGAACAAGTGAGTGCCAAACTGTTCAGGAGAATAATTCTTGCGTCAGAAGAGATCATGCTTAATTTTTTATTGGGCTTAGAAACACGATTCGGACATGACCCTCGAGTCGAAGTCATAAGATTGTTTCCAGATGACCTATACAATTTATTTCTCGAAGTTATGCTCCGCACGGGCAATGCCAGTCACCTGGATCTGCCAGTTAAATACAAACCTCTAGATCTCGAAGGATTTTCAGATGCTATATTCGATTTATTCGATGACTGTGAAGTCCCCGATGAAGAATGGGATGAGGCTATTGAACTGCTCGATAATGAACGCGAATCTGCTAGTCCACCGGGAACATTAGGGATACCAGTTGAAAACCTGATAGAAAGGTTGGCTGATCGATATCCAAAACTAGGGTATAAGGGGAGCAGTTTAAGAAAAGTGATTATTGGTTATTATGGTTTTGATAAACCGGAATTCGGAAAGGCGAAAAGAGACTTGTAAAACACAGTATTTTAATTAATGCCTATAGTCACACCCTTGCCCAGAGTGATTGGGTCGAGTTTAATTGTGGCTTTTTCTCTTTACCGATCAATTACTCGCAGCTTCTGTCAGCGGTTTTTTTTTATCTCTTAGTATCGCAATGAGTCCAAGTATTGGTCCGATTGCAAGTAACATGTAAATATATCGGGCATTTATTTTATCTGAAAGCAAATTAATAAATTGAATACTAATAATTGTGACAGAAAACCCAATGCCATTTACTATTGTTAGGGAAGTTCCCCTTGATTCATCTGGTGCGTTTTGGGCAACTAGTGTCGAAAATAAAGGAGAGTCGGCTATAACTACAAGACCCCAAATGAAGAGAAAGGCAATGAATTGAATATATGAATGGGAAAACAAAAACAAGGGAGAAATAAGGCAGCATAAGCA
>NZ_JBASJU010000083.1:0-5204 GCF_049655485.1 Daejeonella sp.
AAATAGACCCCCCTTTTTCGTTCTACTATCTGCTTGTAATGTGACCTTATTTCGACGAGCGATCAACTTTTAGATCATTTAACTGGCCCGTTCCGCGAGGAGAAATCTCCCCTTCCCTTAAAACAAACCCGCTCGTCATCCCGAAGCGCAGCGAGGGACCTCAAAAACAAACCCGCTCGTCATCCCGAGCGCAGCGCGGGACCTCAAATCTATTTATCTCATCGTCATCCCGAGCGCAGCGAGAGACCTCTAATCCATTTATCTCATCGTCATTCCGAGCGCAGCGAGGGACCTCAAAAAACAAACATTATTCTTACTTTTACCCCCGTGTCCAAAAACAATCCGGATTTAATAAAAATTGCCATAATCGGTTCCAGAGGATACCCATACGTTTACGGAGGTTATGAAACCTTTGTTAAAGAACTCAGTGAGCGATTGATCACTAAAAATGTGGAGGTCCATGTTTATAATCAAAAGAACCTGTTCCCTGAAAGGCCTGCAATGGTTAATGGCATACACATTCACTATATCCCTACCCTGCCCCACAAGTCACTAAACCAAATCATCTACTGCTTTCTTTCTCTGTTCCACGCAGCATTTACTACGGTCGACGTCATATTTGTCCTGAATCTGGCTGCCGGCCCTATGGGCTGGATCCCAAAACTTACCGGGAAAAAGACCATGATCAATACCGACGGTTTAGAATGGCTCCGTCCGAAATGGAAAGGACTGGGTGCTAAATATTTCTATTTCGGCGCATGGTCTGCGACGAAGTTATATGATCAGCTGATCTGTGACGCCGTCGCCATGCAGAAAGTATACAAAGAACTGTTTAATGCAGAAACCAAGGTAATCGCATACGGAGCCCCTCCCTTTAAAAAATCCGAAGAAAACCATATTAACAAGCTGGGATTAAAGGCTGGCGAATACTACCTCATAGTAGGCCGCCTGGTTCCGGATAATAATGCCGATTTAATTGTAAAAGGCTTTCTTCAATCCAATTCCTCAAAGAAACTGGTCATCGTGGGAGATGTTCCTTATCGCGATGTGTATGCGCAGGAAATTAAGAGATTTGCAAGCGAAAAAGTCATATTTTTGGGCTATGTTAAAGAAGCGGATGTGTTAATGTCCCTATACCAGCATTGCTATGTATATTTACACGGGCACCAGTTTGGCGGCACTAATCCGGCCATGCTGAAGGCTATGTCAAACCAATGTGCTATACTTGCATTGGATACTCCGTTTAACCGTGAGATGCTGAATGAAGGAGAATTTGGAATGTTTTTTGAGTTAGACAGCATCGCGCTAGCCACTGAGATGAACCTCATTGAAACGCAGGAAGAGAAGGTTGAATCCTTTAGGAATAAAGTTAAACACGGGCTTACTGAGAAATATAATTGGGATGTTATCGCCGATCAGTACAGAGCGGAATTTATTAGTTTACAGAAGCAATAAATGACCCAGCGACATCTTAAATACAGAATCGTACGTTGTCTCATTGATACGCCCATAATTTTTGTAGCGCTTTTAATTGCCTACAATTACTTCCCACTACCCGAATTTATATATCCGGGCAGACCCTTTATCTCCATACTTTTTATTTTTTCTGTGGTATCCTGGTATATCGCTGCACAATTTACCAGCCTCTACTCCGACCTCAGGTCGAAGAAGTTCTCCGAGGAAATCATTTATATCCTGTTTACCGTTTTCCTCTTCTTTATCCTTCTTAGCTTTTTCCTGTTCATGCTAAGAGAGGAACTCTATATCCGTAATAAGTTTCTTGCACTATTTCTTTTGGTGCTGACTATGATGGTAATAGCCACGAAGTACATGCTCCGAAAATACCTCCATCAAATTCTTTATACCGGACGCTTAAACGAGAATATCCTATTAATCGGGGCCACACAGGCTGCAAAAGATTTCTACGACACCATCAATCGCCATTATTTTTACGGATACAAGTGTGTAGGATTTTTAGATAATGAGATCGAAAAATTAAATGGCTGCCCTAACCTCGGAAAGATAGAAGACATCTCAAGGGTGCTTGAGGACAATGTCATTGATGAGGTAGTCATTGCCCTGCCAAATTCCCAGCATAACGATATGCGGATTTGCATGGAAGCCTGCGATCTGTATGGAAGGCGGGTACGTATTATCCCGGATCTATATACCTATGCCTCCAGTAATATCCAGATAAATAACATCGGGATGCTGCCTGTAATCAATTTGCGGGCCTTACCTCAGGACAGGGCGGCCAATAAAATTGTTAAAAGAGCATTTGACGTTCTGTTTTCCCTGTCGTTTTTTGTCTTTCTAGGCTGGTGGCTGCTCCCTTTAATTGCACTTATTATCAAGCTGACATCCAAAGGCCCGGTTCTTTTCAAACAGGAGCGCTGGGGACTTAACAATCATTTAATTGTTTGCTATAAGTTCAGGAGCATGTACGTAAACAGCCCGGAAAGTGATTCTAACGGGAAATTCCTGCAGGCCTCCCCTAATGATGTACGTGTTACGGGCTGGGGGAGATTTATGAGGAAATGGAACATCGACGAATTACCACAGTTCTGGAATGTTTTGCTGGGAAACATGTCTATCGTTGGCCCGCGCCCTCACGTTACCCCGCTTAATGTCTCTTCTATGCATAAGGTCGACAGATATATGCTGCGACATCTGGTAAAGCCGGGAATCACCGGATGGGCGCAGGTAAACGGCAGCCGGGGTGAAACTAAAACGCCTTACGACATGCAAAAGAGGGTTAATCACGATTTATACTACATTCACAACTGGACCTTTCAGCTCGACCTTCAAATTATCTTACAAACCATTATTACCATCATTAAGGGTGACCAGCATGCATATTAGCATTATCAAAAAATCTATATTATTTTCTTTTTTTATCTTCTTATTCAGCAGTTCCCTTCAGGCCCAGGTGGTGTGGGAGAACCCTAAATACGAAATATACGATTTCCTTTCCCGCCAGGCCCAGAAGGGAAATATTGAATTTGCCGATTTCATTCAGCCATTGAGCAGAATGGAAATAGCCAGGCACCTGAACACCCTGTCTGATTCCACGCTGCGTTTATCTCTCCTGGAAGAGAAAGAACTGAAATTCTACCTGAAAGAATATTCTGAATTTCCGGTTCGTGATACAGGATCCGTTTACTTCGCAAAAAAAGATTCGTCCGGCCGCTTACGCTTTCTTTCCGTTGAGAAAGATGGTTTCGTTGTGAGAGGTGAACCCGTGTTCACACTGGAAACCCTGCAAGGCGATGGAACCAATGTTTTCAAAAAAGGGAACGGCCTGCAGTTTTGGGGGCATATGGGTAAGAATATCGGATTCCAGTTCTACTTCCAGGATTATACCGAATCCGGCGAGGGGGTCGACAGCCTGAAGAATTTCACCAGCGATCAGGGCATCGTAAGAACGAATACAGTAAATCAGGACCGGGTATCTTACAGCGAGATCAGGGGCCATATGACTTATAGCTGGAAAAATGGCTCCATTTCCCTGGGGAAAGATAATTTGCAATTCGGCTATGGACGAAGCGGTAAGGTTATTCTATCCGATAAAGCTCCATCTTATCCTCATATTCGATTAGACTACAGGCCCCTTAAATGGATGAGCTTCCAATACGCCCATGCATGGCTTCAATCTTCCCTGCTTGATTCCAATAAAACCTATCCCACTGGAAACGCGGTTTTTGGCGGAGACAGGGAGTTCTATATCTCAAAGTTCATGGCAACCCACAGCCTCAACTTCTTCCCTGCAAAAGGCCTAGCGTTGAGTATAGGAGAATCTATTATTTATAGCGATAAATTGAATGTCGCTTATTTAATGCCGGTGATGTTCTTTAAAGCTTATGATCATTATACCAGTAGACATAATATCTCAGCTGGCTCAAACGGCCAATTTTATCTGCAGGCAAGTTCGCGGAATCATATCCCTAACACCCATTTGTACATAAATACGTTTATCGATGAGATACGTACATCTTCTTTGTTCGACGCCTCTAAGAGCCGAAACCAATTAGGTTTCACTTTAGGAGCCTCTGTCACCGACATCCTGCCTTATTTAACACTGGGATATGAATATACCCGGGTAAACCCTTTTGTATACCAAAACCTGATCAATGCGCAGTCGTATCGAAGCCAGAACTATTTATTAGGCGACTGGATTGGAAATAACGCCGACCGTTCGGTGATGTTTATGGAATATACCGCCATCCCGCGTTTAAAAGCCCTGATACAATATCAGCATATCAGAAAAGGATCCGCCGGGACTATAGAGCAGCAATATTATGCCGAGCCGCAACCAGAATTCCTTTTTGGGCTTAACAGAACGCAGACTGAAGTGATGCTTGGCTTATCATATCAGATAATACATAATGTCTATGCCCAAAGCCGTTATACCAGGATAACAGACCAGGGTTTTAACTCTGACGTAAAGACAAATTTATTCAACTTTGGTATAAGTATTGGGATGTAAGGACCTCGTTGTCTTTGCGAGGAGGCACGACGAAGCAATCTCTCTTTTATGAAGCCTCATAGATTGCTTCCCTCCGCTCGCATTGACACACTATAGCATCAAGTTATGGATATAATCCTATATTTGTAGCTAAATTTTCGGCCATTCCATGCGTTTACGATATATATTAATCGCTTTAATAATTAGCGTTTCACTTCTGAAGGTTCAATACTCCTTTTCTCAAACCATCTCGGTAGATAATTTACAGAATTTTAAAGTCAGCCAGCTATCTGACCAGCAAATCCTTGATTTCTGGCAAAGGCTGCAGGGCAGCGGAGTATCCGAAGAAGTTGCATTCCAGCAGGCGATACAGAGAGGTTTACCAGCTACTGAGGTTGAAGCCTTCAAGATAAGACTTAGTCAGATTCAAGCCAGCGGGGCGAAATCAAAAATGGCCCAGATAAAGCGTGCCCCAGACCCGATGCCTGAGAGGCGGGATACGGTTAGAACAGTTATTGATCAGGTACAAAAATCATCTTCTACTGTCTACGGTTATGAGTTTTTCAATAATTCAAAACTCACCTTTGAACCGAATATCAGGATTGCAACCCCAAAGAACTATGTTCTTGGTCCTGATGATGAAGTGATTATCAACGTAACAGGACTAAATTCTACGACGATCACCCGTAAAATTACACCGGACGGGAACATCCTTTTGCCCTATGCTGGACTAGTATAC
>NZ_JBASJU010000084.1:0-1575 GCF_049655485.1 Daejeonella sp.
TGCGAAGGGAATGAACCGATATATTGAGCGGCATAAAAACGAATTCCCGGAATGGGTCAAACCCGATTTTACAGGTTATGATGTTCATGCCCGTGATGTGGGTTCGATGGAAGGCGGCTCAGTACAGGCATTTATGCGTACCCTGGAAGCCCAAAACAAAGCAAATAATACCACTATGAACAAGGCTGGTAAAATTGGCTTTGACAGAAGCACGGTTTGGGCAAGATTAGCAGAACATGAGTTAGCACCCCACCCCGATGAAGGCTCTAATGCATTCGCATTAGCGCCGAGCCGGACTACCTCAGGCAAGGCCATCCTGCTTCGAAACCCGCATCTTGGATGGAATGCCGGCTATTACGAAGCACAACTTGAAATACCAGGCTCTCTGAATTTTTATGGAGATTTCCGTATTGGAGGCCCGCTGATTACTATCGGAGGCTTTAACAAGCGTTTAGGATTTTCTACAACCAACAACGATCCTGATACGGATGAGATCTACTCTTTCAAGGTATCTCCCAACGTGCCCGACCATTTCCTGATCGACGGGGCTTCGGTACCGATTGAAAAGAAAAGGGTGACTGTACAGTTTAAAAATGGCGAAGGATTGGGAGAAGAAACCCGTGAGTTTTTATTCACGCCATACGGCCCGGTATTTCATCGCGAAAAAGGAAATATTTATGTAGTTCGTGATGCAGCAAATGGAGAATATCGCCAGGCAGAACAGTTTCTGATGATGATGATGGCCCGAAATCTCGCTGAATACAAGCAAGCCATGCGGATTCAGGCTAAAACCAGTTCCAATTTTACTTATGCTGATGCAGACGGCAATATCCACTACGTGTGGAATGCCATGACGCCAAATCTTCCGCATCCTTCAGGAGGCGACACCAGTGCCATTGCTGTAAGCAAAAGCAGCCAGATATGGAAGAAGATCATCCCTTTCGACTCTCTTCCGCAATTGCTAAACCCAAAGGGCGGTTACATTCATAATGAGAACGATTCTTTTCACTACACCAATTTGAATGAGGTTATAGACGCTGCGAAATTCCCTCCGCATTTTTCCAGGCCAATCTTAAGATTACGAAGCCAACACGCGCTTGACATGATCGCTAATAAGAAAAAGTTTTCTCTGGAGGAAGTCGTTAATCTTAAATATAGCCAGCGCATGCTACTTGCTGAGCGGGTTAAACCCGATCTTATTGCTGCTGTCAGAGCCACATCTCCTGCCGGGGAAATAGCAGAGGCATTGAAACAAATGGAAAATTGGGACAATACAGTAAACCGTGAAAGTAAAGGAGGTGTTCTTTTTGAAATCTGGTGGGAACATTATGTAGAGCTCGCTAATGGCGGCAAGCGCGTACCAGGCACAGCGGAATCTGTTGGTTTTCGTGCCCCGGCAAGTTCTTTGTTTGCCGAGGTTTGGACTCCTGCACATCCTATTACAACTCCTAAAGGACTGGCAAATGCGAGCCACGCGGTTGAAGCATTTAAACGCGCAGTGGAAACAGCTAATAAACGCCACGGCAGCTGGAATTTAGCCTGGGGCGATGTAAACCGGGCACGCATCAATAACAA
>NZ_JBASJU010000085.1:0-1550 GCF_049655485.1 Daejeonella sp.
ACTTAATTTTCGTCGCAGCAATTATTTTCGGTATAGGTGTTTGCTATTTCTGGCCGACAATGATCGGTTTCGTTGCAGAATATATTCCGAAATCGGGAGCCCTTGGTATTAACCTGATGGGCGGGGCAGGTATGTTTGCTGTATCCATATATACCATTTTTATGGGTGGGTATTATGATCAGCTGGTGGGCAAGCATCTTCCCGCTGGTGCTGAATTAAGTACTTATGCAAATGCCGCAGCTGGGAGTCCAATGGCGACGGCTTTTAATGACGCTAAGAATTTAGCAGGGCCTGAAGTGTTGCAGACAACTTTATTCATCCCAATATTTTTGGTGCTGGCTTTCGGAGGGCTGGTATTTTATATGAGAAGCAGAAAGGCTGCCGTCTAAAATATTACGACCTCCTTAGTCAATTTTATAAAATAAATGACGATTCATTTGCTATTCTAAAAACTAAGCACGTAATTAGCGCCACGGAAAAAGCAATGAACATTAACTTTTATACCACAACAACAACTACAACAACCACGCTTTCGCGATGGGGAAGGTTTTGTATGGTGTAATAAGAACATAAAAACATCAAAAGCGCCTTCCTCCGATAACGGGGAAGGCGCTTTTTTTTTACATCATTGCCATGCTTTAACACAATAAAAACAATTTACACATAGATGAAAATTTTAAAATTCGGAGGCACTTCAGTTGGATCAGTTGAGTCTATTACTAAGCTATTACAGATCATTGAAAGAGAAGACCAAAATTCAGGTAATCCGGTTATTGTTCTTTCAGCCATGAGCGGAGTCACGAACCTGCTTTCAGCGATGGCGGATAAAGCATCACGAGGCGGAAGTTTCCTTGATGAATTAAAAGAACTTGAAGAGCGACATTTTGATGTTATTAAAGAACTCTTGGCGGTGTCAAGGCAGAATCCGGTATTTACGCAGCTGCGGATTTTGTTTAATGAGATTGAGGACCTGCTCCAGGGAGTGTCCATGTTGCGCGAACTTACACCGAGAACCCGCGACCTGGTTTTAAGCTATGGTGAACGTTGCTCGACCTTCATGATCAGTAAAATCGCTGGACAGGAGAAAGATAATACCTTGTTTGTCAATGCAGCTGAATTGATTAAAACCGACAGTAGTTTCGGACAAGCTAAGGTAAATATCGAGATCACGGAGCAGCTTATCCGCGAATTTTACGAGAAGAATAGAAACAAAATGCTGTTTGTTACCGGCTTCATTGCCAGTAATGATGAGGGACGGATCACTACGCTTGGGAGAGGGGGCAGCGACTATACCGCCGCAATTTTCGGATCGGCACTCAATGCCAGTGAAATTGAAATATGGACAGATGTAAACGGAATGATGACAGCTGACCCGCGCATGGTGAAGAAGGCTTTCTCGCTGCCGGAATTGTCATACACCGAAGCAATGGAGCTTTCGTTCTTTGGTGCGAAGGTGATTTATCCGCCGACAATGATCCCGGCATTTATGAAAAAAATCCCGATTGTCATTCGAAATACGTTCGAACCGGATTTCGCCGGGTCTGTAATCA
>NZ_JBASJU010000086.1:0-23614 GCF_049655485.1 Daejeonella sp.
AGCAAGTGCTTTTCACCCATCTTTAGCTCCGGTAGGGGTGTTGCTGGCGGTATTCGGTTATGTTGTAGGAACTTATGGGGCTTATGTTTGTGGTTTGTTGATGCAGGCGGTGGCACCGTAGAAAGGAATGGAGAATTGAGAGTTGAGAATGGAGAGTGGAGAATGTGGTGCACTTGTTAATTCTCCATTCTCAACTCTCAATTAACTTTAAGTTTTTTCGGGTCATTAAAATTATCATCCTGATCGGTGGGCTGATTAGCCACTTTCAAGTCTTCAACAAGCCTCCATCTGCCATTGGCCAGACGATAGCCGTCGTAGGAGAAGTCAGGGCCGTAGAGCTCGAAATTTCCTTTCAACCTGTCGTCAGGAGGGGCGAGGTGGTCAAAAATGATAGTGCTGGTTTTCGGGTCCCAGTTTAATACCATGGAAGCTTTTCGGACGTATTCGAAAATCACCCGCTTTTGTGTAGGTTTATCTTTATCACCGTCAAAAACCGGCATACCGAAATAAGCTTTATTGTCTTTGAAATGTATCACATCTATCACTTTCTTGGTGGACCTGACGTTATTTCCTTTCCATCCCAATAGAATGTAATAGGGAGTTTTGACAT
Source organism: Daejeonella sp. (assembly GCF_049655485.1). Classification (GTDB taxonomy): domain Bacteria; phylum Bacteroidota; class Bacteroidia; order Sphingobacteriales; family Sphingobacteriaceae; genus Daejeonella. The sequence goes on from NZ_JBASJU010000086.1 coordinate 611, forward strand.
TATTCAACACAGATATAATCTTATAGTATTGAGCGCCGTACCATTTATCGTTGCTTGTAACACTATCGGCAGGATTTTTAAAACCTGCCGTATAATCTACGAGGGGAAACATTTGAAGTTTACCATCGGTGCTATTCATTTGTACCGAGCCATAATACCTGTAACTGCCATCCGCGTTCATAACATGCCAGCTGAAGATCCTGAAACGCTTGTCCGAAGAAGTCTGTATTGAAATAGACTTCAATGAATCGAACGGAAAGTTGAAAGAATAGGGTGTTTTCAGGGCAGTTACCAATGTTTTAATGAATTTGTAACTTGCATTATAGCGCTGCGGCTCAATGCTGTCGTTGATCATTTTAAAACCCAGGTCCTGAAGGCTGTCCTGAAATGCAATCAATTGCCTGTTAGCAATATTAGCAGTATGCTGGGCCTTAGTACTAAGGCCCAGAAATAGTATAAAACTCAATATGTATGCTGCCCTGATCATAATTCTATGAAAGGTTTTCTATCACCATTGCACTTGCGCCACCGCCGCCGTTGCATATCCCTGCTACACCGATCTTACCGCCATTTTGCTGAAGTACATTTACAAGGGTTACAATAATTCTAGCCCCTGATGCCCCAAGCGGATGCCCCATTGAAACTGCCCCTCCGTTTACATTAACTTTTGAAGAATCAAGTTCTAAAATACGGTTATTCGCAATAGAAACAACTGAGAATGCTTCGTTGATTTCATAATAGTCCACTTGGTCAGCCGCTATACCCGCATTTTCAAGTGCAGCAGGGATTGCTTTTGATGGTGTGGTTGTAAACCATTCCGGTGCCTGCTGCGCATCTGCATAAGAAACTATTCTCGCAAGCGGTTTAATTCCCAGTTCATCAGCTTTCTTTTTGCTCATTAATACAAGTGCTGCAGCGCCGTCATTCAAAGTAGATGCATTTGCCGCTGTTACGGTACCGTCCTTTTGGAATACCGGTCTTAACGAAGGGATTTTGTCAAATTTCACAGCCTGTACTTCTTCGTCAGTATCTACTGAAGTTACTCCGCCCTTTTTATCTTTTATCTCTACAGGCACTATTTCATTGCTGAATTTTCCCTCAGCCTGAGCTTTCTGCGATCTCGTATAGGATTCAATAGCATAGGCATCCTGGTCTTCGCGGCTGATTTTACAATCCGTAGCACATAGTTCCGCTGCCGAACCCATATGGTAATCATTATACACATCCCAAAGGCCATCTTTAACCAGGCCATCGATGATCTTGCCGTCTCCAAGACGATAACCATTTCTTGCTTTATCCAGGTAATATGGCACATTACTCATGCTTTCCATACCGCCTGCTACTATTACATCTTTTTCTCCCAGGGCAATGCTTTGGGCTGCGAACATCAGAGCTTTAGTCCCTGAAGCACAAACTTTATTAATAGCCGTTGCCGGGATGTCTGGCAGGCCTGCGAATTTCGCCGCCTGTGTAGCTGGTGCTTGTCCGATATTTGCCGACAACACATTTCCCATAATAACTTCCTGAACCTGACCTGGCTCAATTCCTGCACGTTCTACGGCAGCTTTAATGGCAATTGCACCTAACTGGCTAGCTGATAAAGAAGATAAGCTACCACCAAAACTTCCTATAGGGGTGCGCACTGCGGATATTATATATACTTCGTTCATTAATTGGTTTTTGTTCAATGCAAATTTAGCTATCTGTTGGTGAATAATAACGCTCATGCTAATCTTTTGTTACAACAGCGTTTTCGCGATAATTCTGTCATTAGGTATCGGTGAGAAGGAACCGCAAGAAACTGCATTCCTGCGATTTTCCACTGAAATAAAGCAGACTCCAGCAAGATTAGCAATTCTTATCTCATGGTGATCTCAGGATGAAGACGGCACTAAAACAGGGTTAAGGCAGGTTTAGGCATTTGCTGCAAAAAATGCTGTTTTATGTGCGTTTATATAATTATCGGATATCTTTTTTGGAGACCCCATTAAAACCCACAACCGAATCTGGCAGGCTTTGGGTACTTATTAATTGATTACCCGGTGTAAAAGTTCGATATCGGAAGTCTTTCGCATTCGCAGCGGGGATCTCAATGATCGTATAAGCCTTTTGGGGAGCAGCCTCATTTCCGATCAGCTTTCGGGGGCCATCTCCAATAGTTCCCATATTCAAAAAACGTACGCCATCCTTTTCTGCCGGGTAGTAGGCATGCTGGTGGCCGCTAATGTATAGATCAATCCTGAAGCTCTTAAAAAAGTCCAATGCTGCTTCCGGATCAGAGTTTACTTCGCCAGGCTTATTCTTACTTTCTACCAATGCATATAATGGCAAATGACCAATCAGGATACGCAAACGCGCTCTATTAGCGATCTTGCTTTTCAACTGCTTTTCCATCCAGGTGTAAACCTCTGGTTTGATTTCTGCGCCGGCAGCATCCCAGCTTATCATAAAGACATTGTTTTTGATATAGCTATAGTAAAAGGGATAGTTGGTTGAATCTACAAAGCTTAGGTTGGTTGATTTTACATTCTCTTTCCAGAAGTTTTTTGAGATTTCCCGATCTCTTAAGAAAGAGGGAGAAGCATCATGATTGCCCACAGTAAATCCATAGGGGATTTCCAGTTTTTTAATAGGATCCAATACGACCGATTTAAATCCAGCCCACATATCGTGGATGTTCTGATCAGTTAACGAAGCTTTTTGGCCTGCAACCATATCCCCGGCGCATAAAATAATATCGGGCTTGATGTTGGGCAAATGACGTATTACCTGGCTAACTTCCGCCGGGTAACTGGTGGAACCATAACTTGCATTTAGGTGGCTTATCACACAGATAGTTAAAGGTTTATCTTTCTGTTCGTCCGATAGTCCCGCAACAGTTCGACTTTCAAGGGAATTCAGTGAGACACAAGCAGAAAAAATTACTGCCGTGAGAAATATTGGCAGGATGTGACGGAACCTTAACTTCATGGTAATATTTTATTCAAAAATAATTAAATATGTTTGGGGGCATTCACTCCCCAGCTTAAATATTTCCTTAAATTCACAATGAAAAATACGCTTACTATGTTCAAACCCCGACCGAAACTAGTATTTATTCCAGCCTTTATCACGATACTCCTGGCCTTGCTTGTGATCTTTTCCGGCTGTGCTTCCATCAGGTATACCGACCGTTTTACGTTTTTCCAGATGGCCGATACCCAGTTTGGATTTTTCAATGAAAATAAGGAATTCAGCAGGGAGTCCAGGAACTTTGAAAAAGCCATTGCTGAAACTAACCGCCTTAAGCCAGCATTCGTTATCGTGTGCGGCGATCTGGTGAATAAGCCAGGGGATATGGCCCAAATTAATGAATACAAGCGCATCGCGGCGACGCTTCATCCTTCCATTAAGATCTATAATGTTTCAGGAAATCACGATGTGGAGAATACCCCAACGCCTGCAGCATTGGATTTTTATCGTCAGCAATTCGGTGCTGACCGTTACACGTTTCGTTCAGGTAATATTTTCGGTATTGTCCTGAACTCCTCACTGATCAAAGATCCCGCTAAGGCACCAGAAGAAGCGGCTGCACAGGAGGCCTGGGTACGGACCGCCCTCGAAGATGCGAAGAACTCAGGAAGTAAGAACATTATGGTGTTCATGCACCATCCGTTCTTTCTTAATTCGGCTGACGAACCCAATCAATATTTCAATATCGATATAGAAAAGAGGAAGATGTTCCTTGAACTATTTGAGAGATACAAAGTGAGACAGATATTTGCGGGCCATTATCACCGTAATGCCGGCGGCAGAGCGGGGAACATCGAAATGATTACCACAGGCCCTGTTGGGCGCCCGTTGGGCTCAGATAGTTCTGGTTTTAGAATTGTAAATGTGGATGGAACTTCAATAAGTCATAAATATTATGCGTTGGATTCATTGCCTGCAAAATTGAATTTACAAAGAAATCAGCAGTGATTTCTGATGCATAGTTTATATTGATAAAGACAAACCGCTTGCGAGTTTTTAGTATTTTTATCGCCATAAGGATTCTCTAAAGGCTCCAGATTAACATTCAATTCAGAAAGCATGATATATGACTCGTACCATATCCTTATTGCCCTGTGCATTATTACTATCGTTTCCTACTTATTTAATATTATTTCCGAAAGGTTAAAAGTCCCATCGGTAATTCTTTTAATAGGCTGTGGGGTCTTACTTCAAAGTGTCTCCGAATATTACGGACAAAGGATATTCATTCCCAGAACGATTCTGGAGCTTTTGGGAGTCATAGGTTTAATCATGATCGTACTTGAAGGGGCCCTGGATCTCAAAATAACAAAAGAAAAGAAAACTTTAATTACCAAATCGTTTATAGCAGCCGGCGCTGTCTTATTGATTACGACAATCGCGATCGCAGATATACTGCATATTTTCTTAGATATCCGTTTTGTCAAAGCTTTGCCTTATGCTGTGGCGATGGGAGTGATAAGTAGTTCGATAGCAATTCCAAGTGTCGATAAGTTCGATATCGATAAGAAAGAATTCATTATTTATGAATCTACCTTTTCCGATATATTGGGAATTATGCTGTTCAATTATGTTATTTCCGATAGCCTGCTATCGTTAATTACAGTGGGCACCTTTGTATGGAACCTAGTCTTGATCACTATTATTTCTATACTAAGTACCCTGTTGCTGATGTTGTTATTCAGGTATCTTAAGGGACATATTAAGGTCTTTCTGATCTTAGCGATTATTATCCTTGTATACTCATTATCGAAACAACTGCACTTACCCTCACTGTTTTTTATCCTGGTTTTCGGGTTAGTACTTAATAACGTTGAACCTTTCTTAAAGGGAAAGATTCAAAAGTTCCTCCATCCTGAAAAGCTCTTGAGTGTTAATAATGAACTTAAGATAATGACCGCTGAACTGGCATTTTTAATACGCACGTTTTTTTTCCTTCTGTTTGGTTATAGTTTGGATCTTTCTTTGATTTTTAATAGTACCGTACTACTCACTGGTAGTTTGATCATTTTGGTGATCATGGCTATCAGATACGTTTTCCTTCGCTACATTTCCCAAACAAATGTGTTTCCGGAACTTTTTATTGCGCCGAGAGGACTGATAACCATTATTTTATTCTACAGTATCCCTCCTCAACTCGTTAGCAACAAGTTCAACGAGGGGGTCCTTTCTTTTGTAATCATTGCCTCAGGGATTATAATGATGATTGGGATTTTATTTTACAAAAAGAAGGTTGTTGATGCGGCGTTGGTGTCGGAGGTCTGAAGTCTGAGGTCGGTGGTCTGAAATGAGAGGTCTGAAATGAGAGGTATGAAGTATTGGGTAAGAAGTGTAAACTCCTTATTATAAAGCTTCTAGAATCTGAATTGCGACCACGACTTCTAATCCGAATTAATTTACACGGGACCAGCATACCGAAAAAATAGGTTCATGAAATGGAAAAAGCATAAAAAAAAGCCCCCCGGAACACGGAGGGCTTTTACGATTACATACTGTTTTATTCTTTTACTAGTCTAAAGTTATAAACCTTGTCGGGAGTTACCAGTCTGGCGTTAAAGAATTGCCCCTGGAAGCCGCTTGCATCTACTGCAAAGGTGTATGTTTCATTAGCTTTTGCTTCACCGCTGTATACAGTCTGGATTTTATATCCGGCAAGGCTGTAAATCTCCAGGCTTACCTTTTGATATCGTTTATCAAGGGTGAAAGTCAAACTCAGCTGCGTATTAAACGGATTTGGATAAGCTTTAAGTGTATTGTTTTCATTGCTGTTAACAACAAACTCTTCAATATTATTTACTACGCTTGATCCTTCCGGACATTCCCCTAAGGTGGCACCCGTTGCCAGTAAGGCTGGAACAGCTTGTGGTGCAATACATAGCTGAACACATGGGGCATTGCCCTTTCCTGGGTTTTTATAAACCAGAACTTTATCACCACAGCGAACATCAATGACCTTGATGGTCACTGTTTGTGTCGCTACGCAGCCTGATTCGCTCTTAGCTTCCACGGTAAATGTGTAAGTGCCCGCTGCTGTTGGTGTGAAAGTTACACTTGATCCAGTAGTGCTGCTTAAACCGCTTGCTGGCGACCAGGTATAGGTGTTGCCGTTTGCCGAGCTATTGTCAGAAGCAGATAATTGAATGGTTTGTGCGCCATAACCCAGCGCGATGGTGTTGTTAGGCAGGCCGGTGTTAGGATCATTACTGCGGCTTAATGCTATCATAGGCGCAGGAATTCGTCCGATAATAGTTACTACTGCAGTGGCAGAATCAATATTGCCAGCCAGATCAGTCACTGTTAGTTTGACTGTGTTAGCACCGATGTTCGAGCAGTCAAAGCTTGTTCTGCTTAATTCCATCGAGGCGATTCCCCAGTTATCAGATGATCCGTTATCTATATCCGCCGCTGTGATACTAACAGTTCCGTTCACCAGAGTGCGGGAAATGTTTTGCACGAGGACCACAGGCTTCACGGTATCATTACTTACGATGTTTGATTCCCGGCTCTCATTATATAACCGATCAAGAGAGGTAACGGCATAGTAATAAATACTATCCGCGGCTACCGTATTGTCCGTGAAATTGTTTTCATCCTGGTTCGTTATCCCGATAAGGTTATTTGCATTTTCCTTATCAATGACCGGGTTGGACGAACGGTAAATGGCGAACCGTTTTACTTTGTCGAATTCGCTGATGGCGACTGCAGGTTTCTTCCATGCAAGAAGAACCGATCCTGATCCTTTGGTTAGTTTAAGCGAATCAGGCGAAAGAGGTGCAATACCGTCTTTCCATGTCATTGCCGGGAGCAGAGCCGGCTTATTATAAAAGCGCTGCCTGAGCGAATCGCGATAGTTTAACAGATTCCCGACAAGAAACGCATGCCTGAAATGTGTTTGCCCGAATACATTAGGGTTGGCACGATTTATACGAACCTGATTCGGGATTTCTGATCGGCTTGTCCAGCCGGCAGTATTGACCTTGTAATCAGCCATACCAATATAAATATGACGTCCATAGGCATTGTTATTCCACCATGGAACCAATAATTTATAGTCTGATCCGGTTTGGCCGATAAACCAGTAAACCTGTGGCGTCAGATAATCAACCCATCCCGACTGTATCCACTTCTTCGTGTCGGCAAATAAGGAACTGTAATGCTGTAAAGCGCCTGCAGAAGTAGGTGAACCGATAGACGGATCGGTACTGCTCCGATAGATTCCCGAAGGTGAAACCCCGAACTTAACCCATGGTTTTAATACATTGATACTGTCAGAAACGCGCTTAATCAGCAGGTTAACATTGTCTCGTCTCCAGTCTGCACGTCCGGCTGCCGTAGCAGGGAAACCGCGAGGGTCGGCATTGTAAGCCGCATCGTCGGCTATAACGCCAGTAGGGTAAAAATAATCATCGAAGTGTATACCGTCAACATCATATCTTTTCACAATATCTACTATGACGTTTGTGACATGATCTCTGACCTCTGCTAATCCAGGGTTCAGGATTTTAACATTTCCGACAGTCAACATCCACTCCGGATGAGATCGGGATACATGGGTGGAAGAGTAAAGTGCGGTATTGTTTTGGCTGGTGGCAGTTGCCACCGCACGGTAAGGGTTTATCCATGCGTGGAATTCCATCCCTCTTTTTTTTGTTTCGTCCAGCGCATATTGAAGCGGATCCCACAATGGTGAAGGCGGAGTCCCCTGGTTATTAGTCAGGTAATATGACCATGGCTCCAGAGTGCTTGGATACATCGCGTCGGATTGGCTCCTGACCTGGAAATAAGCGGCATTCATTCCTGTTGCCTTGTTGTGATCTAGAATACCCCTGAGTGCAGTTTGTTGCTGGGTTGGTGTTTGTGTTCTGTTCGGCCAATCTAGGCTGATGTGGGTGCTTATCCAGACCCCTCTAAGTTCACGTTTAGGAGGATTTTGGGCATAAATGCTGAATGCGCAGAGAAGCACAAGAATTGAAAGTAGAAGTCTCTTCATAGTTTGTCATTTAGGTTTTAGAATTGGTTGTTATAAATTTCTATTTAAATTGCAGGTTTGTAAGTAAATATATTGAAAGACAGCATAATTATGCAAATATTTTTAGTGCAAACTGCTCTTTCTCAACCTTGGATGAATGGAGCAGCTAACAAGGATTTCAACGAAGAATGTGGATGATGCATATATTTATTATGAGAAATCACAATTAAACACATTGTTTTCGTGTATTTCAATGGATTTAATGATATTCAGGGATTAAAATAAATGAAGTGAATACAGAGTATGATGCAGTAGTTGTAGGTTCAGGTCCAAATGGTTTGTCGGCAGCTATTGTATTGCAGCACGCCGGGCTTTCGGTATTAATTATCGAGGGGAAAGAAACCATTGGCGGAGGGCTTAGGTCGGCTGAGCTTACCTTGCCGGGATTCGTCCATGATGTCTGTTCCGCAATTCATCCCCTGGCAGCGGGATCGCCATTGTTTAAAAAGCTTCCTTTAGATAAACACGGGCTGGAATATGTTTACCCTGCCTTTGCCGCTGCGCATCCATTTGATGATGGGAGTGCTGCAATCCTCAAGGGTAATGTTGAGCAAACTGCTTCCGGTTTAGGCATTGATAACACAATTTATTCAGAGCTTTTATCTCCTCTGGTCAGGAGCTGGCCAGGAATGGCACCTGATGTACTTGGGCCGTTACGTTTTCCAAAATATCCCCTCGATATGGCCGCCTTTGGTTTAAATGCATTACAATCAGCAAGTTCACTTGCGGGGCGTTTCAAAACACAACAGGGCAGAGGGCTTTTCGCTGGTATGGCAGCCCATTCCATACAGCCATTGACTAATCTGGCTACGTCTGCTATTGGCCTGGTTTTACTGGCTACCGGACATATTCAGGGATGGCCGGCCCCGCTTGGAGGTTCCGTGAAAATCGCAGATGCCCTGGCATCTTACTTTTTGTCCTTAGGTGGGAAGATACAAACATGTTTGCCGGTTCGTACAATGAACGACATTCCATCCGCCAAAGCGATATTGTTTGATTTAACACCAAAACAGATTCTTGAAATAGCCGGCGAAAGGTTTTCTCCTCTTTATAGATGGCAGCTTAAACGATACCGGTATGGAATGGGTGTATTTAAAATCGATTGGGCCCTAGATGGACCGATTCCCTTCACTTCACCTGATGCCCGTCAGGCAGGTACCGTTCATCTCGGTAACACTTTCGAAGAAATAGCCAGAAATGAACTCCTTACTTCACAGGGCCAGATAGTCGAAAGACCATTTGTGCTCCTTGCTCAGCAAAGCTTGTTTGATAAAAGCCGTGCGCCTGATGGAAAGCATACTGCATGGGCATATTGCCACGTCCCGAATGGTTCCACGGTTGACATGACTAAAGCCATAGAGGACCAGGTGGAACGTTTTGCGCCCGGGTTTAAGGACCTTATCCTGGCTAAGCATACTATGAATACTAAGGAAATCGAGGCCTATAACTCAAACTACATTGGAGGAGACATTAATGGAGGAATAATAGATATTGGCCAGTTATTCACACGGCCAGTGATAAGTCTATCGCCTTATCGCACTTCGGCAAAAGGGATTTACATCTGTTCCTCATCCACGCCGCCGGGGGGAGGAGTACATGGAATGTGTGGCTATCATGCTGCGAAACAAACACTTAAAGATATATTTCAAATCGATACTTTATTATAATATGTTAGAAGAAAAGAAATTTTTTATTCATGAGGACTGGGTTGTTGTTATTCTGGCAGCCCTGATTATCGCATTGGCTGTGGGCGGTTTGATCCTTCCCGTACCTGAGTTTAATTGGAGCAATGCATCGGAACTTTTCCAAACTGTGCTTGAACCACGGAACCTCGGTATTATCGCGCTACAATTCACATTTGTGTTTATTATTGCCGCTATTGGGGCATTACTCAATAAAAGGCCCCTTAAAGGGTACCTCATTAGTTTTCCGATAGTTTATCTCATTACGATTGCGGCACTCATCCTTGCGGGCAACAGCCAGGTGAAAGCGATAAATCTGGAAGCAGTGATCTTCAGTCTTGGACTCGGGTTGATCATTAGCAATTTCTTCAAGCTTCCGGAGTGGCTGAAGTCGGCTTTATCCACGGAAATGTTTGTGAAAATCGGCCTCGTTCTGCTGGGTACCGGAATAATTTTCGCCGATATATTAAAGGCTGGGTCCCTTGGGCTTATTCAGGCCCTCATCGTTGTAATCACTGTTTGGTATTTCGCGTACTGGTTATGCAAGAAGCTCAAGATAGATGATGAATTAACGATGATGATCTCCAGTGCAGTCTCCATTTGCGGCGTTTCAGCTGCGATTGCAACTTCCGGAGCTATAAAGGGTGATTCAAAAAAACTTTCTTATGTGATCTCGATGGTCCTGATTACAGCGATTCCTATGATGATCTTCATGCCGCTTATAGCCAAATACCTGGGCTTATCGCAGGAAGTAACCGGTGCATGGCTGGGAGGAAGTATTGATACTACAGGCGCGGTTGTGGCTTCCGGATCATTAGTCGGGGAAGAGGCGCTGAAGATTAGTACGATCGTTAAATTTTCCCAAAATGTGCTTTTAGGTTTAGCTGCTTTTGCAATATCCGTGTTCTGGACCTATACCAAACATCCGAATTCTAAAGACCCGGATTCCAAGCCCACTATTGGAGTGATATGGGACCGATTCCCAAAATTCGTTCTGGGATTTATTGCAGCATCGCTTTTGTTTTCCTTTATTCTCGATCCCGCAACGGTCAGTTCAGTAAAAAGCAGCCTTAAAAACTTACAGGGTTTGTGGTTCGCGCTTGCCTTCACTAGTATAGGGCTTGAAACTAATTTTGCTGATTTGTTTAGCAAACAAAGTAAAAAGCCATTCTATGCGTTTTTGCTTGCCCAAACCTTTAATGTGGTGGTAACCCTAGCTGTTGCCCTTTTGCTTTTTAATTAGTGTCCTAAAAACTGTAGCTATAACAAAAAGGCCTTTTGAATTTTTATCAAAAGGCCTCCGCTGTTTCTATGCTTATTCCCCCGGAATGAGGTTGCTTGAGACGACTATGGGGTTTGTTAATGTCTTGTGCAGCGGACAACTATCTGCGATTTGGAGCATACGCTGTCTTTGTTCCTCGTCAATATCACCGTCGATTTTGATATGCCTTTTGATATAAGTGGTTTGCTGTTCCGTTCCTTTAACAGTATCCATAGTGAGATCCACAGTTATCCCGTCCACAGCCCACTTTTTCCGGTCGGCATACATCCTTAAGGTCATGGCTGTACAAGTGCCCAGACTCGCAAGCAGGAACTCGTTTGGGTTCATACCCTGATCTTGACCGCCAACTGCTACAGGTTCATCTGCAATTACGGTATGCCCGCTTGCCCGCACTTCCGTTCTGTATTTATCCTTACCAATTTGAACTGTAGTACAAGATGTACCGATGCAATGATTTACTTCCATTTAAAAGCTAAAATAAGAATAAGGAACCAAGAACCAAGAAACAAGAACCAAGGCCTGGAGCCAAATGATTGAACAGGGTTATTAGCCCGCCATTTCGTCGGCTTGGTTTCCGGGCATGGGCATACTTATCACGTTGCCGTGATGTGCGCTGCTGTTGCTCCAGAAATTACCAGCAAGCTTAAATATTTTGTAGAATTGATGCGACTCATGGAGCAAAAAGAATTCAACCCATTGGCAGATGTTCATTCGTCCCAGTACGGCATGCGTTCCAACTCTTGAGTATTCGGCAGGTAACAGGTTGATTAGCATAGCCTTCATCTCATCGCGTACACGGTAGATCTCATGAAGCAGGGCACCCGTTGTCCTTGCAACAGTAAACCGGTATTCCGGATCATCTTCAGGGCTGTAGACGGTGAAAAAGGGATTTATTTCGGTTGTTATGGTCTTTAATCTGTCCATGAAAATGTACTGGTATCTGCACATATAAGCAATCGTTTCATGAATAGACCAGCGGTCAGGTATAAATCGGGTTTGAATAGCCTGTGACGGAAGGTCTTCTATATAATGCTTTACAATTTTATATTGATTGCAGAAGCGATTCATTGTCTCGGCGTGAATTTCCATCGTATTATTATTTAGGTCTAATAATAACGAAGGTAATTCCACCTTGTTTGATAAACAGTTAAGAAATTATTACCTTTTTGGTTAAAAGTTGTTTAAGGAACAGAAAGAAAGGAAGGGTTTAATATTTTTCCTTACACGATCGTCGATCCAAAAAACATATAGGCCAATATTATTGCCGCGATTACTCCAACCAAGTCGGCTATAAGCCCACAAACCAATGCATATCTTGGTTTTTTAATTCCCACAGATCCGAAATAAACAGCCAGAATGTAAAAAGTTGTCTCGGTTGAACCCTGAATAATACAAGCTAGTCTTCCCTGGAAGGAGTCAGCACCATATGTTTTCATCACATCGACCATTAAGCCCCGGGCACCGCCGCCACTTAAGGTTTTCATTAAACCAACAGGCAGGGCAGGTACGAAATTGGTATCAGCGCCGAAAAGAGCCACAAAGGACCCTATAGCATTAACAACATAATCCATACCGCCCGTAGTCCGGAATGCGCTGATCGCCACAAGTATGGCTATTAAAAAAGGAATAATCATGATGGATGTATTGAAGCCTTCTTTGGCGCCATCAATAAAAGCCTCATAAACATTAATTTTTTGCGTCGCGCCGTGGACTATAAACAGCGTGATCACCGAGAATATGATGATTCCACCGAGTAAACCAGCATAAACCTGTATTTGATCTGGTGGCAGTGAGCCGAGCCAGAAATAAAGCGTAAGCATTAAACCCACGAAGAAGCCGAAGAATGCAAGAATGGGTAATTGTAATAGATTTATTTTTTGGTATATAGCCACTACGATCATCCCAGATAAGAATGAAATGAAAGTTCCTATAAGGCAGGGGATAAAGATATCTGCTGGATTAGCGGCACCATTTGCCATTCGAAGGGCAATTACGGAAGTAGGTATGAGCGTAATCCCTGCTGTATTGAGTACCAGGAACATGATCATCGCATTACTCGCGGTATCCTTGACGGGATTTAATTCCTGGAGTTCCTGCATGGCTTTTAGGCCAACTGGTGTTGCTGCGTTGTCAAGCCCTAGTGCATTTGCTGAAAAGTTCATGATAATTGAGCCGTTAGCCGGATGGCTTTTCGGGATATCTGGAAACAATCGGCTAAAAAACGGGCTTAATCCTTTTGCAAATAGCGAGATCATACCTGCCCGCTCACCAATCTTCATTATTCCTAACCAAAAGGTCATGATACCAATCAAACCAATTGAAATTTCCGCACCGGTCTTAGCGCTGTCGAACATTCCGTTGACCACATTCATGAATATCGCCGTGTCGCCAAACACCACTAACTTAACCACGGCGACTATAAAAGCGATGACAAAAAATCCGATCCAGACGTAGTTAAGAGCCATAGGGTTTAAAAGTTATATGTTGTACGTTATACGTTTTGGGGGAATTTATTTAAAAAGTGTTTTAAGCGCTTTTAGAGAATTCCGAGTTTTAAAATTAGGATAAAAATAGGAATGTGCACATTCAATTAAATATTACCGTTTGTTATTATTCCATTTTCTATCGCCAGTAAGACTTCTACACCGTCCATAAGCACAATGTCTGCTGGGTCTTCAAATTTTAATTTTTTGGTTTGTACTAATTTGAATGAACTGCAATCGATATCCTTATAACCAAATCTGTTCGATAAATCGCCAACATCACCAACCCAATAAGAGTAATTCATTGATTTCAAGTCATCCGATACAGTTTCCTTAGCTGTTAGCCCGATGTCCACGCTGTATCCTACTGCTTGTTCGTTTTGACCGTTCTTGCTCGGTTTTTCATATTGAGCTTTTAGCTTACAATTTCTTAGCAGGATTTGAAAATGGTGTAATCTGTTTTCTGGAATAGCGAAGTAATCGTTCCTTGTCTTGTTAACAAAAGTCTTTTTTCCTATAGAAATGAGACCGCGGATAATCGATATAAATACAAGTTTTCTGATATGCTGTTTTTCCGGGTCATCAGCATAACCGCCTGCTTCAATCAGAATGGTAGACGTTCCTGCCTCCTGGAAATTGTCGCCGAAGGCCCTCATTTCATATTCATCATCGAAACGGCCAACATGACCAGGAAGGACTTCCTGGAGCGTGTCGTTCATTTCAGCAATTACCTGCATGGCCGTTTCCCTTACCGGATTTATACTCAACGCGTCATCATAAGCTGGTGCTAAAAGGGAAATTGTAGCCGGGTTTCCCATATTTCCCGCCGACCACATAGTGGTCTGATCATGCAAATTAAATCCGAAATGCGGCTGTATTTTGTCCCTTAACGTACGTAGTATTCTTCCTTCCGGTGATTGCTGGCTGTGAAAATCCCTGTTAATATCGATCTCCTGGGCATTACGACGATTGAAAACTTCGGCACCGTCCGGGTTGACCATTGGAAGGATGTACAAAGTACAGGTCTGAAGTATAAGGTCTGTTAAAGCTTTTTGCGATTCATCATCAAAGAAATTAAATAGGTCCATTAAAGCCATCGTGGCCGTGGCTTCATTTCCGTGCATCTGGCTCCATAAAAATACCTTTGTGGAACCCGAACCGCACTTTATTAAATTCAGAGAACGGCCTTCGAAAGATTTTCCGGCCTCCTTTATTTCATATCGTCGATCGTCTTTTAATTTTTCAAGTATCCCAAGCAAATCGCTGTGTTTGAAAAAGCGGTCTCTTATATTGTCGTTGATAAATGTGCGATAGGAGTGTAGGAGAGAATTGATTGAGTCCATGGTTTGCGAAGGTAGTATTTAGTGTTTGAAGCTCCAAAAGGATGTGCTTAAACGTTCTTTTTCAGCGTAGACCTACATATTTCTTATCTGACCTCAACCCCGCAGCCACTGCAATATTTAGCATTCATATCATTTGCATATTTGCATATTTCACATTCTTTCCGGTGCGATGCTGCTTTAACCATTGCGGCAGTAAAAATACCAGTAGGTACCGCTATGATAGCATAACCAATGATCATCACTACTGAGGATATAAGTTTGCCCACAACCGTCTGGGGGACAATATCTCCGTATCCAACGGTTGTTATGGTAATAATAGCCCAATAAATACTTTGTGGGATACTGGTAAATTCGTTTTCAGGGCCTTCGACGACATACATAACGGTTCCCATAACAATGACTGTTATCATAACCGTAAATAGAAATGTACTGATCTTGTAAAAACTTGATCTAAGTCCTTCACCAAGAGCCTGGCCTTCATTGACAAATTTGACCAGCTTGGCAATTCTGAATACCCGAAGTAAACGTAATGATCTGATTATCAGTAAATACCGATATGCAGGGAACAGTAAATAAAGGAGAGTTGGGAGGATAGATAACAGATCTACAAGCCCCCAGAAACTAAAAATATATTTACGGCGATGTGGGCTAACCCAAATCCGAACCAAATACTCGAGAGAAAAAATGGCAGTGAAGAAGATCTCGACTGCTAAAAAGAAAGTTAAATTCCGGGGGCCAATTGTTGGGATGCTTTCCAGCATCACGGCTAACACACTTGCTAATATCAGCCATAAGAGAATAATATCAAAGCGTCTTCCCAGTTTGGTATTGTTTCCAAAAACAATTATAAATAAGCGATTTTTCAAAGACGCTTCGTCCTTCTCATCCAGTTCAATCTTTTTTACAGGCATCCGTTCAAGATAATAAAAAATGCTTTGGGTATATTGGCCCCTGTCGGCTAACAACAAAAATCAGTAGACAGTTTGATTACAGCATAGGATCAATATGACTATTCCTATTCAACCTCAAGCAAATGTTGATACTTCGGCCAGTTATCCGCTATCGCAAGAACATTGATAAATAATAAGACGAGGGCTATTACGCTCCCGCTTTGGTCTACTACTATATGATGTGCAACAATGCCGGTCATTACCGGAAGTATATGATAAACATTAGCCCGAAAAGGATGTAGAGAACGAGTTTAACAATCTTCATAGCTTAACTTTTTACAGGACGAAAAAGGTAATATTAAAATAAGTAATAATTTTCGTCCTGCAAAAAAAAAGCCCCTTCCGTTTAGGAAAGGACTTTCTTTTAATGCCTTGGTAGAAAGGCCTTCTAATTCTAGATCAAGCTTACACTTCTATTAACAAACTCAGTTAACTCAGCGCCTGTAAGCATTCCCTGCGACAATAAAGCCAAATCAAAGGCTTGTTTTGCAAGCTGGATCTGCTCAGTCTCGTCAGTAGTTTGAAGGATTTTACCAACAAGCTTATGGTTTCCATTAATGGTTACATTGTAGCTGTCCGGTAAATTGCCGTAAAAGTTCATACCGCCTAAAGCCGACATGTCTTTCATTCTGCGCATAAACTCATCCATAGTAACGATAACAGGAAGTTCATCCGGATTAAGACTATCAACCTCCACTTTCATATTCGGCTTAACAACCGCTTTCTCGAAGATGGCTTTGACTTTCTCTTTTTCCTCATCGTTCAGGACCGCTACGATATCTTCATCCTTACTAATGATCTTATCAGCGGAAGCTGCATCAACTCGTTTTAACGATGTCTTCTCCAACTTTTGCTCCATCTGGCTGATGAAGTGAGTATCGATAGGTGAGTCCATCAGTAATACATCATAGCCTTTTTTATTTGCCGATTGTATGAACGTATCCTGTTTTGAGGCGTCCGTCGCATAAAGCAAAACCAGATTCCCGTCCTTGTCGGTCTGTTTCTCTTTAACCTTCTCTTTATATTCTTCGATGGTAGCGTATTCTTTGTTTGTATTCCCCAGAATAACGAAGTCTTTCCCTTTATCGTAGAATTTCTCTTCGCTAATCATACCGTATTTAACAAACAGGCCGATATCTCCCCACTTTTCTTCGAATGCCTTACGATCTGCTTTAAATAAGGAAGCTAACTTGTCGGCAACCTTTTTAGTGATATAGGTATTGATTTTCTTTACAGAACTATCCGCCTGAAGGAAACTTCTTGAAACATTCAACGGAATATCCGGTGAATCAATCACACCATGAAGCAGCATTAAAAATTCTGGAACAACATCTTTGACCTCATCGGTGATGAACACCTGACGAGAGAACAATTTGATCTTGTTTTTCTGCATTTCAAAATCGTTCTTGACTTTAGGGAAATACAGAACACCTGTTAGATTGAATGGATAATCTACATTCAAATGGATCCAGAAAAGTGGCTCATCCGAGAAAGGATATAACTCCTGGTAAAACGACAGGTAGTCTTCATCTTTAAGTTCTGCTGGAGATTTTGTCCATATAGGCGAAGTATTATTGATAATATTCGGGACCTCAACGGAAGTATACTTTGGTTTTCCATCAGCATCCTCGCCATCAGGTTCAGATGTAGACTTCGTTCCGAATTGAACCGGAATAGGGAGGAATTTACAATACTTATCTAATATGCCCTGAAGTTTTCCTTTATCCAGGAATTCTTTCGACTCTTTGTTTACATGAAGGATGATATCTGTACCACGTTCTGTGCGGCTACCTTCACTAATTTCGAATTCAGTACTGCCATCGCAAATCCAGCGTGCAGGTTCGGACTCGTCTTTGTAAGAAAGCGATTGAATTTCGACCTGATCGGCCACCATAAATGCGGAGTAAAACCCCAGACCAAACTTGCCAATGATTTCATTCGCATCCTTTGCATCCTTAAATTTTTCTACGAATTCTGTTGCTCCTGAAAAGGCGATCTGGTTAATGTATTTTTTTATTTCCTCGCCAGTCATACCAAGGCCATTGTCGGAAATGGTAATCGTTTTTTTCTTCTCGTCAAACGAAACCGATACCTTAAGATCTCCAAGGTCGCCCTTATATTCTCCCAGTGAAGACAAGCGTTTAATTTTTTGCGTTGCATCTACTGCATTAGCCACCAGCTCTCTCAGGAAGATCTCGTTATCAGAGTATAAAAACTTCTTAATGATCGGAAAGATGTTTTCCGTGTGGATCGAAATGGTTCCTTTTTCTTGCATTTTAATATGTTTGATTAATGATCTAGATGCCAAAGGTGTAACAAAGGATGTTCCAAAGGATTAGAGGTGTCAAGATGGCACTTGGCACTATTTTTTCGATTGCCCAAATTAAATCAAACCTTTCATTCGGCACATTTGTTGCATTACCCTGTTATGGAAGTTAGACCTAAATCGACATTCCTATTATATCACTGAAAATGAACGAAATAACTGATCACACAGATTTAAGCACGAAACAAATCATGCATAATAACCTACACCGGGGAGATTCAAATCTCCATTTTAAGACAGTCATTAAGACTTTGAGAAAATCTGTGCTATTGCTAGCAGGTATCAGCACTATAGGTATTGCAACTGCATGTGGCAGTAAATCGAAAAAGGAAAAACAAGTAGCTAATAAACCGCAGCCTGTTCTGGATAGTACCTATTACATCAATTACATGAATAAGGACCCGATGCTGAAGGAGCATACGGATTGGGCGAAAAAATTCTACAGGGAACGTGAGTTTCAATTAGGTTGGTTTAAAAATAACGAAATTGTTCCCCAGGCGCAGGAAATGCTGACCATGATCAGTAAAGCTGGTGAAGAAGGTCTTGATCCAAAGAAGTACCAATTCAAGGATTTCACTGCGATGTTCGCAAACCTGGAAGCTGCGAAAAGCGATTCTGCCAAATTTACTGAGCTCCAGAAAGAGATTGATGTAGCACTTTCGTCGACATACTTTGTCTGGGCGTCTGACTACTACCGTGGAGTTGTGATTCCACGTGAGAACGAAGAGATAGAATGGGACGTAAAACGGAATAAAATCAAGCTTCATAAAGCTTTAATGACCGTCTTGGGCGAAAGAGAAAGTAAGTACTCCTATGCTAATTTTAGTCCTTTACACCCTGATTATGCAAGGCTTAAAACAGCACTAGCAAATTATAGGAAAATACAGGCAGCAGGGGGATGGCCACAAGTGGCTGCAAATCCAAAATTAAAAGAAGGACAAAGTTCCCCTGGCGTTGTAGCATTGAAGAAACGTTTGGGAGTCAGTTCAACCGATTCAACTTTTAATGCTGAAACAGTCGCTGCGTTGAAGACATTTCAATCTGCACAAGGTCTAAAACCAGATGCTACGCTCGGAGCTGAAACTGCTAAAATTTTAAATGTTTCGGTTGAGCAACGAATTAAGCAGATCATCCTGAATATGGAAAGATGGAGATGGATACCGAAGAGTTTCGAGGAAGATTACCTTATAGTAAATATACCTGAATACCGCATGCGTGTATTCGAGAAGGGAAAAGAGGCATTGGCAATGAATGTCATCGTTGGTAAAACATTAAACAGTACTCCGATTTTTAGCGATAAAATGGAGAATGTGGTGCTCGCACCTTATTGGAATGTGCCCGCAAGTATCGTGAAGGACGAACTCGGGCCGAAAATAGCTGCCGATCCGGGTACCCTGGACCGCTTAAATATGGAATTGGTTGATTATAAGGGTAACCAGGTTAGCCCTGCTGGGATTGATTGGAACTCTGTAACCAGAGATAACTGGAAATATATTTTGCGTAGAAAACCGGGCCCGAAAAATGACCTTGGTGACGTAAAGTTTATTTTTCCTAATACAGATGATATTTATCTACACGATACCCCGCATGATGAATTATTTAGCCAGACCAAACGTAATTTTAGCCACGGTTGCGTTCGCTTAGAGAAGCCACTACAGCTTGCTGAGTATCTTTTGAAGCCACTCGGTTGGGATATGAATAAGATCCAAAGTACTATTGCTGGTGGTAAAGAGAAACATGTAAAACTACAGAAGGTTCTTCCCGTTTATCTTGTCTACTTCACTGCCTGGGCAGATGAAAGTGGTAATGTTCACTTCCGTGATGATATTTACGGACATGATAAGACTTTATCTCAGCAGTATTTTAATGAGGTGAGTGCGGCCGTAGTAAAACCTAAGTCGTCGGCTGCTCAAGGAAAATTGTAATTAAGTCATAGGTTATAAGTTGTACGTTATAAGTGTGGATGCTTAACCCAGCGTTTAGAAACTTATAACTTACAACTTTTACTTATAACTCCCTATGCCTGCTGCCTCTTAAATTCCGACGTACTATGAAACTCCACATCAGGAAAATCTCGTTTCGCAAGATTTAGAGTCCAGTCGTTATCAGCTAAAAACACCGGGTTGCCGTCTTTATCGGTGGCAATGTGGTGGTGTCTGCGCTGAACAATCTCATTAATATTCTTTTTATCTTTTGAAGTCAGCCAGCTTGATTTTCGGAAGGTCAATGGCCTAAACGCACATTTAGCTCCATATTCATGTTGCAGCCTGAAGGCGATAACTTCGTATTGAAGCTCACCGACCGTTCCAATAATTTTTCTGTTACCAGGCTGCTGAACAAAAAGTTGTGCAACTCCTTCTTCTGTTAGCTGCTGCAAACCTTTTTCCAGTTGTTTTGACTTCAGCGGATCACGGTTTTCTACCTCTTTAAAGATTTCCGGAGAGAAGCTTGGGATACCCTTGAATTGCAATTGTTCGCCTTCCGTCAGTGTATCGCCAATTTTAAAATTACCGCTGTCGTATAGTCCCACAACATCACCTGGCCAGGCTTCTTCCACGAGGCTTTTCTCGTTGGCCATAAAATCCATTGGGTTGGAGAATTTTAGCTTCTTTCCCTGACGGGTATGGAAGTAGAATTTATTACGTTCAAATTTGCCGGAGCAAATCCTTAAAAAGGCGATTCTGTCGCGATGGTTCGGATCAAGGTTCGCGTGGATTTTGAACACAAAACCTGTAAACGCTTTTTCCGTTGCAATTACCATTCTTTCATTTGCTTCCCTGCTTTTCGGGCTTGGCGCGATGGAGACAAAAGTATCCAGTAATTCTCTGATGCCGAAATTATTGATCGCACTTCCGAAGAATACAGGAGCAAGCAAGCCTTCCAGATATAGCTCCTTGTCTAATATGCCGTAAATACCCTCAACCAATTCAAGATCATCTTTTAATGTCTTCAATTCTTTCGGCTGTAGGTGTTCTGTAAGGAGTTCATCATCAAGATCCTTTACTTGTATCAATGCTTCAGTAACTTTTGATTTATCCGGCCTGAATAGATTCAGGGAATTATCGAAAATATTATAAACCCCTTTAAAGTTATGCCCTTGTCCTATAGGCCAGGATAGGGGACATACACTGATGTTCAGATTATTCTCCAGCTCATCAAGCAGGTCAAAAGTATCTTTACCTTCCCGGTCGAGTTTATTGATGAAGATGATAACCGGAGTATTACGCATCCGGCAAACGTCCATCAGCTTTTGCGTTTGCTCTTCAACCCCTTTAACACTGTCTACCACCAAAATCACACTGTCAACTGCTGAAAGGGTCCTGTAGGTATCTTCAGCAAAATCCTTGTGACCGGGGGTATCCAGGATATTAATCCGTTTCCCATTGTATTCAAAACCCATTACAGATGTCGCCACCGATATTCCCCTTTGCTTTTCTATTTCCATGAAATCGGAAGTGCTGCTTTGATTGGCTTTGTTACGCTTAACTGTACCTGCAGTATTAATTGCCCCTCCGAACAGAAGAAATTTCTCTGTTAAAGTGGTTTTCCCGGCATCGGGGTGACTGATAATCGCAAATGTTTTTCGTTTCTCTATTTCTGGATTAAGCATCATGTTTTGGGAAATGTATTCTGAACCGTCTCAAAGGGGTTTGTAAAAATGCAAAGGTAGTAATTTTTGTTGCTTAGTTTTGGTGGAGTATACCTTCCTGAAAGATGGGTCAGGAGTAGTGTTAAAGCGGTGTAGTATCGGTGCTCGACCGGCCCTGAACAACGGCTGAACAACGGCTGAACAACGGCTGAACAATAGCCAGCCCGGTGTTTGAGCGTACATCAAGCGGTGTTCAAGCGGTGTTCAAGCGGTCAATAAGCGGTGAATGAGCGGTCAACAAGCGGACTACGAGCGGTGAATAAGCGGTAATTGAGGGGTAGTTGTCAATGTCCGGCGTGGATATCCTTGTTCTTTATTCCTTGTTCTTTATTTCTTGTTCTGTTCTGTAATCTTGGCTCTTGGTTCCTGGCTCTTGGTTCCTGGCCTCTGGTTCCTATTTAAAAAACACTTCCGTCGCCCCATATCCAAATTTCTCTTTATGCGCATCCATAAACGTCTTAACCTGAGCGTGTTTGCTAATCACTTTATAGATTTCATTTCTCAATGTCCCATTCCCGCTGCCATGGATGAAAATAATGCTGGGAAGTTTATGAACGATAGCTGCATCAAGGCTCTTAGTGAATTGAGCCAGCTGGATATTAAGAATTTCATTGGTATTGAGGAATTGATAGTCATCACGTAGTTTTTCTATGTGAAGATCAATCTCCTTACCCGGCTGTTCGACCTGCAGTTTTTCAGCAGCCGGCCGGAAAAAACTTTCTTTTAGTTTTTGGGGATCAATGATAGGGGTTTCAGTATCTAATTGGATTAGCCATGCCGGTTGGTCGATATATTCCGATGTTTTTTTAGCACCTGCAAAATCTTTCGCCCGGAATTTCTCTGTGAATTCTATGGGTTTCTTTATATCTCTGATTTCATTCGCAAAACGTAAAATCTGGAAGTGGAATGTAGGCCATTGATCCAGCTCATTCAGTGATGCGGAAAATAATTGGGAAGATGATTTCGGTTTTATTATGCCGCTAAACTCCCCTTTGATTTTGCTGGTTTTTTCCGTCGTTAATGTAGTGAGAAGCTCAAAAGAGCTTGTGTTTACGAGGTTCAAATGGACTACAGAACCGGCTTTTTTATCAGATGCAACTGCCAGGAAAATTCCAGTTGAAACAAATTCAATGTCTTGTTCCTGTTTCCTTTCCGAGGGAGTCTCTATGTTGGAATCCTGCCCATGTACCCGGGTTACCTGGCTTGCAAGGACCGGTATCTCAAAGCCATCCTCATCGGTTACGGCGA
>NZ_JBASJU010000087.1:0-12192 GCF_049655485.1 Daejeonella sp.
AGGCAGCGGTGGTGGATTCGGAGGCTTCTCCGGAGGTGGTGGTGGATTCGGCGGCGGTGGTGGCGGAGGCTTCGGTGGATTTGGAGGTGGAAGCTTTGGTGGCGGGGGAGCAAGTGGATCCTGGTAATTATTAAGTGGAAAATGGAGAGTGGAGAGTGGAGAATGGAGAATGGGCATAACGCAAAGGGTAACCGATTGCATTTCCATTCTCGCATTTCAATTCTCAATTCTCCATTCTCAATTCTCCATTTTTAAATCATGAGTAACCTCAACTGGAAAAAAATATCTTCTAAATATCTCGTTCGGGCTCAATGGGCTACTCTTAGGGTAGACACCTGCAGAATGCCAGATGGAACGATGATCCCGGACTATTATGTTCTGGAGTATCCTAACTGGGTAAACGTCATTGCTCTTACTGAAGACAATCAGGTAATCCTTGTCAGACAATACAGGCACGCCGCAGGAGAAGAGATTCTGGAGCTTCCGGGCGGAGTAATCGAAGAAAACGAAATTCCTGAACAAGCCGCTCGAAGAGAGCTGCTGGAGGAAACGGGTTATGAATTTACTTCTTTTGAATTCCTTGCGGATTTATATGCTAACCCATCAACAGCAAATAATAAGACGCATTGCTTTCTCGCAACTGGAGGAATTAAAACATCAGATCAGAAACTGGACCGCGGAGAAGAAATAATCGTTGAATTGGTTAGCCTTGAGAAATTAAAGGAACTTGTTTTAAGCAATTCATTCGGACAGGCCTTGCATACGAGCGGAATTTTCTATGCCCTCATCAAACTCGGCTTAATCTCCTAATCAGGTAAAGCAAACGCGACATAACTGTCCCCTGATTTTGCCCCAAGTTTACCTCCGCCACAAGCGATAACCAGAAATTGCTTTCCATCGATCATATAAGTTGCCGGACTTGCAAAGCCTGCTGCAGGTAGTTTGTATTCCCAAACCATTCTTCCAGAATTCTTATCAAATGCCCTGATCTTTTCATCCGGAGTTGCTGCTATAAATACCAGGCCTCCTCTTGTAACTACTGGTCCGCCATAATTACGTGAACCTGTAATTCCCAAACCTCTTTTGATCAATTCTGCATATTCACCCAGTGGCACTTTCCACAACAGTTTTCCGCTGTTCAAATCCACGGCATTCAAAGTCCCCCAAGGTGGTTTGATGCCGGGATAGCCATCCTTGTCCACAAACCGGTCGTATCCTTTCATGATATAGGGAATTTGACTCTTCTTGCTTAGCTTAGTCGCTGCAACAGTATTTTGTTGTTTGGAAACATCTTCCGTCCCGCTTAAGTAGGCAGCCAATTTTTTTCTCTCCGATTCAGGGACATGCTTAAAAGAAGGCATTCTGTTTCGGCCCTGCTGAATTATCTGACTAATCTGCTGCACATTATACTTCTTATTTAAATTCTCTAATGAAGGATACTCAATACCACTACCCTTCAACTCAGCACCGTGGCAGCTAATGCAATATTTATTATAAACTGCACGCCCTGGAGTAATACCTGTTCCTTCAGTTTGAGGAGCATCCAGCATTACCTGGGTTGAAGGGACTTCATTACTATTGACATAAAGGATCTTTGTTTCCATATCAACCGCAGCACCTCCCCATTCACCACCACCACCAAAATCAGGAAAAATCCAGTTACCCTCCTTACTTGGAGGGTTAAACTGCTTCCTATTTTTGATCTGAATATATCTTTCCATTAATTCCTTATGAGTTTCAGGACTAAGATCGCTGACATCTCCAGGCCCAAATATCTGCCTTGAAAAAGACTCAGGAAGTGTTGGTATTGGCTGTGTTGGCCATGGCTTTTCGCCCGGTAAGGCTTCCTGAGGTACAGGAACTTCAGGTATGGGAAAAACAGGCTTACCATTAGTCCGGTCAAGTAAGTAAACATACCCTTGTTTCGTAATTTGTGCCAGTGCATCTATTTTCCGGCCCTTGTGATTGACAGTAATCAGGTTGGGGGCAGCGGGAAGATCACGGTCCCAAAGATCATGATGAACCACCTGGTAATGCCAGATATACTTTCCGCTTGCAGCGTCAAGTGCAATGATACTATTGGCGAAAAGATTGGAGCCTTTGCGGGTACCACCGTAAAAATCGGGAGATGCTGTACCAGTGGGTATGTAAACAACTCCACGTTCTTCATCAAGTGACATACCCGTCCAATTATTTGCCCCTCCAATGTTTTTCCAGGCATCCTTATCCTCCCAGCTCTCATATCCAAACTCGCCGGGTTGAGGAATGGTGTGAAATATCCATTTACGTTTTCCTGTTCTCACGTCAAATGCCCTGACATGCCCGGGCAAAGCATCTGCATCTTCAGATAGACTCATTCCTACAATGAGCAAATCCTTGAAAACCACCCCTGGGGTTTTTAGGATCAGGGAGCCATCCTGTGAATCGGGAATATCAAGCCCTTCTTTCAATTCAATCGATCCATTAATACCAAACCCATCAACTGGATTCCCGTTTTCTGCACTTACTGCATAAAGTTTCGACGCGACGCCATAAAATATTCGTCTGTCAGTTCCTGCTTTATCTTCCCAATACATCAGGCCACGGTTTATTCCAAATCCAATTTTCTCATCAGCATTGGTATTGGGATCAAATACCCACTTTTGTTTTCCTGTAGAAGGATCCAGGGCAAACAGTTTCAACTTTGAACTTGTCACATATAATGTCCCATCGATCACAATGGGATTGCACTGCATCTCACTCCGGTTAGCTGTATCTTTATCACCAGTATTAAAAACCCAGGCCTCCTTTAACTGTCCAACATTTTCTAAATTGATCTGATCAATGGAAGAATATCGGTTAGCATCTTTGGTTCCGCCATAACTAGCCCATGTAGAGTAATCATTATCTCCAGAATCAGAGCTGGAATTAAATATCAGACCTGTTAGTATTAATAAAACAAAAAATCCAGATAGGATGGCTTTCACTGGCATATTGCTTAAGGTTGAAACTATAAGCAATTAAAGAATTTAAGTGAAGAAAAGCAAGGAAGGTCTTAACAGTGGACAATTGACAGTGGACGATTGACAAAAATAGTTCCTCTCGTACCTGAAAATAAAAAAATCCCGTCAGAAAAACTGCGGGATTGTAAACGTTAGAACTAATGACTAGCTCATCTTGAGTTTCTTCTGTATATCGGCAACGTAACCTTTGAACTTCTTGTCGGTATCAATAAGATCGTCAACTGTCTGACACGCATAGATCACTGTCGAGTGATCGCGGCCTCCAAAAAATGCCCCAATCGACTTAAGTGAAGTTTTTGTGTGCAGCTTAGCAAGATACATGGAAATCTGGCGCGCCTGAACGATTTCGCGTTTCCGTGTTTTTGATTTCACCATCTCGATTGGCACTTCAAAATACTCACAAACCAGTTTTTGAATATATTCCATAGAGATCTCTTTGCTGGAGTTCTTAATAAAATTCTTCAGCATCGATTTGGCTAGGGCCAGATCAATCTCCTTTTTGTTCAGTGTAGACTGTGCTAAAAGCGACACCATAGCACCTTCGAGCTCTCTAACATTATTATCAATGTTGTGAGCTACGTACTCTATGACTTCGCCTGGCAGTTCAATGCCGTCTGAGTACATCTTCTTCTTAAGGATTGCCATTCTGGTTTCCAGATCAGGGATCTGAAGATCAGCGGAAAGTCCCCATTTGAAACGAGAAAGCAGCCGTTCTTCCAGTCCTGAAAGATCTTTAGGAGCTTTGTCGGACGTAATAATTAGTTGCTTTCCTGATTGATGCAAGTGATTGAAGATGTGGAAGAATATATCCTGAGTTTTTTCTTTACCGGCAAAGTTGTGGACATCATCCATAATCAGGACATCCATTGCCTGATAGAAATTCACAAAATCGTTAATATTATTGTTTTTAAGTGCATCCACAAACTGCTGGGTGAATTTCTCACATGAAACATATAATACCAGTTTGTCTGTTAGTGTGCGTTTGATCTCATTACCTATTGCCTGGGCAAGATGAGTTTTCCCAAGACCTACACCGCCATATATCATCAGGGGGTTAAACGACGTGCCGCCTGGCTTGCCTGCAACGGCATATCCAGCTGAACGGGCGAGCCGGTTACAATCTCCTTCAATGAAATTCTCAAACGTATAATTCTGGTTTAGCTGAGGATCGACCTGAAGCTTCTTTAATCCCGGAATAACGAAAGGATTTTTGATGTCTTTATTCAAAGAAATGGGCATCGGCATCGACTGGTTTTTACCCTCCGCTCCGTTGCCATTTGACGGCATATTGGTTGTATATGGTATACTGGTCGAAGACTTTTCCACAACGATGTTATACTCCAGTCTTCCTTCCTCCCCTAACTGCTTTTTTACGGTCTTTCGGAGCAGCCCTACATAGTGCTCCTCCAGCCATTCGTAAAAGAACAAACTTGGCACCTGTATGGTCAACACGTTACCCTCTAGACGTAAGGCTTTTATCGGCTCAAACCAGGTCTTAAAACTCTGAGCCGGGATATTATCCTTAATGATCTGAAGGCAGTTATTCCATACCTCTGTACAAGTTTTTTCCATTTAATTTTACTAATAATCTGATTTACAACTGATGCCGTGAGAAATGTTAATAACTCTTTGGAACATCGAATATTCAGAAAAAAATCCGTTTAAAAAACTAAATTTTGAAATTAGTTCGAATATCCTGTAAATCAGAGCTGTAACTTAATTTCCGACCATTTTTTCGGTCGAAAATAAAATCAATTCTGCCCAGATTTATGCCGGCAAAACCGACCTGATTTATGAGGGTTTCAGTGCCTGATAAGTTCCTAATTGAGTCGGGTTTATCCATAAATGTATGGGTATGGCCGCCAATGATCAAGTCGATGTGATTGGTGCTTTTTGCTAGCACGACATCCGAAACTTTGGGGCCTGCATACTTATACCCCAGATGAGAAAGACAAACCACCAGATCGCATTTATGGCCAAGCTTCAGGAGCTTCTCCATTTCGAGTGCTTTTGCAATAGGATCAAGATAAATCGTGTTACTGTACTGCTGTTTATTAACTAGTCCGGACAACTCTATACCCAGGCCAAAAACTCCCACTTTGAGGCCATCTTTCCTGAATATTTTAAAAGGTTGCGTCTTCCCGCTTAATAGCGTATCAGAGAAATCGTAATTGGAATTCAGGATTGGGAAATTCGCGTGCGGTAATTGCTTGTAAAACCCCTCAATTCCGTTATCGAAATCGTGATTACCCATAATGCCGGCATCATAGCCCATCATGCTCATCATTTTGATCTCAAGTTCACCGCCATAGAAATTAAAATAGGGTGTCCCCTGGAATATATCACCCGCATCAAGCAGAAGAACATTTTCCTCCTCCTGACGAATTTTATTTACCAGCGCAGACCGGGCTGCAACGCCTCCCCTTCCCTGGTTCTTCGATCCATCCATAGGAAAGGGATCAATGCGGCTGTGCACGTCGTTCGTATGGAGAAACACCAATTTGACAAGGTCATCCTTCGCGTATACGCTTTCAGGGCTAATACCCATGGCTAATAGAGCCGCACCAGCGGCTGTACCCCTGATAAAATCTCGTCTATTCAAAGATGATCCTGCCATCAATTTTGGGATTAAGTGTTGTTCCTGCATGGCTTTGTTTCCTCATATACATGAGTAAGGCATCCCGCAGTTTAATATTGTATTCTTTTCTACCTGTGGCTTTCAAAAATATTTCGCCACCGTCGCCGCCATTGGCCATGTAATCAGAGGTGAGAACAGTGTACGTTTTATCAGGATCAAGCTTCTGACCATTAATTTTAATATCAAGGGCCTTTTTATCACGTATTTTGTAAGTCGCTCCCGAAATTGGATCTCCTCCCATGGATGCCATATAATCGAAAAATTGTTTCATGTCGGTTCCATTAAACTGAACCGTCGTTATCATATTCTCAAAGGGCATTAACTCAAAAACGTTAAATAAGGCTATATTTCCTTTTGGAAGAGGAACACGCAATCCACCATAATTGGTGTAGGCCATATCAAAAGGGATATTATTCGACTTACCAGCGTCAGCCATAGCATCTGCCATGAAATTATTTAAAAGGCCTTCGGGTCTTCCTTTGCCGATCTCTACAGCGGAAACCGCCACAACTTCGTTCATCATGGAATCGAGGCGCAATTTGTAAGGCAGATAATAATCGACAATTTTCTGATCCTTTGGCAGATCGGAAGAGATACTATAAACTGCCTTCTCGGTACTAGCTAGCTGTAGTTTAGGTGAGCAAGAAGTTACGGCAAAAAGAACTACACAGCTCCAAATGAATGAAATTCTCATATTAACAAGCCATAATTCATCATATTATTAATATTCACCAAACTCATGTCTTAGCACATCTGCAATTTCACCCAGGGTTGCGTAAGCTTCTACAGCGGCAAGAATGAAAGGCATCGTGTTGCTTCCATTTTTGGCAGATATTGCAAGGGCGGTCAAAGCAGATTTAACTTGTCCACTATTGCGCTCTAACTTCAGTTTGTTAAGTTTTTCCGTCTGTAATTCCCTTATTGAATCATCCACACGGAAAACTTCCATGCTAAGGCCTTCGCTATCGACGTATTTATTTACACCTACTAACGTTCTTTCTGCGTTTTCAATATCTTTTTGATACAGATATGCTGAATTGGCTATCTCGTTTTGAATATAACCCTCCTCAATAGCATTTACCGAGCCGCCCTTCGCATCTATAATCTGGATATATTTCCAGGCTTCCTTTTCGACTTCATCTGTAAGTGACTCTACAAAGTAAGATCCTGCAAGCGGATCCACTGTGTCAGCAACACCGCTTTCAAAAGCTATGATCTGTTGAGTTCTCAGCGCTACTTTAGCCGCCGCTTCGGTTGGAAGGGAAAGCGCTTCATCGTAACCATTGGTATGAAGCGACTGCGTTCCGCCTAAAACTGCCGCCATTGCCTGGTTGGTGACTCTTATTATATTATTCAGTGGTTGCTGAGCCGTAAGTGTTGAACCTCCTGTTTGGGTATGGAACCTTAGTTTTTGAGCACCCGGATCTGTGGCACCAAGCGTTTTAGTGATCTCTGCCCACATCCTTCTGGCAGCCCTAAACTTCGCAATTTCTTCAAAGAAGTTATTGTGGCAATTAAAGAAGAAGGATAGTCGTTTGGCAAATATGTTGATATCCAGCCCTTTGCTCATGGCAGCCTGCAAATAGGCTTTGCCGTTTGCCAGGGTGAACGCAAGTTCCTGAACAGCTGTTGAACCTGCTTCACGTATGTGATATCCGGAAATAGATATAGTATTCCATTTCGGGATTTCCTTACTACAATATTCAAAGACATCAGTAATTAGACGCATGGATGCCTTTGGGGGATAAATGTATGTACCCCGTGCAGCATATTCTTTTAGGATATCGTTCTGTATAGTTCCTGAAATCAAATTCAGATCCGCACCCTGCTTTTTAGCCAGGCTGACGTACATGGCCAGAAGTATAGGCGCAGTAGCATTTATCGTCATGGATGTGGTTACCTTCTGAAGGTCGATCCCATCGAAAAGCATTTCCATATCCTTAAGGGAATCGATAGCTACCCCAACCTTCCCAACTTCACCTTCAGACATTACATGGTCTGAATCATACCCGATCTGAGTAGGAAGATCAAATGCTACCGACAAGCCCGTTGTCCCCTGAGAAAGAAGGTAATGATATCTCTTATTAGATTCTTCCGCTGTAGAAAAACCCGCATACTGACGCATCGTCCACATCCTGCCGCGGTACATATCTTTCTGAATTCCACGGGTATACGGGAATTCACCCGGCTGTTCCAGACTTTTCGGTTCGGAATAGACCTCCCTGATCTCGATGCCGGAACTGGTAACTATCTTTTTCTCCTGCATATAATTAGAATAATGCCTGAACGTCTTTTTTAACAATGTTCAGTGCTACATCATAAGGATTTTCGGACTCAAGTCCGGCGAGATGAACTAAAATCGATCTGCTCAGATCCGCTGCGGAAGCATTTTCAGGTAATGCCCCGCCTGCGCTATTGACAATACTCACCGTATCATCTTTAATTTTCTTTACTACCATCCAGGTAGTGGCACTAACATATAATTGCTGAGAAATATTGTGCTGATATTCTGCGCGGATATCCGCGATAATAATCTTTTGCATTTCCTTCGCACTCATTTCGGGTACATGGAGTCTTAATAACATGTTCGGCGGGCTGATGCGCTCCAAAAAGAGTATGGTGCGTTCGTAGGCCTGCAACCTGAGCGGAAGTGTTTGTTTAAGGCTTTCTTTCTTTAATTCAATCATTCGAAAATTGAACCGCTGATCAAGATATGCCTTGACAAAAAACCACGCAGCAAAAAAAACGATGAGTCCCGCGAGCGCAAACTTAACGATGTCCAGAAGATAAGTAATTGGATTCATGTATGATGTATTTGTTAACAGATGGTCAAAAAGCCTGCGGTCAGCACAAAAGTGAGCAATTTCACGTATATTTGTCATATCATTCTAAAAGAAATATGAGTACTGAAATTGCAGCCGCTGTGGCTCCTGTAACACTGACCGACGGAGCGAAAAAAGAAATTAGGAAGTTGATTCAACAACAGGAACTTGGAGATGACTATGGTCTTCGCTTAGGTGTTGAGGGCGGAGGTTGTGCCGGTATGAATTATATTCTCGGATTCGACCAGACTAAAGATGGTGATCAGGAATATTCTATTGATGGAATCAAAGTTTTCATGCACAAGGCACACGGCTTATACCTTGCCGGGATGCAGGTCGATTTCCAGGACGGGCTTAATGCACGCGGGTTTACATTCAGCAATCCCAATGCGAGCAGTACATGCGGATGCGGTACCTCATTCTCGGTCTAAAAATAAATTGTAACATTTCAGGGAGTCCTGCTGTCAAAACAGCAGGACTTTTTTTTATATTTATACTATGGCAACGATGAATTATACTGAAAATGTTAAAGTGGCTATGCAGTCCGTAAAAGGAAACAAGCTACGAACATTTTTGACTGCAATTATCATTGCCATAGGAATAACTGCCCTGGTGGGCATCCTAACCTCCATTGAAGCGATAGAAGGTTCTTTAACCAATACTTTCTCCAGTATGGGGGCAAATTCCTTCACCATAAGAAACAGAGGAATTGGAATACGAATTGGGGGTGGCGGGCAACGTCCGAAACGTTATAAAGCTATTGACTATCGTCAGGCAACTGAGTTCAAAAACAGCTTCACTTTCCCGGCTATGATTTCCGTGAACGTTTTCGCTTCCTTTGGCGGTACGGTAAAATATGGGAATGAGAAAACTAATCCCAACATATCTGTACTTGGGGCTGATGAAAACTATATGGCATCAGCCGGCTATAAGCTCGCTTCTGGCCGTAACTTCTCGCAGTCTGAACTGGATTACGGAACAAGTGTGGTCCTTATCGGAGATGAAATTAAGACACGGCTATTTCCTGATTCCGACCCGGTAAATAAGACCATCCACATCGGAAACAATAAATTCCGCGTCATCGGGGTATTTCAAGCTAAGGGTTCAAGTGTAGGTTTTGGTGGCGATAAAGTTTGCGTTATTCCATTGTTGCGGGCAAAGCAAGTTATGACCATAAGCAACCCATCCTATACTATCTCTGTAACAGGAGACGATCCTGCACAGATGGAAGCGGCCATTGGAGAGGCTACTTCACTTTTCAGAAATGTCAGGAATCTTAAAGTAACTGATGAAAATAACTTTGAAATCACTAAAAGCGATGCCATCGCACAAACCTTTATCGACAATCTAAGATATGTCCGCTGGGGCGGAATCGTTATTGGTACCATTACATTAATCGGTGCGGCAATTGCGCTCATGAATATAATGATCGTTTCAGTAACTGAGCGTACCCGCGAAATTGGTATCCGTAAGGCCATTGGTGCCACTCCTATAGTTATAAGGCGTCAGTTTCTGATTGAAGCTATTGTGATATGCCTTATGGGAGGAATTACCGGAGTATTCCTTGGCATTCTCATCGGCAATCTGCTTTCCATGATCATGGGCGGTTCATTCATCATGCCATGGGCCTGGACGTTTTTAGGATTAACACTGTGTATTGGAGTGGGATTAATTTCGGGCTTATATCCTGCTATTAAAGCTTCCAAACTTGACCCTGTTGAGTCATTACGGTACGAGTAATAATGAATAATTGATTTCTTTTTAGGGTAAATGTTCGCTCGACTATACATGTATTAATCACCAGGCAATGCTATCTTCATTAATTTTTAAGCCCTGCTAATAGATTTGCCTTATCTTCGGCGAAGACATTATTCTCAAAATGCTTTTTCTGTACAACTTAGGTATCCAGTTTTATCGTTTTTTAATATTTCTCGCCTCCCTGAGAAACAAAAAAGCTACAGCCTGGATTGAAGGCCGGAAAAACCTGTTGCAAAAAATAGCCTCTCAGATAAATCCCAGCAATCAACGGGTATGGTTCCACTTCGCTTCACTCGGAGAGTTTGAACAGGGAAGGCCCGTTTTGGAGGAGCTAAAGTCCAGATATCCGGGTATTTCTATTGTGGTTACTTTCTTCTCACCTTCCGGCTATGAAATCAGGAAGGATTATAAAGGTGCCGATCACGTGTTCTATCTTCCCCTTGACACCCGGGAAAATGCCGTGGAATTTATAAAGTTAGTCCGACCTACATTAGCCATATTCACGAAATACGAATACTGGTACCATTATTTTGAGCAGCTTCACGAGAATAATATCCCTCTTTTTATTGTATCCGGGATCTTCAGAAAAGACCAGCCATTTTTCAAGTGGTATGGGTTTTTGCATAGAAAGATGCTTAAAATGGTGTCCCATTTCTTTGTACAGAATGAGGTAAGTAAAACATTGCTTGCTACGGTGGGACAAACAAACGTGAGCGTAACGGGCGATACGCGATTTGACCGGGTCGTTAAAAACATGGCTCAAGTCCCGCGTATTAAAGCTGTTGAAGAATTTGTCGCTGACAAGGAAGTGTTTATCGCAGGGAGTACATGGCCGGAAGATGAAGTGCTGATCGTCTCACTTACTAATGACTACCCTCACTGGAAGTTCATCATTGCTCCGCATGAAGTAGACTCGAAGCACATCCGCGAAATAGAAAAACTCTTCCCCAATTCTGTAAAATTCTCTGAAATTAACAAAAGCAATAATGATCAGCAGGTACTTATCATTGATAATATCGGAACCCTTTCGAGCCTTTATCAGTATGGAGATATAGCTTATATCGGCGGCGGCTTCAGAGTTGGGATACACAATACCCAGGAAGCCTCGGCATTCAGTCTACCCGTTATTTTTGGTCCAAATTATGAGAAATTCCAGGAGGCTTTAGATCTGGTACAAGAAGGCGCCTCCTTTTCCATAAAGGATTCCGAATCATTAAAGCAGAGAATGGCCTATCTTCAAGATCAAGAGGTAAAAATCAAGCTGGGGAAAATCGCCAAAGAATATATTATCGACAAAGCTGGTGCAACCCGGGTAATACTCGATTACATTGAAAAAACTGGCCTGATCAATTCTTAACTAAGCCTTCGAGTGCATCGATCCAAAGGGGATGATCATTCAAGCTCTCTACTAACTGCACGTGCTCTCCACCCAATTTTTTGAACTCATCGCCATATTCAACAGTCACTTCGTAAACCGTTTCCAGGCAATCAGCAACGAAAGCAGGGCAGAATACCAATAAGCGTTTAACGCCTTTTTTTGCAAGTTCCTCGATTACTACACTGGTATACGGCTGAACCCATGGATCCTTACCGAGGCGGGATTGAAAACATACGGTGTATTTATCGGCTGGCAAGGACATCTTTGCTGCGATAAGGCGGGCTGTATCGTGACATTGGGCCGAGTAACAAAACTTATTATCATTGGTCAGGGTGGAACAGCAATCCTTTACTTTAAGGCAATGCCTTCCAGTATCATCCGACTTCATTAGCTGCCTCTGTGGCAATCCATGAAAACTGAAGAGAATATGATCGTAACTCGCAGGATCATATTTCTCCGCATTTTCAGCGAACACCCGGATCATTAATTCATTATCATGAAAAGAATTCACGAATGAAATATTGGGGATCGTCTGCCATTTACTGACCAATTCCATCACTTTTTGAAGCACTGATCCCGAACTAGCTGAGGCGT
>NZ_JBASJU010000088.1:0-6185 GCF_049655485.1 Daejeonella sp.
TCCAATGAGTGAAGTCGTCGAGCGACACTTTATCATTAGCTACCACAAATTTGTGATACTTTTCGCTGTAATAACCGAAGTATATTTGTCCTCCATCAAACAAAAGAACATCTTTTGCTTGCTCTGGTAATCCATCTTTTACTAATTTCCAAATCATAGGCAAATATAGGAACTATTATCGAAAGAGATTTTAAAAGCAAGAAATCTACAGCTGCCGGCTAATTCTCAGAACGGCACATTTTATTTGATTATCAGACAATTAGAATGCAATACTCCTCAAAAACTGTTGGAATTATCGAAGTATAGATTAATTTTCTATAACTACACTAAATCACAAAACATGAACACAAGAACATTAATTAGCGGGATCGTAGCAGGTATTGTTATTTTCCTGGTTGGGTATGGCATTTATGGAATTGTCATGGCCGATTACTTTATGTCGGCAATGCCCTCTTATCCGGGACTTATTAAAGACCCGATGGAGATCTGGGCCATCGGTGTCGGGAATTTGATTTGGGGAATATTGTTAGCCTGGAGCTTAAATGCGGCAGGGATAACATCCGCTTCCCGGGGTGCTGTATATGGGGCGATAGCTTTCTTTTTATATACGCTCGGTACCGGTTTCATGATTTTGGGACAGCTGAATATGAACACCATTGAATCGATATTTGTTGAAGCACTTTGTAATGCGATATTGATGGGGATAGCTGGGGCTGTTGCGGGGTGGATTTTGGGGAGAAACAGGGAGATGAAAGGTGAAAGGTGAAAACTGAAAGAGAGGATCAGAATTTCATTAATAGTTGGGGTTAAAACCTCAGCAATAAAAAAAAGAGAGCCTTTCGGGGATCTCTTTTTTGTTTGGGGATTGTACGACCCGGGACTTAGCTTAGATATCAGTGGGGATATCAGTATCAGGATTACCGAATTCAAATGGAGCAACTGGAACTTTTGCATTTTTCGCTTTAATAAACTTTAGTCCTGCCGGGATATCAGTATCAGGTTCGCCAAAATTGAAAGGTGCACTTGGCACGAGCAGGTGACGCATCTCATTGATATTTGCGTCCTCTGGAGAGCCCCAATCGAATGGTGCAACTGGAACCATCGCATTTTTCGCTTTACGTTTAATTCCGTCCGGTGCTTCAGTTTCAGGATCTCCCCATACGAACGGTGCAATGGGAACCATTGAGGTTTTTCCATTGTTTTTGATTCTGTCATCAGCCTTGCTGTTCAGTGATATGGCGATTAGAATGATTGTTGAAAGTGTGTATATCGTTTTCATGATTGTTGGTTTTTAATATTTCTTGTTTGTTTTGTTGATAAAATGTACCTCAGTATTCAATGCTGGCATATGCTTAGTTGGCAGGGAGCCGTAAGTATTCGGTAAAAGCAGGAGAAAAATCGGTGAAGAAGGTTTAGGTTTTCAGGAATCTGGGATGAGCTTAATTCGCCGACTAAAAGGTACTTTCCGCAGGCTTAATGAGGAAGCGTTCAGTGATACCTGATAACTGTTACTTGATGCTTAATTTTTATTAGTTTTGACAAAAACATTCCATATGTCATCTGAAACAGCTAAGAATAATGATATACACAGATCATCAAAGAAAGATCTGTATGAAGCTCCTGATTATTATCTCATCGATGAACTCTTAAGCGAAGAACATAAATTGGTACGCGACAGTGTACGTAGCTGGGTTAAAAAAGAAGTTAGTCCGGTAATCGAAGATTTCGCTCAAAAAGCACAATTCCCTAAACACCTGATTCCGGGCCTTGCTGATATCGGTGCATTTGGTCCCACTATTCCGGTAGAATATGGCGGTGCTGGACTTGATTATATCTCTTATGGTCTGATCATGCAGGAAATCGAACGAGGCGATTCAGGTATCCGTTCGACCGCATCGGTGCAGGGATCCCTGGTCATGTATCCGATTTATGCCTACGGGTCTGAAGAACAAAAAAAGAAATACTTACCAAAGCTTGCTTCCGGCGAGTTTATTGGATGCTTCGGCCTTACGGAGCCCGATCACGGTTCTGATCCGGGAAGTATGATCACCAATATTAAAGATAAAGGCGACCACTATTTACTCAATGGTGCTAAAATGTGGATCTCCAACTCTCCCTTTTCAGATATTGCCATCGTTTGGGCTAAAGATGAACAGGGCATTATTAAGGGATTGATCGTTGAAAAAGGCATGGAAGGTTTTTCTGCGCCAGAAATCCACGGAAAGTGGAGCCTCCGTGCTTCCGCAAGCGGCGAACTGGTTTTCGATAACGTGAAAGTTCCAAAGGAAAATCTGCTGCCTAATGTGTCGGGATTAAAAGGTCCCTTGGGATGCTTAAACCAGGCGCGATATGGTATTGCCTGGGGTGCACTTGGTGCGGCTATGGACTGTTACGATACGGCCCTGCGTTATTCTAAAGAACGTATGCAATTCGGCCGCCCGATCGGAGGCTTTCAATTGCAACAAAAGAAATTGGCTGAGATGATTACCGAGATTACTAAAGGACAGCTGCTTGTATGGCGACTCGGAGTTCTAAGAAATGAAAACCGGGCTAGTCCTGCGCAAATCTCTATGGCCAAACGTAATAGCGTTGAAACGGCTATGAATGTTGCCCGTGAAGCGCGTCAAATCCTTGGCGGGATGGGAATTACCGGCGAATACCCGGTTATGCGTCATATGATGAATTTAGAATCTGTGGTGACGTATGAAGGAACACATGATATACACCTGTTGATTACGGGGATGGATGTGACGGGGTTAAACGCCTTCCAATAGGAAAAAGGAACAAAAAGCAAGGAGCAAGGAGCAAAGACGCTGCCTTCCTCCTTGCTCTACTTCTTCTTCTCCTTCAAATACTCAGATATCGCCGCATTATAAACCCTCTTCCCCGGCTCTAGTGTCACTTTAAATGCAGCTTTCTTTTCCGGGATCCTTGCTCCTTGCTCCTTGCTCCTTGTTCTTTGCTCCTATTCCGAATACACGGACCTCACAATATCCCTCAAATTATACCCCGACGCCATCACCTGTCCATAAGCCCCAGCTGTCCGGAGAGCAACAATATCCCCCCTTTTAGAAACTGGAAGTTCCACTTCTTTCCCCAGCCAGTCTGTGCTTTCGCAGATGGGCCCTACCACATCGTATTTAACCGAATTGGCTTTTTTATCAGCAGTAAGGTTCTCTATTTTGTGGAAAGCCTGGTATAATGCAGGGCGCATCAGCTCAGTCATGCCCGCGTCCAGTATAATGAAATTCTTTTTGATTCCGTTCTTCACGTAAAGTATACGGCTGATGAGATTGCCGCATTGTGCAACCAGGGCGCGGCCGAGTTCAAAATGCACTTCCTGTCCGGGTTTACGTTCGAGGAATTTATCGAATACTTCGAAATAACTCGCAAAATCGTTAATCGCTGCCTCATCAGGATGATGATAATCAACTCCGAATCCGCCGCCAACGTTAAGGATCTGTAATTGAAAGCCATGTTCCCCGAACCATTGGCTCAATTCATTAGTCTTAACACACAGGCTCCGGAAGACCTCCAAATCCGTTATCTGCGAACCAATATGGAAATGTATACCGATCAGCTTGAGGTTAGCAGATTTTTTCAGTTCCTCCATGCAAGCCTTCAGTTCCCACTGGTTGACACCGAATTTATTCTCTTCAAGGCCTGTAGTAATATAATGGTGTGTCTGAGCATCAACATTTGGATTGATCCGGATAGCGATGCGAGCTGTTTTGCCCCGTTTTGCTGCGAGTTCATTGATAACTCCCAATTCCTGCACCGATTCTACATTAAAGCAGTAAATATCATTCTCTAATGCTGTAATGATCTCTTTGTCCGATTTACCAACACCTGCAAATACCACTTTGCCAGGGTCAAACCCGATCTCAATAGCTTTCTTAACTTCGTTTCCACTCACACAGTCGGCACCAAAACCTTCGGCTTGAATTGCTTTTAGTACGCACTCATCAAAGTTTGCTTTAAAGGCGTAATGAACATGAAAGCCATACTTATCTGCAGCCTCTTTACAGGTTTTAAGTGTCTTTTCAAGCAAAGCCAGATCATAATAGTAAAATGGCGTTTCTAAACTCTCAAAACGTGCAAGTGTATTCTCGTCAAACATAGATTTAGTTCTACCAGCAGATAGCTGATTTAGTTTATTCAAATAAGCGATTGTGTAATGAACGCAAGGCTTCAACTTTATGTTTATCGTCAAGCAGCAGAGAAATATTATAGCTGCTTCCGCCGTAGGAAATCATCCTTATCGGGATATGCTTCATCGCTTCCAAAACCCGAGAGGCATAACCATGTTTGTCGGCAGCGAAATCTCCCACAACACAGACAATAGTTTGATTGGTGTCCACTTCTACCTTACCGAAATTGTTCAGTTCCTTAATTATTTCCTCCAGGTTACGGGTGTCGTCGATAGTAACCGATACAGCAACTTCAGAAGTGGTGATCATATCTATCGGAGTTTTATATCTCTCAAATATCTCGAACACCCTTCTCAGGAAGCCATAAGCCAAAAGCATCCGGCTCGACTGTATCTTGATAGCTGTAATACCGTCTTTAGCAGCGATAGATTTTATCTTTCCGCGCTCGCTTTCATTGGTAATCAGGGTACCCCCTGCTTCAGGCTCCATCGTGTTAAGCAAACGAACAGGGACTTTATATTTCTGAGCAGGGAAAACACTTTGCGGATGAAGAATCTTCGCACCAAAATAAGCAAGCTCTGCAGCCTCGTCAAAAGAAAGTTGGGCAATAGGCTTGGTACCTTTAACAATACGCGGGTCGTTATTATGCATCCCGTCGATGTCGGTCCATATCTGCACCTCCTCAGCCCGGATTGCCGCACCGATTAGTGAAGCAGTATAATCGCTTCCGCCGCGACGCAGATTATCTACTTCGCCGAACGAATTCCTACAGATATACCCTTGTGTGATGTACAAAGTCTCTGATGGATCTTCATCCAGAAGCGGCTGGAGATGTTCCGTGATATATTCAACCATTGGCTCATTATCTTCATCGATTTTCATGAAATCCAATGCAGGTAATAGTCTCGAGCGAACCCCGATCTCCGTCAGATAAATATGATATAAAGTGGTGGAAATCAATTCACCCTGGGCAAGAATGATCTTTTCTTCAATACTTGTAAAGTGCTCATTGGCAAATGATGAGATCAAATTAAAGTGGTAATCAATGAGATCCTTACCGTTCTCTAATCCCTCCTCCGTCGAAAATAGCTCCTTAATGAAAACCTCATATTTATCCTTCAGCGCTTTAGTGAGATCAGCCGCCTTGGTCTTATCTCCCGAAAGATATGCCTGAGCAATCTCCAAAAGGCTGTTAGTAGTACCCGAAACAGCAGAAAGTACAACGATTTGCCTGTTTTGAGGTTGAATAATATCTAATAATTTTTTGATGCGATCGGGACTGCCGACTGACGTTCCACCGAACTTTAGTACCTTCATTTAATCCTTGAATTTTAGATTGCAGCAAATCATTTTTATACTTGTGCAACGAGTTGCTAAAATTAGCAAAAAAGCCACCAAAATTACGCCATAAGTTAAATAAATTAGCAACAAGCAAACTATTTCGGGGTTGTTTAGTATTATACCAAACAATAATTAAATTTCATGGAAAAGTTAGAACTCTCTGTCACCAATAAAATAAATCAATGGCTGGAAGGAAACTATGATGCTGAAACAAAAGCGGCCATACAAAACCTTCTGGATTCTGAATCACACACAGAACTTACCGACTCCTTTTACAGGGATCTTGAATTTGGTACAGGCGGCCTGCGGGGGACTATGGGCCCAGGGACAAACCGGGTAAATAAATACACGATTGGATCAGCTACTCAGGGACTTTGCAACTATCTCCTAAAGAAATATCCCGGCGAGAAAGTTAAGGTTGCCGTTGCGCACGATAGCCGGAATAAGTCGGATTATTTTGCTCAAATCACTGCTGAAGTTTTTTCGGCTAATGGGATTCATGTATACTTCTTTAAAGAGCTCCGTCCGACTCCTGAACTGTCTTTTGCGATCAGACATTTAGGATGCAAGAGTGGTGTGATGATTACCGCATCCCACAATCCAAAAGAATATAACGGTTATAAAGCCTATGGTGCTGATGGCGGGCAGTTCACATCGCCGGATGACAAGATGGTGATGAGTGAAGTGGCTGCT
>NZ_JBASJU010000089.1:0-8971 GCF_049655485.1 Daejeonella sp.
TGTCATCTCCCTTCTTATTTATCATTCCGCCAGAATGGTCAAAATGCAGATGTGACATCAGCACCAGGCTGACATCAGCAGGATCAAAACCGGCTTTGCGTATGTTCTCGTGGATAATTAACTCATCGGCCTCATTACGAAAACCCAAGCCCGCATCCAGGATGATCAGGTGCTCTTTTGTCTTAACAAGAAATGGCTGAACATAAATAAAGAGCGATGCCGGCCTATCCTTTGGATTATGAATAGCTGGGTCAAAAGGAATAAACGTCTTGGAAATATCTACGGAGTACGACCCTTCATGTAAGGCTATTGCTTTCAAAGTCTTTGTTTATTATGAGGTTAAATTCTATTTTTACAGCTTTCAAGGGCAAAGATATGCAAAAAAGGTGGGTGGAGCAGGAGGTGGTAAACCTCGCTGAAATGGAGGAATTACAGCGTACTCTAAACGTTGATCCGGTTTTAGCGGCCCTGCTTGCTAGAAGGGGAATTAGCAATTTTGAAGAAGCCCGTCGTTTTTTCCGGCCGGATCTGGAGAATCTGCATGATCCTTTCCTGATGAAGGATATGGACCTAGCCATCTCACGCATCGAGCTGGCGATAGCATCCGGTGAGAAAATCCTTATTTACGGCGATTATGACGTCGACGGAACAACATCCGTAGCACTGGTCTATAGCTTTTTTAAGAAATATCACCCGGAAATTGATTTTTATATCCCTGATCGCTACAAAGAAGGATATGGAATCTCCACACAGGGGATTGATTATGCCACACATAATGGGTTCACTCTAATCATTGCAATCGACTGCGGGATTAAATCGGTTGACAAGATCGACTATGCCAATGAAAAAGATATTGACTTTATTATCTGTGATCATCACCTGCCGGGAGATGTTTTGCCCGCTGCAGTTGCCGTGCTGGACCCGAAGCGCTTGGATTGCCAATATCCCTACAAGGAACTTTCCGGGTGCGGGATAGGATTTAAATTGGTACAAGCATACACCGAGAAACACGGCATACCATTCAATGATATTTCTTGCTATCTGGATCTGGTTGCTGTGAGCATTGCTTCTGATATCGTTCCTATCACTGGCGAAAACCGTGTTCTTGCCTGGTTTGGGCTGCTAAAAATAAATACAGAACCGTGTAAAGGTATATCGGCCTTAATGAATTTATCGGGCCGGAAGGCCAAACTGACCATCACCGATGTAGTTTTTACTATTGGCCCACGAATTAATGCTGCAGGAAGAATCGATGATGCAAAACATGCAGTTAGCTTGCTGATCGCAGATACAGAGGCCATCGCCTTCGAAAAAGGTCAGGTTATCAACTTAAAAAATACGGAACGTAAAGAACACGACAGTAATATCACCGGACAGGCCTTAGCCTTGATCGATTCCGATCCCGAGTTGATCGGAAGGAAAACAACTGTCGTCTACAATGAGGGATGGCATAAAGGAGTTATCGGCATTGTTGCATCCCGTTTAACGGAAAAATACTACCGTCCCACGATTGTTATGACTCTGTCTAACGGTTATGCCGCAGGATCCGCAAGATCGGTACTCGGCTTTGACCTGTATGAAGCACTTTTAGAGTGCGGCGACCTTCTTGAACAATTTGGCGGACATAAATATGCTGCGGGCCTTACCATTAAGCCCGAAAATATTCCAGCTTTTCAGCAAAGATTTGAAGAAGTGGTTGCACGGACCATCCCTGAAGAATTACTCATTCAATCATTAACGATTGACGCTGAATTGAAACTGGAACAAATAAGCCCCAAATTTTACCGCATTTTAAAACAGTTTGAACCTTTCGGGCCGCAAAATATGGCTCCGATATTTTTGAGCAGAAATGTTTATACTTACGGTTCCGCTTCCGCTGTAGGCGAAAAGCATTTAAAGATGAGTATACATCAGGATAACAAGACATACTTTAATTGTATAGGTTTCGGCCTGAGCGAATTTCTCCCTAAAATTAACAGTGGTATGCCCTTTGATATCTGCTATACCATTGAGGAAAATACCTGGATGAACAAGACGACACTACAATTGAATATTAAAGGTATACGTTTCTCCGAAGCTTAATCAGATAGCTAAAAATGATTCTAAGAGCTGAAAATCTCGTAAAAAAATATAAGCAACGCACAGTTGTTAACGACGTTTCTTTCCACGTTTCACAGGGTGAAATTGTCGGACTGCTCGGCCCTAACGGCGCTGGCAAAACAACTTCCTTTTATATGATCGTGGGCCTCATCAGGCCGAATGAAGGACATGTATTTTTAGATGACTCCGATATCACCGAAGATCCGATGTATCGCAGGGCACAAAAGGGTATTGGATACTTAGCGCAGGAAGCATCTGTTTTCAGAAAACTGACTGTAGAAGATAACATCAAGGCTGTCCTTGAGATGGGAAAGCTAAGTAAGGAGCAACAAAGGGAAAAGCTGGAGCAGCTTATTGATGAGTTCAGCTTGCATAAAGTCCGTAAAAATAGGGGGGAC
Source organism: Daejeonella sp. (assembly GCF_049655485.1). Classification (GTDB taxonomy): domain Bacteria; phylum Bacteroidota; class Bacteroidia; order Sphingobacteriales; family Sphingobacteriaceae; genus Daejeonella. The sequence goes on from NZ_JBASJU010000089.1 coordinate 2,499, forward strand.
TTACTTTCTGGGGGTGAACGTCGCCGAACTGAAATTGCAAGAGCGCTTGCCGCAGATCCCAATTTCATACTACTGGATGAACCTTTTGCAGGAGTAGACCCGATCGCAGTGGAAGAAATTCAAAGTATTGTTGCAAAACTAAAATTACGGAATATTGGTATACTTATTACCGACCACAACGTACAAGAAACTCTTTCGATTACCGACAGGGCTTACCTGCTAGCCGAAGGAAAAATAATGCTAACTGGCACCCCATTAGAAATTGCGAATAATGAAATGGCCAAAAAATTCTACCTTGGCCAGAATTTTGAATTGCGTAAAAAGAAAATATAATCCCGGTAATAGTCTTATCATCACATGACAATAGTTAATTCTTTTTTTACCTGGATCATGAAAAAGCGGATGCACCAGATCGAGCTTTTCATAAAATATCCATATGATGTTCAGGATGAATGGTTTCAAAGCCTTGTTTCTTCTGCTCAGCATACCGAATGGGGTAAAGAGTATGGGTATTCCTCAATTTATACCCAGGATCAGTTTAAAGAACGTGTACCTATTCAAACGTATGATACCCTCAAGCCCTATATCGAACGGATGCTTGCTGGCGAACACAACGTATTATGGCCTTCTGAAATTAAATGGTTTGCAAAATCATCCGGTACCACAAACGATCGGAGTAAATTTATACCTGTAAGTGAAGAATCCCTTGAAGAATGTCATTTCAAAGGCGGTAAGGATCTTCTTACTATGTACTGCGACAACCGGCCGGATACTAAGATCTTTACAGGTAAATGCCTGGTACTCGGCGGCAGTCACCAAATCAACCAGCTTAATGCTGACTCATGTTATGGCGACCTCTCAGCTGTATTAATAAAGAATCTGCCCTTCTGGGCCGAATTCTACCGTACTCCTGATATGTCTATCGCACTCATGGATAACTTTGAAGAAAAGGTGGAAAAAATGGCACAGGCTACCATTGGCGTCAATGTCACAAATATTTCCGGGGTACCGACATGGAACCTGGTACTTGCAAAACGAGTCCTAGAAATTACGGGCAAGGACAATCTCCTTGAAGTATGGCCAAACCTGGAATTTTACTTCCACGGAGCCGTAAACTTTAACCCTTACCGGGAACAATTTAAAAAACTGATCCCCCGGGATGATATGTATTATATGGAAACCTATAATGCATCGGAAGGCTTCTTTGGGATCCAGGACCAGCCGAATTCTGAAGAAATGTTGTTGATGCTGGATTATGGCATCTATTACGAATTCCTTCCAATGGAACACATCCATGCTGAAAGCCCAAAGACCCTTGCGCTCGACCAGGTCGAGCTGAATAAGAACTATGCCCTAATTATCTCAACCAATGCTGGGCTCTGGAGATATATGATCGGTGATACAATCAAGTTCACCTCGCTTTCTCCGCATCGAATACAGATCACCGGGCGCACAAAACATTTCATTAATGCTTTTGGTGAAGAGCTTATCATCGACAATGCTGAGAAAGGGCTTTCAAAGGCCTGCAGCGAAACCAGCGCTATTATCAGAGATTATACTGCCTGCCCTATTTACTTCCGCGGCAACGATGCCGGAGGGCACGAGTGGATCATTGAATTCGAGAAGAAACCAAATGATATCAAGAGGTTCACGGATGTTCTTGATGAAACCTTAAGAGCCGTCAATTCAGACTACGATGCCAAACGCTATAAAGACATGGCACTACGCAGGCCTACTATCCATGTAGCCGAAGACGGCATTTTCTATAACTGGATGAAAAACCGTGGCAAACTTGGCGGACAGCATAAAGTTCCGAGGCTGGCGAATGACAGGACGTACGTGGATGAAATTCTGAAAATGCTTTAGGGAGTCAAAATCGAGGATCCAAGAACAAAACTTTAGAACCGTCTACCATTACTTGCCATTCTTTACTGAGAAAGAAAAGAAAGCCGTTCATCGTAAACCATACGATATAGCAAACACAGTCCGGCACAGGCTTTGTTAGAAATCTCACATGCAACAAAAACCAAACTCAAATCTAAAATGGGTGGAACGCGTATCTCACCTTATGGATGAGCAATTTCGCATACCGGGTACAAATTTCCGATTTGGACTGGATCCAATTATAAACTTTATCCCGGTAGCGGGCGGGCTTGGTGGTTTCGCAGTTTCTACGGTGTTGCTCCTTACCATGGCCAAATATGGGGTGAGCAGGAAGGTTTTACTAATTATGACTTTAAATATCATTCTCGATTCCACAATCGGCGCTATTCCCATTATTGGAAACATTTTTGATTTTGCTTATAAGTCGAACAGCCGGAATATAAAACTCCTTAGAGAACATTACGTCGATGGAAAACATCAGGGAAGCGGAAAGGGCATTATTGCATGGATTTTTATAATCCTGCTCCTGGCTTTAATTCTGGTGGTGTACACTTTATGGACTTTGGCCAGCTGGCTAATCGATATTATCTAATAACGATAGCATCAGGGTTTATAAACGATTTGATTTCTGAGACAAGCACATTGAGATCAAAAGGTTTTGCCATAAACGCATCGCAACCGTATTCAGAATTCCTTTGGGCAGCTTCGGGATAAGCCGATAACATGATGACTGGGATATCTTTTTTGGAGGGGTCATTTTTCAAATCCTGGCAAATTTCGCCGCCAGTTTTGCCGCTCAGCAAATAATCTATGATTATCAAATTAGGCTCGAAATCGTCTATCATTCGGAAGACGTTATCGCCTGAAAGCATCGGCCTGACCTGAAAACCAGAATAAGTAAGAGAAAGGTCAAGAGCTTGTAAAATACCGGGATCATCGTCCAACACTAAAATTCTATTATCCATACCGGGGGAATTATTTAACCTATAAAGGGAATTATAGTATAATACGTATGTTGGTAGGAATTTGTTTGGAAGGTGTTGTAAGTTGTAAGTTGTAAGTCATAAGTTACAAGTTTTACTCGTGGCTTGTCCGAGAGAAGCACGGCGTTTAGATACTTATAACCCATTACTTATAAATATTACTTATAACTTACAACTTAATCAATCACCTCAAACCCCGTATACCCCATCAACGCCTTCGGTATCTTAATCCCCTCCTCAGTCTGATTATTCTCAAGTAATGACGCCACAATTCTCGGCAATGCAAGTGCGCTTCCATTTAAAGTATGGGCGAGTTGAGGTTTGCCTTCTTTACCCTTATATCTTAATTTCAAGCGGTTGCTCTGGTATGTTTCAAAATTAGATACTGACGATACTTCCAGCCAGCGTGCCTGGGCGGCGCACCACACTTCCATATCATAAGTTTTAGCGGAAGTAAATCCCATATCTCCGCCGCAAAGGCTGAGAACGCGGTAAGGAAGCTCCAGCTTCTGAAGAAGGGATTGTACATAACTGCTCATTTCCTCCAGAACCTGATAAGATCCTTCGGGATGCACTACCTGAACGATTTCCACTTTATCGAACTGATGAAGGCGATTTAAACCCCGCACGTGTGCGCCATAAGAACCCGCCTCCCTACGGAAACAAGGTGTATATGCGCAATTCCGGATGGGTAATTCTTCTTCTTTGACAATTACATCCCTGTAAAGGTTAGTAACCGGAACTTCAGCCGTTGGGATGAGATAAAGATTGTCGATACCGATATGGTACATCTGACCTTCCTTATCGGGAAGTTGTCCCGTGCCAAAACCGGAAGCCTCATTAACTACAATAGGCGGCTGCATTTCCCTATACCCTGCAGCTTCTGCATTATCCAGGAAGAAGTTGATCAGCGCCCGCTGAAGTTTAGCGCCCTTGCCTTTATAAACCGGGAATCCTGCACCAGCAATCTTATTTCCCAGTTCGAAGTCGATGATGTCGTATTTTGCAGCCAGCTCCCAATGAGGAAGCGCATTTGCCGGCAATTGAGGGATCTGCCCGTGTTCAAATGCTACCACATTCTCATCTGGCCCAGCTCCTTTCGGTACAGATATATGCGGAAGATTGGGAAGCAAAACCAGTTCGTTCTGGAGCAAGACTTCAATAGCTGTTAGTTTATCGCCAAGCGTTTTAGTGTGTTCTTTGAAGGAATTGGTTTTCTGCTTTTCTGCTTCAGCCTCATCTTTCAAGCCCCGCCGCATCAGATCGCCGATTTTCTTAGCCGCTGCATTTGCTTCCGCGGAAATCGAATCAAGAAGAGTTTGAGTCTGACGACGATCGTCATCAAGTTGGATAATCTGATCGACCAGTTCAGGCTGTTTAAAATTCCTGACGGTCAAACGATTTAAAACTTCATCTCTATTTTCACGGATATAACTAACTTGCAGCATCTTTTTAATTTTAAGCAAAGATATAAACAGTTTGGAGTTTGGTGCTTGTTTTCAGACTATTTCCTGAGACGGCGTTCCGACTAAAATCGAAATATGAGCGGTAAACTTTACCTGGTACCTACCCCGATTGGAAATCTGGAAGACATGAGCTTCAGGGCTATCCGCATTCTTAAAGAAGTGGATTTAATTCTTGCGGAAGACACGCGTACAAGTGCCCCTTTGCTAAAACACTTTGGCATCGATAAAAAAGTTTTTTCTCATCATCAGCATAACGAACATAAATCGGTTACGGAGATTATCCGCTTCCTGAAAGAGGGGAAACAAATTGCGCTCATTTCTGATGCGGGTACACCGGCTATTTCGGATCCGGGATTCTTACTGGTTCGGGAGACTATTAAAAATGATCTGCCATTAGAATGCCTTCCTGGTGCAACGGCTTTCGTCCCTGCCCTGGTTAATTCAGGCTTGGCTGCCGACCGCTTTACATTTGAAGGCTTTTTGCCTGTGAAGAAGGGTCGTCAAACAAGGATGAAGGAATTGGCAGTTGAGGAACGGACGATGATTTTCTATGAATCCCCGCATCGATTGCTTAAAACGCTGGAGGAATTTGCGCAGTACTTTGGGGCCGAGAGGCAGGCTTCGGTATCGAGGGAATTGACAAAGATGTTTGAGGAAACGGTGAGGGGGAGTTTAGCGGAGGTTAAACTATACTTTGAGACGCATACGTTAAAGGGGGAGATTGTCATTTGTGTGGCGGGGAAGTGATGCCGCCTTCGGCAGGTAAACAAAACGTGGCGAAGCCACCAAATAAAATAACAATGGAACAATACCTAACAGACGACCAGGATCCGAAAACCACCGAAAAAATCCTCGGTAAATTACGCGACATGCTTACCTCCGGTGAAGCAGTAATCTATCTGGCTATCCAGAAGAAACCCGCGGTTACCCTCATTCCCGATTGCATCGCAATAACCAATAAACGGATCATCTTCTGCATCCCGGAAAATCTGGGCTTGACCACCAACTTTATTACCTTCCCTTGGGAAGATATTAAAGAGGTTTCCTTCAAAGAGGAATTCTTTGGCTCTAAGTTTCTCACGGTGCCGCAAAGAGGAGAGAATATTGCGATCGATTATATCCCAAAAGTTCAGGCGCGGAAGCTCTACCAGTTTTCTAACGAGCAGTTGGAAAAAAACAGGGGGATGGCTCAGAACTCTTTGAGCGATGACAAAAACACCCATCTGGGAAATTCAAATTCTTCCGAGGATTATACTTCCTATGTGGAAATTGAGGAAGAGGAAAAGCCCTTCATCCAGGCCCAAATTCCAATGGCGGCGGAAGAAACAGAAGATGAGGTGACGCAAAAGCTGAAGAAGCTTAAGACACTTTTTGAAAAACAATTGATAACTTCCGAAGAATACGAACGGAAGAAGGCAGATATTTTATCGCAGCTCTAGGTGAAACAAAACTATCTCTTAGCCCTCCTCAGTGCGTTCTTACTTTGGCTGGCATGGCCACCGATTCCATTTACATCTCTAATACTATTAGTGGGACTGGTGCCGATTCTAATCGCTACTGAAAATATCCTTACTTCCGATCTAAAGTCCAAAGGCAGGTTGATCTTCCGAACCGCCTTCTTGTGTTTTGTGGTATGGAATACGGCATCTATCTATTGGGTAAGCAACTCCCTACTAGCTGTGGGGATGCCTGTTTGGATGGCGATGTTTGTTTCAATTATCCCCTTCGGACTGGGTTCTCTACTCATGACGATTGCTTTCTGGTTATACTCCAGATTAAGGCTCGTAACAACCCGGGCTATCAGCTATGCGGGATTTATATGCTTCTGGATCAGTTATGAGTATCTGCACCAGGTCTGGGATTTGGCTTTCCCATGGATGAACTTAGGAAATGGATTTGCTCAATCGCACTACCTGGTACAGTGGTACGAATACACCGGCGTATATGGAGGTACCTATTGGGTATTAATGTCGAACATTTTGATTTTTGAAACATACCTGGCTTTCAAAGCTCAAGATACTCAAAAACGTAAAAATTGGCTTATCGGCCGATCAATAGCTCATGCGGTACTGCCGATTATAGTATCCTTATTAATCTATTTCAATTATACGGAGAAAGCCAATCCCGCAAACATCGTGGT
>NZ_JBASJU010000090.1:0-1518 GCF_049655485.1 Daejeonella sp.
GTATTCTTGCTTTAAACGATTGTAACAAGTATTCGATAAAATCTGTGTCAGCAAGTTTTTCATTCACAACCAAACCAATTACGCTATCTGGAAAACAAGCATCAAAAGTCAATATTCCAGTTTCTGCGATGTTCGCAGCAATTGTAATGCAAATAGTACCAGATGGCCAAAGTGTACTCTGTGCCAGCCCCAATTCACTGTATGTTTGAGAATATTCAGTTATGTAATGATTACAATTTCTTATATCACCAGTCTGGATAAAAGGATAATCTCCCCCGTAAAGTTTTTCATAATTTCTAGGACGATGTCTTGACTTACCTCTTCCAAATTTATTTGAAACTTGTTTTAATGTTCTCTCTTCCCATCGCTCACCTCTATTCTCAAACACCCCTCGCAAATAACTCTCGAAGAGGTCTTTAGTGTTATTGAGGTTTTGTTCTGCATTGGCTTTTGCCCTGGCAAAGGAGGCAAAAGCTTCATCTAAAATTGAAACAATGCGTTGTTGTTCGGAGATGGAAGGAAGGGGAATTGTTAAATTACCTAAGTTAGCTTGGGACAAAGTAGGAATTGCAGTTCCTCCAATAATCTCATGCTCTTGTTCTTTAAATGTTCTGCTATTCATAAAGAAATACAAATATTTATTGGAACATTTAATTTCCTTTAGAACAACAAATTGTGGATTGATTGTAGCTTTTTGTGGTAAATTCTCTATTAATGCTATTTTGCCAATTGAAGCCGTTTTGCAATATATTATATCGCCATCATATATCTTGATTTCGGGAGATTCATCATATTTAAACCAAGAAATATAGGTGCAGTTGTGATAAATTATTGTGTTGTTCTTTATGTTTGAAGGACTCAAAGAAATTGCTCCTTCGCCCTCTTTAACTAAATCTTGTTTTGTGTATCCTCTGTAACCTATTCGCCCTTTTATAGTGCAAACATCATTCAACTGTTTTATTTCCCAACCTTGTGGCAATCGAGTTTGTCGAATGATCATATCAATTCCAAAATTGAGTTTAATATATCAGCACTTTCTTTATCCAAGGCTTTCATTTCTTCTAAAATTTCCTGCGGTTGGCGTAAGGCGGCTTCTTCTTTTTTGTTGGGGTTTTTGGCAGAGAGGTCAAAAGTATTTTGATAAATATTATCTAATTCAACTGTCCACGAATTTTCACTTTCGGCTTTCGTTTTTTGGAGTTCTACAAAGTCAGCCAAATCTTTTTCATTCAACGAATTAGTCTTGCCCAAATTTCTATCTAGATTCAGTTGGTAGAACCAGACCTTTTTGGTGGAAGAGCCTTTCTCAAAAAACAAAACCACGGTTTTTACTCCTGCTCCCGTAAAAGTTCCACCCGGTAAATCAAGAACCGTATGTAGGTTGCAGTTTTCTAAAAGCAATTTCCTTAAACTCACAGAGGCATTATCGGTATTGCTCAAAAATGTGTTTTTAATAACCACCCCAGCTTTGCCTCCAGCTTTCAATATCTTTATAAAATGCTGCAGGAAGAGCGAAGC
>NZ_JBASJU010000091.1:0-3035 GCF_049655485.1 Daejeonella sp.
TTCTGCTACCAGAATTAATAAGGCAAGCTTGATCGCTTCAGCACCTTTATCATTAATCCACCACTCGTCCAAAGAATGGGCATTGCCGCCTTTGCCGCCTCGACCGATGGTAATCGCCGGGACTCCCAAAGCAATGGGAATATTGGAATTGGTGGACCCACGGGTAATGAGTGGTTTGGCCTTAAAATATTCCGTTGCGGCAAGTGCTTTTTGTATCAAGGGTAAGCCTTCAGCTAATTCTCCGGATGGTCGCTCACCAATTTTCTCAATAGCTGTAGTCAGCTTAGCTCCTGTTTTAACCGTGGCATTATAATCCGTCAGGGCTTTGTTCATTTGTTCCAGAAATATCCGTTCCACTCCTTTTAACTTCTCCGGACTTTCAGAACGCATGTCAACTTCAATCCAGGTTTCGAAAGGAATCGAATTAACAGAAGTGCCGCCACCAATACGACCAACATTGTACGTAGTCTTGGGTCCGCTGGCTACGTAAACTGCAGCAGCCTGGTTAAAATAATCTATTGCCTTGCCCATCGCATGGTGCGGATTTGCGAGTCCAAAAGCGCCCCATGAATGTCCCCCCGGACCCTTAAAAGTAACTTTGTACCTAAGCGACCCCAGGCCCATGGTATTGATGCGACCAATATCTCCACCATCAATGGCGATATAGCTATCAATCTTTGGTTTGTTCTTTTCAAACAAGTGCTTCACTCCGCGCAAATCTCCCAATCCTTCTTCACCCACCACACCAACAAATAATATATCCGACGCTGTTCTTATTTCGGCCTTATTCATCGCCTTCAGAACTGCCAACACCATACTCAACCCTCTGGAATCATCCCCGATCCCCGGAGCAAATAGTGTGTCACCCCTGAGTTTTACAGTTACATCTGTTTCTAACGGGAATACCGTATCCAGGTGTGCTTCGAGCACAACGGTTTTTCCATTTCCGGTTCCTTTCCGTAAAGCAACCACATTACCGACTTCATCAATCCAGATCGAATCAATTGCTGCGGCCTCCAGCATTTCTTTATACCTCGCAGCTCTTTTTTGTTCTGCAAACGGAGGTGCCGGAATCTGGGTAAGTTCGATTAGCTCATTCATGGTTTCAGGCTCCAGCTCCTGAATAATTTTAAATGCGTTCTGAATCCTTTTCGCAGCAACAAGCTTAGTAATTTCCTTTTTATACGAGGCTTGGGCAATTGCCCCTTTTTCGTCCTGCGCGATCAGGCTGGCTGATATAAAAAGTAGGACAACTAATAATGAGATCTTTTGCATGTGGTTAGGATATTGGTATTTAATATTCAGATAAGGTTCTTTTAAGGGAACTGGTAAAAATATCATAATAAAATCTTGATTTTGATACCTGATACTTGCTAAATTAATAAAAACATTTCCTCCTTCCCGCCTTCGATAAGCTATGGCGGGCAAAGCCCGTATGTATGTGATCTAAAATTGGTGAGTCAAAGAACAATCCCGTATTCTTTAATTTCTCTATAATTCCGATGTCTGCGTGAATTAACAATTCTTTTTTAGATTTACTTATTAACCTTAAACTCCGGCAAGCCCGGACCTACCCATATGAAAAAGCAATTTTCAATCGTACTCCTGGCCCTGTTTGTGTCAACCGGGCAGATTATGGCGCAAACTGCCAAACACGTGATCTTAGTGACCATTGACGGATTCCGCCCTGATTTCTACCTTGATAGCGAATGGCAGACGCCTAACCTGCGGGAGATGATGAAGGACGGGGCTTATGCCAGGGGAGTAAACAGTGTATTCCCTTCGATGACCTATCCTTCGCACACCACCATCGTTACGGGGGTGCAGCCCGCCAAACACGGCATATTTTATAATAATATTTTTACTGCCGATGCAGCGCCTCAAAAGCCTTACTGGCAGGATAGTTCAATTCATGTACCTACCATTTGGAAAGCAGCCAAATCGAAGGGCATGACAGTCGCTTCGCTCTACTGGCCAGTGTCTGCTAATGCCCCTGTAGACTATAACATCCCAGACATAGGCAGTCTGGGCGATGGTGTTCGCGAGCAGTATTCATTACCTCAGGGATTTTACGCCGAGGTGAAAAAAGAAGTTTTCGGTGGCGTTGACAAGATAGATCACGGCAAAAATCAAAACATCGCGAAGATTGCGGCGCATATCATAAAGAAAAGCAAGCCTGAGTTGATGACTATTCACGTATTTTCAGTAGATGGCGCATCTCATGCTGTGGGACGAAACGGTACCAGGGTACAGGATGCGGTGGCTGATGCGGATGCTGCCGTAGGCATTATCATCGATGCCCTGAAAGCAGCAGGTATATGGGAAAGCACGGTACTGCTAATTGGCGGCGACCATGGCTTCTACGATGTAAATAAGGTGATCTCGCCCAATGTATGGTTGAAAGAAGCAGGCTTGATCAATGACCTGAAAACCGGCGACTGGAAAGCACAGTTCAATACCGTAGGCGGATCTGCTTACCTGTATCTTAAAGACCCCTCTGATAAGTCGACCGCCAAAAAAGTTAAAGCATTATTGAAAGCACAGCCTGATAGTGTGCAGCAATATTACCGCATGGTCAGCCGGAAACAATTGGACAAAGGCGGCTATAATCCGAATGTAGCATTCGCACTTACCGCAGAAAATGATGGTTCATTCAGCGCGGCGAACACTGGCGATGCACTTAAGCCCGGCAAAGGCGGTGCACACGGTCATTTCCCCGACACGAAAAATATCCGCACCGGACTGGTCGCTCATGGCCCGGGCATACGGAAAGGAGCTGTCATAGAAGAAATGAACCTCAGTGATATAACGCCCATCATAGTAAAACTTCTTGGTATTCCATTTCCAAAAGTGGAAGGAAAAATACCCGCAGGATTGTTAGAATAGATAGCGCAAGGTTGGTCGCAATGCACTATTTATAAACTATCCATTGCAGAAAGGTTAGATGAATCCGACGCAAATTTCATTACAATAACACAACTTTGAATGAAAATAACAACTCCTATAAGCCAGCAAATACCTTGTTTAAAGCCGGT
>NZ_JBASJU010000092.1:0-4298 GCF_049655485.1 Daejeonella sp.
GTTATAAATACAAGCAATATTCAAGATCCCGAGGTGAAACTTAAAAGAGCCATTCTGTTATTGGCTACTACCATTGAGGATGACATTCGAACAAGCTATGTAAATGAAAGTATACTGCACCAGATAATCATTGCGGAAGGAACCAAAGTCTATTTAACCAAGCATGTTTCTGAAGACAACAAAGACCAGTTATTTAAGCCTTATAAAGACCTTTGTGCAAAGATTGGTGGCATTATTCTGGAATGTAATCCTAAATACAAGTATCCAAAATCTTTATCAAGTACCATTATTGAGATGGCACATTTCCAAAATTTTTTTATGCACCATCTTCCATCGCTAACGGATTTTGGCAAAACTAAAGATGAGTCAGCGATTGTCACTTTCCTGGAGGAATTGGTGTTTAGCGCTATAAAGAAGTAGGATTTGGGCGTGTCAGCGTTTAGTCCTTCCGCGGAATCCTACCCAAAAATATTTTCATAATCCCTTAACAAATTCCCGACGCTTAGTCTAATACACAGAACATTAGATTAAAATCATGGTGGACACTGAAAATCAAAAACCTGGAACCTTAACCATAAAACATGCTGCTTTGACTGCTGGAATTGCCACATTAATTATGGCTTTGACTGTTCCTATTGCCGAGTTTCGTATACTTCCATTATTAATAGATTTCAAAAATGCAGCCCTCACATTTTCAAATATCCGACAGAGCCCCACTTTGTATTCGACTGCTATCCTGATCCAATTTACGACCATTATATGTGATCTTATATTAGCTTGGGCCATTTACTATCTAATTCGACCCTTCAGCCGGAAACTTGCCTTACTTGCTGCATGGGCACGAATGGTATATGCCGGTTTTAATATTGCCGCTGTTATGAACCTTATTCATGTAATGGCACTCGTCAATTTATCCGATGGCCTAAAAGGTATAACAACTTCGCAGGTTCATGACCAGGTATTAATTTCCTTACGAACTTATAATTACGAATGGCGGCTTGGGCTGCTCCACGGAACCGTGACTCTCACCTGTCAGTTTTCCGCTTTCACCTTTCAGTTTTCAACTTAAACCACCTCAATATCCGTACATCTAATAATCATATCCTCCTGCTTAAACTGAGCTTTTAATATCTCCTTAAAGCTCTTCCAGAATTTTTTTTCAACGTCATCAGCTATCACTTCGTATACTATTACTTTGTCGACCGTTACCTCTTCATCATCATTCTTCCATAAACCTGTGGCAGGAGAGCGAGAATAGGCAGTTAGACCGCCAAATCGTTCTGTGAGCTCTAGTCTGATGGCTTTGTACAATTCATCTGAAAATGGCTGTCCGTCGTTGTCGTACAAGGGGAGAAGCATTTGGAATAGTTTCTTGCTGGTCATGGATGGGAAACGGCGGGGAGGGGAAATTGTTTTATAGAGAAGCAAGAAAGGAATTGTGGGATACAGGCAGATTACAGGGCTTTCACACTACATAGATGCTGGCTTGAATTTCTCCTATAAATCTGTTTTGGATCTTTCAGTGCTCTACCACAGCAACAAAAGTATAACCGGTGGATTTAGCTTTGATTATGATCAGAAGGTAAGATTGTCCTGCTTTTATAATTCAGAAACTCCACAACTAAGAAGTTTGTCGGGAGGCACTTTCGAGCTTTCTATTGGGATGCCGTTTTCAATAATGAAGCAGTAGAATCCGACAAATACCTATTGAGGAATCGTCAAAAACACGTATTTCTCACACACATTTCGTAGAACCAATCTCCCGGTCTTGTGTTTATAACATACAATATCTCTGTTATGAAAAAAGGACCAACTAAATCGGCGAAAGCTGCGGAGTCGAAAAGCGGGAAACCAACTCCTCCAAAAAAATCAACTGACCTAAAGAAATCCGGGCCTGAGCCGGAAAACGATAAAATCGATGATCTGGCTGGAAATAAAGAATCGGGAGCCGGTGAAATGATGACCACAAACCACGGGGTACGAATCAATGATGATCAAAATTCGCTGAAAGCTGGCGATCGGGGGGCAACCTTACTCGAAGACTTTATTTTACGTGAAAAGATAACGCATTTTGACCACGAACGAATTCCAGAACGCGTTGTTCATGCGCGGGGTTCAGGGGCCCATGGTGTATTCACTTGTTATGAAGCCATACCTGAACTTACCCGGGCACATTTCCTGGGTGAAGCTGGTCGCGAGACGCCTGTATTTGTACGCTTCTCGACCGTTGCAGGGTCACGCGGTTCTACCGACCTGGCGAGAGACATACGAGGGTTTGCTGTAAAATTTTACACTCAAGAAGGCAATTTTGACCTGGTCGGAAATAATGCCCCGGTTTTTTTTATCCAGGATGCGATGAAGTTCCCGGATCTTGTTCACGCAGTTAAGCCAGAGCCGGACAATGAAATTCCACAGGCGTCTGCTGCACATGACACCTTTTGGGATTTCATTTCCCTGATGCCTGAATCGGCGCATGCGATCATGTGGGCAATGAGCGATCGGGCCATCCCACGCAGTTATCGTATGATGGAAGGTTTCGGTGTTCATACCTTCCGCTTTGTAAATGCCGAGGGAGTATCAAATTTCGTGAAATTCCACTGGAAACCGATGCTTGGCGTACATTCTGTAGCATGGGATGAAGCGCAGAAAATATCGGGTAAAGATCCGGATTTCCACCGTCGCGACCTTTGGGATGCAATAGAATCGGGTTCGTTTCCCGAATTCGAATTCGGCGTACAGATTGTTCCGGAAGAAGATGAATTTAAATTTGGCTTTGACCTTCTTGATCCGACAAAACTAATCCCTGAAGAACTTGTTCCCATTCGCCGTATCGGCAAGATGACCTTAAACCGTAATCCTGATAATTTCTTCGCGGAAACGGAACAGGTTGCTTTTCATATAGGCCACGTGGTTCCAGGCATTGACTTTACGAATGACCCGCTGCTACAAGGGAGATTGTTTTCTTACACCGACACGCAATTAATACGCCTGGGTGGCCCGAATTTCCACGAGATTCCAATCAACCGCCCGGTAGTGCCTGTACATAATAACCAGCGCGATGGTTTCATGCGCCAAACCATTAACAAAGGAAAAACCAGTTACGGGCCGAATTCGCTTTCGGATAACGCCCCAGTGCAGGTCAAAGCAGCCGACGGAGGTTTCGTTTCCTACAATGAGCGGATTGACGCCCGTAAGATACGAGCTCGCAGTAAAAGCTTTCTCGATCACTTCAGTCAGGCTAAGTTGTTCTTTAAAAGTCAGTCGGATCCGGAAAAGGAACACCTATTGGATGCTTTAAAATTTGAACTGGGAAAAGTGAAAGCAATTGCTATTCGCGAACGTATGCTCGGCGTTTTAAACCAGATTGACCCGGACATCGCTGTACCGGTAGCGGTTCATCTCGGATTGCATATCCCTAAAAACCCGGCACAGTTAAATTTCAGTGTTCCTGCTGACGTAGATCCCGCCAGCCTTGAATCCCAAAAAGGAGTGGAGAGCGAACTCAAGGAATCCCCAGCACTGAGCATGGCAAATACCATAAAAGATACTATTGAAACGCGTAAAATAGCATTTTTAACTGCCGACGGTGTGGATGGCCAATCGCTCAAAGCAATGAAATCTAGGCTCGAGGGCGAAGGTGCAGTCGTGCAAGTGATAGCTCCCAAGCTAGGTGCAATTATTGCCGAAAGCGGGGAGGAGATACCTGTCGATGAATCTTTCCTGACAGCAGCATCGGTATTATACGACGCCGTCTTCGTAGCTGGAGGGGTAAACAGTTCTGCAACCCTAGAAGCGGACGCAGATGCCGTTCACTTTTTGAATGAAGCTTTCAGGCATTGTAAAGCCATCGCGGCTGATGTTACAGCACGTCAGGTTATTGAGGCGACTTATTTCAATAAAAAGCTTAGTAAAGAGCAATCAAAGGAAACAGCACTAACGGAGGGCGTACTAATTAGTGAAGATGCCACTGAAACATTTGTAAAGATGATTGCTATGCACCGATTCTGGGATCGCGAAAAGCCAATGAAAGTACCGGCATAAGCGCATGGAGATCACACCCGAAGTAATTATACATGCCGCCCGGCAAGGCCGGGCGGATGTATTGGAAGAAATAATAAAAACAGGCGCAAGCCTTGATGTTCGTGATGATAAGGGGTATACGCCCCTTATTATTGCATGTTATAATAACCAATATAACGCTGCTAAATTTCTCCTGGATCACGGCGCCGAAATAAATGATTATGATCACGGCGGGAACACCGCGCTCATGGGTGCAGCTTTTAAAGGTTATATGGATA
>NZ_JBASJU010000093.1:0-19004 GCF_049655485.1 Daejeonella sp.
TATAAATTTTTAAGATGGATTTAGGAATTCAAAACAGAGTTGCCTTAGTATTAGCATCGAGCAAAGGCCTGGGTAAGGCTGTTGCAATTGAATTGGCAAAAGAAGGTGCCAAAGTAATTATTTGCGGTACTGACGAAGCGGCATTAGAATCAACTAAAGCCTATATCGAAGTCTTTGCGCCAAATAGTGTGAAATCATTTGTATGTGACATTACCGATGAAAGCCAGCGAAAAAACCTCGTGGAGCAAAGTGTAAAGGCATTTGGTGCTATTGAAATTTTAGTAACGAATACCGGTGGACCGGCAAGCGGTAGTTTCGAACAATTTAGTTTAGATGATTGGAAACACCTCTATAATTTACTGTTCTTAAGTGCTGTTGATATCATTCAACAGGTCTTGCCGGGTATGAAGGAAAAAGGTTTCGGACGTATATTAACTATAAGTTCTGTTGCCGTCAAACAACCAGCCGACAACTTAATTTCGTCAAATGCTGTACGAACAAGTTTATTAGGTTTGGTAAAAAGCTTGTCTAACGAAGTCGCTTTACATGGTATAACGGTAAATAATTTGTTGCCGGGATACACAAATACAAACCGGCTCGAAAATCTTATTCATAAAAATCCAAAAGTAATCGAGGTAAAAGATACCATCCCGATGAAACGGTTCGGAACACCCGAAGAATTTGCTGCCGCCGCCGCATTCTTAGTAAGTGAACGTGCAAGTTATATTACAGGTCAGTCATTAGCAGTTGATGGAGGCTGGATTAAGGGGCATTAGTTGTAGCTTAATTTTTCATTCTGATTTTAACAATCTACCTCTATGATGAAGATAATTTTCCTAACTCTTATTGCACTCAGTGTATCCTGTACCTGTTTTTCACAAACTCAAACGAATACTTATTCGTTGGTTTTGGAGAATGCAAGTGTTGTAAATGTAACAACCGGTAAAATCGCTTACAAACGTTTGATTGCTATTTCCGGGGACACGATAAAAGCTATTGATGATACAAAAAAAGTTAAGCAATACAAGGCAGACCGTTATATTGACCTGTCGGGCAAATATGTAATGCCTGGTTTATGGGATATGCATGTGCATTTCCGTGGCGGGGATGGTCTGATTCAGGCAAATAAAGATCTTTTACCCTTGTTCCTTTCTTATGGCATCACAACTGTGAGGGAGTGCGGCGGCGACATGACGCCCTCCGTCATGAACTGGCGCAAGCAAATAACAGAAGGCACATTAGCAGGGCCCAGGATTTTTACCTCCGGGCCGAAAATTGACGGGCCGAAAAGCACCTGGGCGGGTTCGCTGGAGGTGGAAACACCTGAACAGGTTACGAAGGCGCTTGATTCGCTCCAAAAGATCAATGTTGATTTTGTGAAGATTTATGAAAGTAAGATTTCAGGGCAGACATTCCTGGATATCATTACTCAGGCTGAGAACAGAGGGCTGACCACCTCGGGACATATGCCTTATTCCGTTAAGTTAAAGGATGCAGTTGAGCGCGGTCTGGATGCATCCGAACACTTGTATTATATCTTTAAAGCCTGCTCAAGTAAAGAAGACAGCATTACCAATGCAATTATCCAAAGTGAGAATACGGCAAGGCCAATTGGCTTGTTTGCGGCACTTCCATCTATATACAACACCTACGACGCAAAAACTGCAGATCGTTTATTCAGATACCTGGGAAAAAGAAAGTTTTCACTTGTACCCACACTTTTTATCTCAAAGACATTAAATGCGATAAAGGAAACGGATCATTCAGCGGATAAACTACTGCCTTATATTGATTCCAAGTTACAAGCTACTTATGCAGGGCGTGTAAATAGCGCAAAAAGGGCTTCGGACGAGTCTACAGCCTTTTCTAAAAAATATGCGCTCAAAGCAAGTTCGCTAATTCCACAGATGCAACGCCGGGGGATTAATATTATGGCAGGTTCTGACTGCGGTGCCTACAATTCATACGTATATCCCGGAGAGTCTCTGCATGAGGAATTGAAGCTATTGGTAGCATCGGGGCTCACGCCGGCGCAAGCTTTACAATCGGCAACAATAAATGGTGCAAGGTTTATGGGGGTTAATGAATTTTATGGCAGCCTGGCAAGAGGAAAATCTTCTGATTTAATTGTGCTCGATACAAATCCTCTAAACAACATACAGGCCATTGATCAAATCAACATGGTAATTTCAAATGGGAAAGCGTATAACAGGCTTGAGCTTGATAAATTATTAAATTCAATTAAACGGTAATGACCTCTGCTTAAAGAAGGCAAAGCATTACCGCACAATTCTAATCTCCGCCACCACCGGCAAATGATCTGAAGCGTTAACACCGTTAAGTACTCTTGTTTGAACCACCTTAAACTTGCTGGAAGGGTTAAATCCAATAAAATCAATTGCTTTTTTAGGATTTATTATTGGGATGGTAGGATCACACTGCTGGCAAGTCCGGGTGAATTGCTTGTCGAGCTCATTAATAACTGCAGAACCAGGTACGTCGTTAAAGTCGCCGGCTATGATAAAAGGCAAGGTCTCTTCAGCGGCGATCCGGTTGATTTCCTGGATTTGTAATTTTCGGTTTGTATCTGCTTTTTGTGCATCTAGATGTGTGCTTCCGAAACGAATTACGGCACCCGGATAATTGATTTTAGCTGTGGTTAACACTCTTGGCTCTCCTTTGGTTCCTTCTTGCGTTGGCAATCGATGTACCTTCATGTCGGATATATCGTATTTTGAAAGAATGGCTACACCATATTCTCCGCCTTCGTAATCAATACCTTTACCGAAGAAATATTTCATACCGGTTAGTTTTGCCAGTTCTTCAGCCTGGTTAAACTTCCCAGACCTTTTGGTATTTACATCAATTTCCTGTAAGGCCACTAAGTCGGGGTTTTGCTGGGTGATTACATCAGCTATTGCTTTTATGTCAATAATGCCTGGCTGGGCAGGAGGATTACAATGATGAACATTATAAGCCATCACACGAATGATGCTGCTTGCTTGTTTGTTTGACTTTACAGGTGTGCTTTTTTGGGAGCATGCCGTAATGAGGATTAAAAATAGTATCGGAAAAATTTTATTCATTGCTTTTGAGATAGTATAGATCAATTTCTAAATATTCACTTCAATCATTATTTTGATGATTGAAGAAGGCTTTGTATCTTCTTAAAAAGTTCTGTATTTTGATAAATTCCACGGAACTCATTAGCATGAACCCCATACGCATACACAGGTACCGGAATTCCCGTATGATCGTTAGTCGCGAATTCTGCTATAACTTCTCCTTTTTCGATATTGCCATTAAGAAGCGTTAGTCCGCCACACTCATGGTCAGCAGTAACTACTACTAAAGTTTCCCCGTTTTCATCGGCAAAGCGGAGAGCTTCGCCCACTACCTGATCAAAATCCAGGCTTTCTGTAATCAGCATAGGTAAATTATTGCTATGCCCGCCGCCGTCGATTTTAGATCCTTCCAGCATCATAAAGAAACCTTTGGGATTCTTCTTCAAGATATTGGTCACTTTCGTGAAAGCATTAGAGAGATAAGGCCCTCTTCCATCAAGAACATTTCTCGTTACGCTGTCGGCCATAATAGCGACGATTTTATCTGCTTCCGAGCGCATTAGTTCGTCCATGGTATTTATGGTCGCATAGCCTTTACTCTGCAGCTTTTGATAAGTACTTGTACCGTTTAAGGGAGTGTTTAGCACCTTCATCCCAGATGCTACAACGATATCAATTCCTGCATCTGGCAAATCATTGGCAATTGCCAGTAATTCATCTCTTTCAGTCTGATGGGCGTAAAACGAAGAAGGGGTGGCGCCGGTAATGGATTCAGAAACGATGATTGCTGTTTTCTTTCCTGCTTCGGAAGCAAAGGACATAATAGACTTCAGGGGCTTTCCTTTTGGATCGATTCCAATGTATCTGTTATTGGTTTTTTCTCCTGTGGCCATGGCTGTAGCTCCCGCAGCAGAGTCTGTTCCGTAGGCGTTAGCTGGAGTTGTGATTGACAGGCCAATATTCTGCATCTGGAACAAATTTAGTTTGCCGTGGTTCGCTGTATAAGCACTGTAACTATGTGCAAGGCCCATCCCATCACCAATCAGGAAAATAATGTTTTTTACTTTGCCGGGTTTCCCGTCTGAACGGTAAGTGGGTTTATAGGTCGGAACAACGCTTTCCTGACGATAGGTACTCTTTGACAAGTTCATTAAAAGATCACCTAAGTCTTCTATTTTATCTGTGCCAATTACATCCACCCCAAGATTCATTTGAGTCAGCCAGGCTGTCTTGGTGTCGGGAGCTGCCCAAAATCTAATCTGTTTTTTCAGTTGATGGGCGCTATCGATCACAGCCTTAACGCGTTGTTCATCAGCTGGTGTCAAAGCCCCCAGGCCGTTCCATTTAGTGAATCTGGGAAAAGGGACACTAACAAGTCCCACGCGCTTTGCCTGATCCGCCGTAAGATTGGAGGAAAGGTCGTGATCAAAAAATATATAATCGGGGTACTTATAGAAATCGGCTGGTTTTGGGCGGTTGCCACTGATTACTATGCTGAGTTGTTTATCGGCAAGAGGAGTGGAGATTAAATTTCTAAGAGCTTGTAATTGATTGATAAGTATTGGCAAGACCTCAAGATGATTTTCCTTGATGTCGATTAATAGCCGCAGTTTTCTTTGCGGGTCCTTACTAAGTACATCAAGGATGGGATTAAGGTACAGCTTCGTGAGGGTTTGATTTATATTGACGTCTTTTTTATCATGCGCTACAGCCAGCTCTCCCTGCAAGGGGAAGATATCGGCTTCGATAGATCCAAATCCCTGATGGTAAGCCCGGTAAAACGGAATGTTGTTTCTATAATCGTTATGAGAATGTGCATTGGAATTAGTATAGGGCCTGTCTTGCGAATAACCTAAAAAACTAAACCCTATCAATAATAATGTTAAAATGTTTTTCATTATGTGGAAGGATAATGTATGGTGCAATATAACAAGAAGAAACAGATCAGGTAAATTGATCTGTTTCTTCTTGAGAAAATCCAGAGCTGTAAATTTAGTTTACCAACCGGGATTTTGGCCTAGATTTGCAGTGCTGTTGATAAAGCGGTTACCGGGCGACCCTGTAAATCTTCAGCGCTTACACTTGCAACAGATCCTGTCAGGTTGACTTTCTTTTGTGTACCATAACCTACAACAACCACTTCCGCTAAATCGGAAGAAGCGAAATCCAACACTACGTTCAAGCTTCTTTGATCTGTTATCGATATCGTCTGATACACATAGCCCATCATTTTGATCGTAACCTTATCATTCGGCGATACCTCAAGTGAAAATCTGCCTTGCGAATCAGTTGAAGTAGATTTACCTGATATTTCGGCAGAAACGATGGCTCCAGGCAAAGATTCATTGCTAACCTTGTCGGTGACAACTCCGGTAAGAACTCTGGTGGTCGATTGACCATAAGTTTGTACCAAAGGAATAAGATTAAATAGTACGACTAAAATGCTGAATTTCAGTAAGTGGTAAGGTTTTCGTTGCTTAATTTCCATAGATTCTTGTATTAATTTTTGTTCATTCTGAATGGTCCAAAGGTATCCTTCCCAGGTAAAGGCGATAAAATCTTAACAAGAACTCTATGTTAAGAAATGCGTACAAGTGGTAAATTCCTATATTAGGTCTTAAGTGATTTTTTCTGGAGCGCACGGAATTTGGTGCAATTGAATTACTTTTGAATCTGCGCTGATCGGCAATTAGGAAAGCCCCCATTATATAATATTTGAATTTCTAAAGAACTTGGAATTATTAGGAAGGTTTTTACATGAAGCTACATGGCCAATTCTCGCGGCTAGTGTCTTAGTAGTCCTGATCGTTTTATTATTGATCTTTCTTGTGATCTATCAGCGTGTGCTTCAATGGCAGGCAGCGCGTCTTAAGAAATGGGACCACATTTCCGAAAATGTGATCATGGAGGCTATTTTTTTCGAGGAAAATGACACTCCTGATTCAGGAGTTGATGTCCTGGATATTAAAATGGGAAAGATGCGGGTCCCGAAAATGCTTCGATCGATGTTGCGTCATGCAACCTTCCGTAACCGGCTGATGCATCAAATCGTTTCTGCAAAACGGAGTGTATCCGGCACAGCGGCAGAGAATTTAATCCGGTTGTTTCGGCAGCTGGGATTTGAAATAGATATATTGAGGATGTTAAGCACTTCAGTGTGGCATAAGCAGGCGATTGCACTGGACCTGATAGGTTTCATGAAGCTGAGCGAATACGAGAATTTGCTTCACCAATATATAAATGATGAGCACGATTTAATCCGAATGGAAGCTCAGGATGCAATCATGCGTTTTTCTGGTTTTGAAGGGCTGCACTTTCTCGTTAAGTCTAAATACCAATTGAGTGAATGGCAGCAAATGAAAATGATCGACGAATTGTCGCTTTTACCGCATGAGGAATTTAAGGATATTGACGATTGGCTCACATCGCCAAATGATTCTGTTGTGATCTTTGCCCTCAAATTAATTCGCAGTTTTCACCGATTTGAGCTTTTTGAACAAGTTTTGGGATGCATGTTCCATAAAAGTTCGGAAGTCCGCTTTCATGCAATTGCGGCTATTAAAGTGCTGCCGAGCCCGGATGCGGTGCCGGTATTATTGGAGTTCTATCCCACAGAAACTCCCTTAAATAAGGTCGCTATTCTAAAAGTCCTACAGAGCATAGCCTCGGGTAATGAAATTGAATTTTTCGGGAAAGCGCTTCAAGATCCGAACTTTGATATCAGGCTGGAAGCCGCCCGTGCTTTGCAGAAGTCTGGCATTGAAGGACAGGAACACCTGCATAGGTTTAAAGATACAGAAGCCCATACCTTAAAGGAAATTATAGCGCAAGTTAAGGAGGAGGAAGAGCGATGAACTGGGATGCCTTCTTCGACATTGTTTCCTCCATATTTCTCATCTATGCGATAATCCTGATGTGTGGCTACATCTTTATTGGGCTTTATTCAAGGGGGGAATTAAAAAAATATCTTTTAAAGAACAGCTTTACGAATTATCGGCTGCTGGCGAGCTCTCCGGAAGCCCCGGCTATCACTATCATTGCACCAGCATATAACGAAGCAGCAAATATTGTCGAAAACGCCCGATCGCTGCTCTCTATTTTTTACAATAGCCTGGAAGTTATTATTGTCAACGATGGGAGCAAGGATAATTCCATGGAACTGCTCACCGGGGCTTATGATTTGTATAAAGCTAATTTTTATGTCAACGAGCAAATAAAGACCAAAGAGATTAGGGGAGTTTATAAGAGCAAAAACCCGATTTATAATAAGCTGATCGTAGTCGACAAAGTAAACGGGGGTAAGGCCGATGCCCTAAATGTTGGAATTAACATTTCCTCTTATGATTATATTGTATGCATTGATGTAGATTGTATCCTGGAACAGGATTCTATATTAAAACTGGTAAAGCCTTTTCTGGAAACGGGCGACAAAAGGGTCATCGCAGCTGGAGGGGTTGTCCGAATTGTGAACGGTTGTCAGGTAACCGACGGGCGCTTGGTAAAAGTCCGCCTTCCAGACGAGGCGCTTCCGCGTATGCAGACCCTGGAGTACATCAGAGCCTTTCTGTTAGGCCGTATGGCCTGGAGCCGTTTGAGCGGGCTCTTACTTATTTCCGGTGCATTTGGCGCCTTTGATAAAGAGATTGTAATTAAGTGCGGTGGCTATGACCATGGGACGGTGGGAGAGGATATGGAGTTACTGGTTCGTATGCGCCGCTATATGCAGGAACAAAAATTGCCCTATAGTGTGGCTTTTATCCCCGACCCTCTATGCTGGACAGAAGCACCAGCATCGGACCAAATCCTGAGCCGGCAGCGGAACCGATGGATGCGCGGAACTATTGAAACCCTCTATAAACACCGTGTTATGTTCCTGAATCCCAGATACGGGGTGATAGGTATGCTAAGTTTTCCCTACTGGTTTCTCTTTGAAATGATGGCGCCGCTGGTTGAATTTGGTGGGATGATCTATTTCACGGTCTGTGCCATCTTCGGGCTGGTAGACTACACCTATTTCCTGTCGCTTCTTTTTTTCGTATACAGTTTTGGTGTGCTTTATTCCCTGTTTGCAATTCTCATGGAAGTGAGATCGTATAACCAGTACACTTCACCAAAGGATATGCGGGGATTAATACGAACAGCCTTTACTGAGCCTTTTGTGACCCATCCCATGGGAGTTTGGGCAGCTGTCCGGGGTACCATAGACTTAATCCGAAAAAAGAATTCCTGGGGTGAAATGACCCGGGCCGGATTCCACAAAAAGGGGGCGCCTGGGGCACCGGGCGCAGTTCCTGCACCCGGACAGAAACCGGTTTTAAGAACGGGTTTGAATGAGTCTGGAAGGGTTTTTTCGACGATAGCGCTGCTTTGGCTGATGATTTTGATTTCGTTTAGTATGATTGAAGGTGCTTTATTTCTGAGTTCAGGGAACGCAAAATCACTGGTGTTGAAATTCATCTCTTACAGTATTTATAATGATTTGATCTTCTTCGCAAAATCGTTGATCTTCCTGTTCATACCTTTTATTCTGATACAGTTTTACTCTTTAAGGTTTGCCAGGGCTTTCCTTTCAGGCTGCGTGGTTTTAATAGCCCTTCTCCATGCCGGTTTGATTTTCTATTATCATAAAACGGGAATCCTGCTGGCATCTGATGTTTTTGGGTATTCACAGGCGGAGATAAAGCAGACTTTAGGGAGCTCCGGGGCTTTAACTTATACGGCTTTTTTAGGTACAGCGTTTTTTGTGCTGCTGATAGGGGTGATCCTCCATTATGGCTCAAGACGCATTAATCTCCCGGGAATTTTCACCATATTTTTGCCCGTCCTTTCTTTATGGACGATATTTTCAGGGGAAATTAAGGAAAGCCCTGCATCTGGGTTTAAAACCGACTTTGAGAATCTGATGGTGCTCAATAAATCGGATTATTTTTTGAGCTCCAGTTTGGACTACCTCACTGGAGGCAGCGATTTTATTTTGCCAGAGAGGCAGTTGGCTAAAGAGAATACGCTGTTTGAGTATGTGGATCCGGAAAACTACCCTTTTCTGCACAAAGACCTGAACCGTGATGTACTCAGTCCATATTTCAATATCGATAGCAGTCCGCCGAATATAGTGATCTTGTTGCTGGAAGGTTTGGGGAGGGCTTATTCAAACGAGGGAGCCAATTTGGGGAGTTTTACCCCTTTTCTCGATTCGCTTTCGAAGCAATCACTTTACTGGGAAAATTTCCTGAGCCAGGGCGGGACGACATTTGCTGTGCTTCCGGCAGTCCTGGGTTTACTGCCTTTTGGTACGAATGGATTTGCAGAGGAGAAACCCCTGCCGCAACATTTAAGTCTTATCAGCCTGCTTGAACATAATGGTTATCATACATCCTTTTATTATGGAGGTGATGCCAAATTCGATGGGATGCAAAATTTCCTCCAGAATCAGGGAATCGACCAAATCGTTCAGGAAAAGTCCTTTCCCAAAGGTTATAGGAAGTTACCTCTCTTTAATAACTTTACCTGGGGATATGGCGACAAAGAACTATTCCGTTATCACGATATCCTTGCCAGCCGGAAATCCGAACAAAGACCTTATTTAAAGGTGTTTTTGACAGTTTCTACACATAATTCTTTTCAAATTAATGATCAGCCGTCCTATAAGGCAATCTTTGAAAGGCGTCTTGGGCGCATGGGTTTCAATGATCAAAAGAAGGAAGAATACCGGCAATTTAAAGACCAATACTCCAGCATTCTCTACATGGATGATGCCCTTAGGGAATTTATGCAGGAGTATCGCAAACGGCCCGATTTTGCCCATACTATTTTCATCATTACAGGTGACCACCGGATGCCGGAGATTCCGATGAGTACCAAAATCGATCGTTTCCATGTACCCATGATGATTTATTCTCCGATGCTAAAACGTGCCAAACGCTTTTCGGCTATATCGAGCCATAATGACATCACCCCTTCATTACTTTCACCCCTCAAGAATAGTTATTCTCTTAAGGTACCGAAGTTTAATACCTGGCTGGGAGAGGGCCTGGATACGCTTCGCGGTCTTCACCACAACCGGTTTATTTCAATGATGCAAAGCAAGACGGAGAACCGCGACTTTGTGCTTGGAAATTATCATCTCAACGGAGATGACCTCTTTCAAATTTATTACGGGATGGATGAGGGGAAAGTTATAAACGAGAAAGTTAAAAACCAGGTTATGCAAAGGGCAGCGGCATTCAGGAGACGAAATAGATTGTTAAAACCCGGGGTTAAACTGATACCTGATTCCATCTACCGAAAATTTACCGGCAAAATCAGCCCTTAAAATCTTTTTATAAACGCGATTCCTACTTCTACCTGGTTCCCCCGGGTATCCTTAAGATATTCCTGATTTTCGAAGGAGGCCCTTAGGCCGAGGATATTAGACGTATTAAAAGATTTTCTAAGACCGACACTAAGGTTATTGGATTTTAGCTTATAGGTGCTTCCGTTATTATACAATAACGTATTCCGCTGATTATCCGGCGACAGTCCCGATCCGGCACCGAATGAAAGATAGTCGTCGGCACCGCCAAAATAATACCGCACCGCCAGAGCTAAAGAAGATGAAACTGAACTGTTGGAAGGTGTCTGATACGTTCTCAGGTTGAACCAGTAGTTTTTATAATATTTCCCGATTGCTACCGTATAGATCCAGGTTTCATCCCCAAAATCAAGCATCCGAAAGCCTGCATCGGCTTCAAATGACGCAGGCAAATTTGCATAAAGCGAGAAACCTGTACGGTATTGAGGAAATACCCCGGAATTATTTGAAACAGCTCCGCTGACATAAGCGTAAAATGTTTTTGAGATCCTGGGATAAAGATCCACTTCAAACTGCGTGCTGCTGGTCTCGAAGCGGTTCGCAAAATTAAGCCTGCCGATTAGGGATCCAAAGCCTGTCTGCCGTCCGTAATCCAGGCTCGCCATGTGCCAGGGTTTGTCGAACTGTTTATCGAAAGTGACATAGTCGTAGCTGATTCCCACTTTATTCTGGCTGCCCAGGCTTCCACTTTGAATACTCAGGCTTCTGGCGACAGGGTTTTTAGGATTGATTGCGAGCAATTCACTCAGGACTTCATCAGAAGCCTTGAATAACTTCTTGTCTTTTAAAATACGCGCTTTCAATAAAAGCAAATCCTCCGATTTTGGATCGATAAGCAGGCCTTTGTTGGTCAGTACCAGAGCCGTATCCGGTCGGTCATTCCAAAACTCAAGGGAGCCATAAGCCAGGTAAACGTCTTTATAGTCAGGACTGCTTTGAATAACCCGGCTGAATTCCACCCTTGCACTATCAGGTTTATCCGACCAGGTGTATAAGCGTCCCAGGAAGATTCGGATATCCGCATAATCAGGACTTTTTACAAGAGCTTGTTTTGTGAGGGCAATCGCCTTTGGATAGTTCTTATTCTCAAAAGCCTCTGTTCTGGCTAATGCAAAAAGCTGATCCGAGGTGTATTGGGTTTCCTGCGCAAGTGCGGAGAAACCATACAGGACGAATATGATTAAGACAAACAGAATGCGTATTAAAGGCCTGGTCATGAGGGTTCGTGGAGTTACGCTGCAATATCGGTATTTTCCAATTATTGAATGACCAGTAAACAAACTTATATTTTATAAACCAGAAATTGTAAAATTAACAATACTATGCGCTTAGAAGCTTCTGGAGCTAAACATTTTAACCTGCTTCCTTGTTGTTAAATAAAGGTGCTGTAACGCCCGCGCCTTAACGATGAGCTCAACGATTTTAGTAGAAAAGAACAATGGTACCGCATTTAATAGAAAAATAAAGTTTTCATGGAAACCACTGCCCGAACTTCTGAAATTAAGCCTCAAAAGGTTAACTATTCTCAGTTAGATACAATCCGTTTTCTGACCATATCCATCATTGTATGGTCGCATTCTCTTTTTCCCGAATGGTATTCAGACGTCCCCAGGGATGCAGCCGGGGAGTTCCTTAAAGTCATCGTAATTCAGATTGGAGCTATTAGCACGATAGTGTTTTTTATCGTATCAGGAATTTTAATGAATTCCAAATTAAAGCATTATAATATTAAAAGCTACCTGGTTGAACGTTTCCCGCGGGTTTATGCTCCCTGGATTTTAATAGTGCTTATTAACGCTGTTCTGCTGTTCATCCTTCAGTTATATACCAAGGAGATCGAGTTTAGATGGGACGCAGGCCATTTAATGCAGATAGCATACAACATCATGCTCTCCCTAATGATACATGGCCCTTACTGGTTCATCTATACCTATCTGATCGGGATGATCATATTGATTATTTTTAAGCGCTATTCTTCTAATTTCAATTTTGGGATTGTCCTACTCCTGGCAACCTTTTTCTATGCCCTGAACTTTTACGGAGGCTGGATTGACACGTTACACAGCAAGGCAGTATTTTCGTATACATTTTTTATCTGGCTGGGATTTCAGATTCAAAGCCGCTGGGATGATAATATAAAGAAAGTAAAGGAAATCAGCTGGTTTGTGCTAGTCCCTCTGTTGGCAGTTCTGTTCAGTGCGGCGGCTTATGATGGATACAATCTTTTAGTACAGGAGGTAAAGGATCCCTACGCATCCAACCGCCTGATCAATATAGCTTTCTCTCTTGTTTTCTTTGTGGCGCTGATAAAACTAGGAGAAATCCCGAGTATAAATCGTTTGAGGCCAAGGAAGATTGTTTTTGGGATCTATCTCATCAACAGTATTATTATTTTGAAATTTACCTACTTGTTTAGCAATCGTATAAACTCCCTCTCAGGTGTATCAACCTGGACTTTGCTTCTGTTGCAAGTGATCTATTTTGTAGTCGTGTTATTTCTAACCTGGCTGATCGTCCATTATTTGGTCAGGTCTGAGAAATACCGTTGGATTGTTGGACACTAGTTTTTAGCTATCAAACAAAAGAACTCACGATCAGTTATCAATAAAGGTTTGTCTTCGGTATTAAGACATTGGATTGAAATTCCCGATCATAAATTGGCAGTTTTTTGTGTTTGGCATAGTAGGTGATCTTTAACTGAGGTTGTGAAGCATATTTAGAAATTAACCCAAATTAAAAGAAAATGAAGAACACCTTTAAATCTGTATTAATTGCAAACCTGGTTTTAGTTCTAGGTTTTACCTCCTGTAAGAAAGACTCTCCGGTTGATCCGGTAACAGCTCCTGAAAACCTCGTACTGAGTGGTGAGATTAAGACCAGTCTTAGTCTGAAGGAAAATTCGACTTATACGTTAAAAGGCCGCGTGACCGTACTGAATAACTCGGTATTGACGATCCCTGCCGGCACCCAGGTTTTGGTAGAATCTGCGGCTTCAGCTTCCGAAAAAGGAGCCCTGATCATCACCAAAGGTTCCACGATAAATATTAACGGAACGAAAGATAAACCGGTTGTGTTTACATCAGCAGCCTCCGTAAAAGCTCCTGGCGACTGGATTGGAATAATTGTAATGGGTAAAGCAAAAACCAATGGCACCGGCGGAATGCTTAACCTTGCCGGCCATACTGCCAACACTAATACGCAATTCGGCGGAACTGAGGATACCGATAATTCTGGTTCGATCAAATTTCTGCGTATAGAATACGCAGGCGGCCTAAATCCTGCTCAGGAAGAAGAATGGGAGGTCGATATGACCAGCGGTTTAAGCCTGAACGGTGTTGGCTCGGGTACTACTATAGAGAACGTTATGGTAAAGCATTCGCGTGATGATGCCTTTCAGTTCGTAGGGGGTAAGGTAAATGCGAAATACCTGATCGCTTATGATAATGGCGATGATAACTTTGATTTTGATCGCGGATATACCGGAAAATTGCAATTTGTCATCTCTTATAATCCAAATGCTTCAACCGTTGCTATTCGGGCCCATGGCATGGAGAGTTTA
Source organism: Daejeonella sp. (assembly GCF_049655485.1). Lineage (GTDB taxonomy): Bacteria > Bacteroidota > Bacteroidia > Sphingobacteriales > Sphingobacteriaceae > Daejeonella. Next base: position 13,976 of record NZ_JBASJU010000093.1, read on the forward strand.
AATGATAAAGATGCTACCGAAGCCATGCCATATACCAGGCCAATAATTTCTAACATGCCGATCATAGGCCCCCAGGTGACAGATACCGACGTGACCCGTTTGAGCCAGGGTATTTATATCAGGAAGAACACCAGATTTAATGTGCAAAATTCGATCATCGCCGGTTATTCTAATGGCGGCTTGATGTTATGTCCTAAAACTAGACCGCTTTTAGTGAACAACCAGGGTTCTGAATTTAAGTTCAACCTTGTGAATGCTGATACTCAGACAAGATCTTTTACCTATGACAATGGACCAAGCGGTATAGTCATCGTTCCTGATCCCGAAGTTGCTTCAATTGCCATTCAGCAAGCTGCATTTCAAACTCAATCATTAAACAGAAACAAGGTTGTTAGCAACACCGAACTCCAGCTGAAAGGCTTATACGCGAGTACGCCGGATTTAAGTTTAGTAGCCGGGTCTCAGGCATTGACCGCCGCTAATTTAAGTGGTTCAGATTTTACGACGTTCTTTACTGCAGCATCACATATCGGGGCAGTAGGAACCGACAACTGGGCTGCCGCTGGGGCCTGGGTTAACTGGCAGTAAGAAACAAAAGACCCCTCTGGCATTGCGGGAGGGGTCTTTTTACAGTCAGCCGATTGGAGGCCAATATTGACTAACTCAGTGGCAGATTGAAATGGAAAGTAGAACCTTTTCCGGATTCACTTACCACCCATATTTTACCAAGGTGCCTTTTGATAATTTCCGAACATAAATAAAGGCCCAGGCCGAATCCTGCAACTTTTTTCGTGTCTTTATTTTCTACCCGGTAATAACGATCAAATAATTTTGCTTGATCTTGTTTTTCTATACCTATACCATGGTCGGAGATACTGACCAGCAGCATGTGGTCGACGGTTTTACATGAGACCTCTATGGCTTTTTGAGCCGGCGAATATTTAACAGCGTTGCTTAGGACATTTGTTATTACCTGTCCTATTTTATTCCTGTCTGCGTAAACTTCCACATCACAGCATTCTGTCATACTGATAATACTGTTGGCATTCGTCAGCTTAATTTCTTCAATTGATTCTTGAATCAGATCCTTTATTTTAAATGTTTGTTCAGTCAGATAAATCTTGCCCGCTTCAAAACTTGATACATTCAGAAAACCATTAATAAGTTCGGTCATCTTTTTTGTCTGTGTAAGGGCCTTGTTCAGCGCCCCGCTAACTGACTCGTTTTCGATTTTGTCAACTTTAGCAATTGAAATCTGCAAGTATGCTTGAAGGGAAGTTATTGGCGATTTAAGTTCATGGCTTACCATCGCAATAAAGTCGTTCTTTCGAAGTTCATCTTCTTTATGTGTGGTAATATCATGCAACACTCCAGTGAATATGTCGGCCTTGGTTTCCGGGTCTATGGAAATATTTCCCACCACTCTTACCCAGCGCAAATTTTTATCACGAAAACCGTTTACGGCAAATTCTATATCGTGTCTTTTGCCATCAGCAACGCTCTTTTCTAGAGCACTTCGAACCAAGGGCTGGTGTTCCAAGTGTATTTGCGCAATTGCGTTTTCATAGGTCATGACGTCATCTGCAGCAAATCCGAACATTTCCTTCAGCCTGGGTGTAGGGATAAATTTCTTCGTTTTCATATTTATGACCCATATAGCAATATCAGACGCAGCTATAGCCATATTTAACATCTTACTGCTATTATCAAGTTCTTGCTGGATAGCCTTTAATGAAGTAATATCATTGAACGTAACGATTGCCCCAGTATGCTTGTTATCTGACTGCTGTATGTAAGGCATAGTCATTACCTGATACCATTTGCCGTCGTTTGTTTCAATTTCTTTGGTGATGGTGCTTCCATGTTCCAACACCTGTTTGATATCTTCTACAATGGTTTCGAATTTTACATTGGTGGTAATGTTGCTGATTGGTCTGCCAATATCCGTTTCCAGTAAATTGATCTGTTTAATTGTTCCTGGCGAGAACTTCATCAACTTGAGATTCTTATCAATAAAAAGCTGTCCATTTAAATTACTTCGGAAGTAATTATTCAGATCATCATTTATCTCAAATAATTCCTTGTTTTTGAGCTGATAATCGGAGTTGATCGTATGCAGCTCTTCATTAACCGATTGCATTTCCTCATTAGTACTCTGCATTTCCTCGTTCGCAGAAATGAGTTCTTCGTTGAAGGATTGCATATTTTCGTTCGATGCGTCTATTTGTTCATAAGATGCCTGCAGCTTTTGTTTCAACTCTTTAAGCTCGTCTTCTATCGTGAGGGTGTATTTATCGACATAATCTGTTTCATCAAAAACCATAACGTCTCCGTACGCCGAAGATCCCTGTTCATTTTCGCTAAATACAAGCAGAATTAATTCAGCATCGTGGATGATAAGCGGGCTTATGGAAAGATTTATGGATCGTACCTGGTTTTTATTTTTTATTTCTATCCCCCTAACTGTTGACTTCTTCCCTGTGTTTTTAAATTGGGTATGCAAGGTTTTGAACGCTATTGCAAGCGAGCGGGGCAGTAGCTCTTCCAGGCTGGTAATGAAGTGTTTAGGCAGGAAGTACTTTGTGGTATCGCCGTAAGAATTCAATACTTCCAGGTCTGAATTAACTGCAAGCGCCACATAGTCCATATTCAGAGCTAATGCATTATACATTTCTTCGGCAACTGCGTGCTGAAGAGGTTTTGACGGCCTTTCGCGGGTTTCAATAGGCTTATATTTGCGCTCCAGGAGATTGGGCATGGTATAAGCATCAAAATTAGAACTCTGCTTGCTTTCCAGGTTTTTATAGATCCGCCATTTTTTGTTCACCACTTCCAAACTGCGTTTAATAGATGTAGGGTTTTCACTGGAACCTAAAAATAGATAACCGTCCTTTTTGAGGCCAAACAGGAACATGTTAAATATCTTTTCCTGCAGTATAGGGGTCATATAGATCAACAGGTTACGGCAGGCAATCAAATGCATATTGCAGTAAGGGGGGTTCTTCACCAGGTCGTGCTGGGCAAAAATGACCATTTTACGGATAACCTGATTGACTTTGTAGCTGCTTCCTTGTTTTGTAAAGAACCTTTCCAGACGGGCTGGGCTGATTTGTTTTGCAATAGTCTCATTGTAAATACCTTTACCCGCATGGACAAGTGCCAGACTGTCGATATCTGTGGCAAAGATTTTTACTATCCTGGGCTGGGCGCTTTCGTCGAATATCTCGGCCAGCAAGATTGCCAGGGAGTAAACTTCTTCTCCGGTGGCGCAGCCTGCGACCCAGATTTTTAACTCTTCAAGCGGATCAAGCCGGGCTATGATATCGGGAAGGATGTATTCTTTGATATACTTGAATGCTTCTTTGTCTCTAAAAAAAGCGGTGACGCTAATCAGGAATTCCTTTGCAAGAGAATCCAGTTCCTCCGGAGCTTCTTTGAGAAAACCCAGATAACTTTTAAGCGAGTTGAAGTTATTTTGAGCAGCCCGACGTTTAGTTCTCCGAAGTATCGTAGTTTCTTTATAATCCGAAAAATCGAGGGGCAACTTTTCACTTATTAGATGAACAATTTCACGCAGGTACTTATCTTCCTGCTGTCCGTCTGTTAATAATTCGCCTTCAAACTTAAGGTAATCTTCGATAGCGCGCGGCATCGCTTCCGGCTCCAAAATAAAATCCACCATACCGCTTGCAATCGCATTTGATGGCATGCTTCCAAACTCTGAAGTTTCCGGATTCCTGGCCATCACCATTCCGCCATGCCTTTTGATTTCCCTGATGCCAGCAGTGCCATCTGAACCTAAGCCTGAAAAAACAACAGCAATCGCGTTTTTTCCGCTATTGCCTGCAAGCGATTTGAAAAATGTATTTATGGTCAGGTGGGGCGGGCTGGAACTTTCTTTGTTTGTCAGGTGCAATTTATTGTCCCTGATAACCATATACTTATCGTTCGGAATCAAGTAAACTTTGTTGCAGGCTACTTCTATCCCATCTTCAGCTTCCATTACCTCCAGCTTACTATGCCGGGAAAGCAACTCCACCATACGGCTCTTAAAATCCGCAGATAAATGCTGGATAATGATATATGAAACACCGTCCATTGGCGTATGGTCAAAGAATGAATTAATTTCATCCAATCCCCCTGCGGAGGCGCCAATAGCAATGATATGGAGGGGTTCTTTTATAGGCATTTGCAAGATTTTGATATTGTGGTGAGAGTAGAATTGAATTCTGGAAAGTTTTTTTAAAGATAAGAAAATCAACACGATATATATCGTGTTGCTACAAATAGATTATACTGGCATATCGTTGACAGTACCCTTGTCATTCGATTGCAGGATCGCTTTAATCCGGTCAATATGTATCTTAGAAATATTAGCCCTTTCGATAGAAAGGTTAGCAATTGATCCTTTTTGGGTTTTAGATATAGTTAAAAGCAAATTTCTTCTTTCTTCGAACATTCTTAACGCAGTCCACATGGTTTCCTCGATTTTCATATTCTGTTCCGCAACCAGCGAGCTTGCTGTGTAAGCATGTCCAGTATGACACCGATATCTTAGCGAGTCATCAGACTTGATCTCCCAAAGAACCCCTCCGCATCCGGGGCAATTGAAAGGTACCTGATTGCCCAGGGCGTTGACAGAAGGCAAATCGCTGAGTACCCGTTTAGCAATATCTGTTTCAATTCTAATTTCGTTCGGGACAGCTCTTTGTTTTTTAAGGGGGGTTTGAACAAGTTCGCGAAGGAGTCCACCCATTTGTGAAACGGGCATGCAATAATCTACGTCCACCTGATTAAGGGCATTTTTGGGCATATCAGGGTAGTCTGCATCGTCAGGATCTTGTACTATGCATATCCCGCCGCATTTTTTTACGGCATCCATGCCAGATGTTCCATCATTCAAATAGCCGGTAAGCAGCACAGCAATAACTCCCGTTCCAAAGGTAATTGCAGCAGAACGAAACAAAGCATCAATTGCCGGCCGTGACCTGTTTTCATGTGCGCCCTTGGTAATCAACAGCGTTTTATC
>NZ_JBASJU010000094.1:0-6770 GCF_049655485.1 Daejeonella sp.
TGTTATCTGAAGAAGCTGCGAAAGAGGTTTTAACCAAATTCGGAAAGCTTATGACTGATAACGGAGCCGAAATTGTCCATGAAGACAATTGGGGTTTGAAAAAACTAGCGTATCCGATTCAAAAGAAAACAACTGGATACTATCACCTAACTACATTCAAAGCTCCGGGTGAGTTTATTAACAAACTTGAAGTTGAATACAAACGTGACGAGCGTATCATGCGTTTCTTGACTGTCGCGCTTGACAAGCATGCACTTGCTTTCAGCGAGAAAAAGCGTAGCGGAGCTTTCAACAAACCAAAAGAAACTAAAACTGAGGAGGTAGCGAAATAATGGCAAAAGACACAATCCAGTACGTTACCGCTCCAAAAGTTGATGAGAGCCGTAAAAAATACTGCCGTTTCAGAAAGAACGGAATTAAGTATATCGATTACAAAGACGCTAATTTCTTATTGAAATTCATAAATGACCAGGGTAAAGTATTACCACGCCGTTTGACAGGAACTTCATTAAAGTTCCAGCGTAAAGTTGCACAAGCTGTAAAACGTGCGCGTCATATCGGTTTATTACCTTATGTTACTGATTCATTAAAATAAGAGGGGATAAGCGAAATGGAACTAATTTTAAAACAAGACATCAAGAATCTCGGCGAGAAAGATGATGTCGTAAAAGTAAAGCCAGGATTCGGCCGTAATTTCCTTATTCCTAAGGGTTATGCAACTCTGGCTACAGAATCAGCAAAAAAAGTTTTAGCTGAAAACTTAAAGCAAGCTGCTTTTAAACAAGATAAAATCAAGAAGGATGCTGACGCTATCGCGAGCAAACTTGAAGGTGTTAAATTGTCTATCGGTGCAAAAGCTGGGGAGAGCGGTAAGATCTTTGGATCTGTGAATACCATTCAAATCGCTGACGCGTTGAAGAAAGAAGGCTTTGAAGTTGACCGCAGACGGATCACATTCGAAACTGAACCTAAATTTGTTGGTGAGTACATCGCAAATTTAAACCTTCACAAAGAGGTTAAGGTTAAGGTTCCGTTTGAGGTTGTAGCAGAGTAAACTGTTGCCAGATGTAAGTTACCTGTCACCAGGTTGACGACATCTGATTAACGGCTTTAGACAAGCAATAAAATAAATGCTTTCTGATTTAATTCAGGAAGCATTTTTTATTTTAGGCCAATATCAGTTATCACGTAGCCCGAAAAATGCCAAATCGAATCTCCACTAGAAAATCCAAAACTTCCAGACTTAGGAAAGTCACCCGCTTAATCGGCAAGTTAATTCTCTGGTTCTTCGCCATCACCATCTTCTGGGTCATCGCACTGCGGTTTATTAATCCTCCAGTTACATTCCTCATGATACAAAGGGGAGTTGAAGGGAAGATTGAGGGTAAAGGATGGAAGCTTGAGAAGGAGTGGATCCAGTTCGAAGATTTATCAGATAATCTTAAAAAGGCGACTATTGCGGGCGAGGACGTTAATTTTCTTAAACACTGGGGGTTTGACTTCAAAGCAATGGAAAATGCTTTTGAGAAAAATCAATCCGGAAAACGTAAAATTGGCGGCAGTACTATTAGTCAGCAGACCGCTAAGAATGTTTTCCTTTGGCCAGGCAGATCATACGTGCGTAAAGCTTTTGAAGCTTATTTCACAGCCTTGATTGAGCTACTCTGGGGTAAAAAGAGGATTCTGGAAGTCTATCTTAATGTAATTGAAACCGGGGATGGTATTTATGGTGCCGAAGCAGCATCACAAAAATACTATAACAAATCTGCTAGTAGTATGAGTAAGGGCCAGGCAGCTTTGCTGGTTGCGGTTCTTCCTAATCCTCGCAGATGGTCGCCCGCAAGGCCTACAGCTTATATATATCGTAAACAAAGACTGATTCTAAGGAATATGAGGAGGTTGGGGAAATTGCCTTTCTGATCCTCCTAATTGCGTATGCCGTCTGCATTTAAGTCGTTAAGATTTACCGCAGAGTACGCAAAAGTTCTGCGCAGAGGACGCAGAGGAAAGGTGCTAATTTATAAGACTTTATCCCCAAAAACCTGCCCATGCCAACTGTCCCTCATCGGAACTTCCCATGAAGTTTCCAGTTCTCGACGCATTGATATCATGTTATTAAAAACAATGGTATCCGAATTTAATTCACCATTACCAAGCAGCTCCTCAAACTCCGTTTTACTGCAGTTGATTACCCGCTCCCCATCCCGGTAGGCTATCCTAAACCGGTCGAAAAGCCCAATTCCAAATTCTCGTTCAAGCTCTTTCATCAGATAAACTGACTTATCAATTGAACAACCTGTAGCACCGGCCACCGCTTCATCTACCGATAAAATAATAAATTGATTATATCTGATTTCTCCATGAGCCGCTAATTGATGTCCGTGAGCTTGCCACTGCGAAGTGAAATCATCTAGCTTTTGCTGAATTTGTTGTTCTTCCTCAGAACTAAGGATACGATCGGATTGATAGATCCAGATCCGTGAGTTTTCAGAAATATTCATAGACAAAAATACGAATTTAAAATCCTGATGCTGCGAAATGCAAACTAACTTCTGACAATCATCCTGTTCAAACGAAAAAATGCCTATTTCTGGGTATTCTCCACTAACTATTTAGCCCCTATTTTTGGTTTAAAAAAGATAATCATGAAGAAAAAGCTACTATTGTCCGTATTAATCTGCCTGGGTGCTATAGCAACCTTAAGAGCTGATGAAAAAATTAAAATCAGTGCTTCAGAACAGGACGCTGTTATTTATGTAGATGGGAAACCATCAGGGTCTTCGGCAGAGATCAAAATTGATAAAGGTTCCTGTGTAAGCGTAAAAATTGTCAAGACTGGTTTTTTAACGGAAAATCTTTCATTTTGCGATAAGAAAAGTGCTGCAACCATCCCCAAGTCTCTTTTCGTGGAGTTAAGAAGGGATGATTCTTACGATGCATCCTTAAAAATTGATTTTGCTAATAATGATATCGATGTAAGAACTTCTAAGTCCGAAGCAGATGCCTGGCGGTTGATGAACCAGATAATCACTTCTCAGTTTGATATTATCGAAATCACTGATAAAGAGACTGGGTACCTACGTACAGCCTGGGCGGTGCAAACATTTAAGGGGAATACTATTCGTACACGTATTGTTGTTAAGCTAGGGGGAACAGATCCGCTTTATTACAAGATAAAGTTAATTAGCGAGCAGTCGGGCGAGGCTGGAACCAGTCCGAAGTCAGACGAAAGGTTTCAGGAATGGGATCGGGTATTAAGAAAATACGAAGGAGTAATAAACGAGATCCAGAACAGATTAAAATAATTTGACCCAGCCCGATCCATCCTAATAGATATGAGAAAATTATCACTAAGCGTTTTACTTTGTTTAAGTTCATGCTTTATCCTTGCCCAGGATAATATTAAAGCCAACTACGGGAGTTCTTCTTCCGGCAAAAATCTACTAAAGATCAATTTGTTATCATTGCCGCTTAATAACTATTCGTTCCAGTATGAGCGTGCAATAGCTAATAAAATAACACTTGGATTAGGCTATCGGTTCATGCCCGAATCTGGAATTCCAATGAAATCCTCCATTGGCAATTTGATAGATGATCCGGAAACTGAGGAGCAATTAGGTAATTTCCGGACTAGTAATTCCGCCGTTACGCCAGAAGTGAGATTCTATATGGGTAAAGAAGCCTTGCGAGGATTCTATCTTGCACCATTTGCCCGCTTCAGTAGTTATACAATTGAAGGGCCTTTCGAATATGACATGAATAATGGAGTTGCAACTCTCCCCTTGACAGGGAAATTGAACACCGTAACGGGGGGATTATTAATGGGTGCCCAATGGAAACTTGGAGGGGGTATCTATATGGATTTGTGGATGCTCGGCCCTCAGTATGGTTCTGCTAATGGTAGTCTAAACGCTGTTAAATCTCTATCCCAAGAGGAACAAGATGAACTTAGGCCACAACTAGAAGATCTGGCTAGTTTTTTTGCCGATTCAGAAACAACAGTGAATACCCAGGGGGCTCGTGTTGATATTTCAACGCCCTGGACCGGACTGCGAGCCGGGCTGTGCATCGGACTACGATTTTAATTATACCTTAAAAAGACCTGTGAGATCATAAACTAACAGGTCTTTAATCACAATGCTATAATCCGTTGGCTCTTGCTGTTATCTCCGCTATATCCAATACTCTTACTTCCTGCTCTTTATTATAGTTTTTAACCCCATCACTTAGCATCGTCATGCAGAAAGGACAGGATGATGCTACTATATTCGGCTCAAGGGCCAAAGCTTCATCTATTCTTTCAATATTGATGTCCCTATTGCCTTTTTCCGGCTCTTTAAACATTTGCGCTCCGCCTGCACCACAACATAGCCCATTGGACTTACAGCGTTTCATCTCCACAAGCTCAGCGTCGAGTATTTCCAGAGCAGCACGAGGTGCTTCGTAGATATTATTTCCCCGGCCTAAATAGCAGGGATCATGGAAGGTGATTTTTTTACCTTTGAAAGATTCTCCGCCTTCAGCTTTCAGTTTTCCTTCATCAATCAATTGCTGGATCAGCTGTGAATGGTGGATGACTTCGTATTTTCCGCCGAGCACCGGGTACTCATTTTTGATGGTATTGAAACAGTGTGGGCAGCCGGTTACTATTTTCTTGATCTGGTAGGCGTCAAGAGTTTGTATATTCGACATCGCCTGCATCTGGAAAAGAAACTCATTTCCAGCGCGTTTGGCCGGGTCGCCGGTACAGCTTTCTTCGGTGCCAAGTACAGCAAATTTTATCCCTACATGCTTTAGGATTTTGCAAATATCGCGTGTTATTTTTTGCGCCCGCTCGTCGAAACTCCCTGCGCATCCAACCCAGAAAAGGATTTCTGGTGATTCGCCCTTGGCTGTCATTTCGGCCATAGTGGGAACGATCAATTTGTCTATTTGTTGATTAGACAATTTGTCAATAGTTTCCTCCGTTGATTGATTTTCGTTTTCTGGAATCAAGTCTTCCATTTCTGCCTATATTTTATTTAATACTTTTTTATATTGGCCAATCGACAAATTGTCTCATTGACAAATTCTCATTGCCTAATTATTCTCCGCCCAATTTAAACGGTCCGCAGGCGAATACTTCCACGGCGCTCCATTATTTTCCACGTTCCCAAACATATTGTTTAATGCACCCGGGGCTTGCGATTCTTCCATAACCGCGTATCTTCTCAATTCTACGATTATAGCCAGAGGGTCAATGTTAACAGGACATGCCTCCGTACACGCATTACATGTGGTACAAGCCCATATCTCTTCCCTGCTTATATAAGTGTCGATGAGTGCTTTGCCATCATTGTGGTCCTTACCATGCTTGTCGATATTTAAACCCACCTCCGCCGTTCTGTCGCGTGTATCCATCATTATTTTACGCGGAGATAGGAGTTTACCGGTTATGTTCGCCGGGCATACCGAGGTGCATCTTCCGCATTCGGTACACGTATAGGCATCCATTAGATTTTTCCAGGTGAGGTCAGTAATGTCTTTTGCGCCAAACCTGCCAGCATCTGCAGCAGGTTCAGGCACAAATGATGGGTCCAGCATTGCTTTTACTTCATTCGTCACAACGGGCATATTACCCAACTCACCTTTGGGCTCGAGTTTGGAATAATAGGTGTTGGGGAAGGCCAGGATAATATGAAGGTGCTTGGAATAAGGTAGATAATTGAGAAATGCGAAAATTCCAATGATATGGAACCACCAGCAAGTCCGTTCGATAGCTATCAATGCTTGTTCTGAATCTGGCAGGAACGGAACGATCAGTCCGCTTACCGGAAATGAACCGGCAAGGGTGTAACCCGCCACTCCAAGCTGTTGAAGCTTATAGTCGGCCGCATTCATTAGAAGAAAGGCACTCATTAAAAGTACTTCAGCGATCAGAATAATATTTGCATCAGATGTGGGCCATTTGGTCATCTCAACTCCTCGGAACCGCCTGATCTTAACCACATTTCTTCTGGCAAAAAAGACGATGACTCCAAAAAGAACCAGCGCAGCAAGTATTTCAAAGGAGGCGATTAAAAAATTATATAATCCACCGAGCGGCGAAGCGAATATCCGGTGAGTTCCGAAAATCCCATCAATAATAATCTCGAGGACTTCCAGATTAATGATGACAAAACCAACGTAAACCAACAAGTGTAATACAAAAGCAACAGGCCTTTTCGACATTTTCGTCTGCCCGAAAGCTACCTTCAGCATAATCATTAACCTCTCGGTTGGACGGTCAGAACGATCTACCGGGCGCCCGAGATGAATATTCCTGCCGATTTTGCGTGCATTGAACGCAAAAAACCCGATGGCTGCGAGGGCGATAATAAGAAACAGAATTTGTAAAAGCATATTGGTATAGCTTGATAAATGCTAAAGTAGAAAATATACTTTATATGTAATTGCTATGCATGCATAATAGTTATATTTAGAATGAATTTAAAGGGGAGTCAACCGTCAATTTTTGAAATTTCCTTAGAAATTTTCAAATATTATTTTCATAAACCAAAAAAGACACTACATTTGCAGTCCCGAACAAAACGGGTATGGTCTGGTACCATAGCTCAGTTGGTAGAGCAAAGGACTGAAAATCCTTGTGTCGCTGGTTCGATTCCAGCTGGTACCACCGGAAAGCCTCAGAGAAATCTGGGGCTTTTTTGATTTAAAAAATTCGAATTTCATTGCCAAATGGGTATTAAAAACGATAAAGTGTGGAAAGCAGTATTTTCGAACCGTTTAGC
>NZ_JBASJU010000095.1:0-11948 GCF_049655485.1 Daejeonella sp.
GGTGCTGCTACCTATGCGAGCCTTGCGGCTTCGTACTTTTATAATAAAGTTAAAATCGTTGGTGTGGTTGGCGAAGACTTCCATTCGGCTGATATTAAGAGCTTTAATGATCACGGAATAGATACGGAAGGACTGCAGATTAAAAAAGGTGAGAAGTCTTTTTTCTGGTCTGGCAAATATCATAACGATATGAACAGCCGTGATACTCTTATTACTGAGCTGAATGTTCTGGCAGATTTTGATCCGATCATTCCGGAGAGCTATCAGGACTGTGAGTACCTAATGTTGGGCAATCTTACCCCGCAAGTTCAGCAAACTGTGATCAGCCGACTTAAAAAACGTCCTAAATTGATCGTTTTAGATACGATGGACTTCTGGATGGACATCGCTTTGGATGATCTTTTAGCAGTAATAAACAATGTTGACGTATTAACAATCAATGATGCGGAGGCACGTCAGCTTTCAGGTGAATATTCTTTAGTTAAAGCTGCCAATAAGATTCTTAAAATGGGCCCTAAGTATTTGATCATTAAAAAAGGGGAACACGGTGCTTTGTTGTTTCATGAAGATTTAATTTTCTCTGCTCCGGCATTGCCTTTGGCAGAAGTATTCGATCCAACTGGTGCTGGCGATACTTTCGCTGGTGGATTTATCGGATATCTGGCGCAAGTAGGTACTATTAATTTCGCAAGCATGAAGAACGCCATCATCTATGGTTCTGCATTAGCGTCTTTCTGCGTTGAGAAGTTTGGAACGGATAAGATCAAGGATCTGACTAAAGAGCAGATTGCTAAAAGAGTAGATCAGTTTGTGCATCTGAGTAGTTTTGTGATCGAGAAATAGAATAGGATTATTGTCTGGAATGGGATTTTGTCTGGAATAGGATTCATAGGATGATAGGATTAAAGGATTAGGATGGATAGGATGATAGGATTCATAGGATGATATGATTCATAGGATTATGACGCATAGGCGGGAAGGTTAAACAAATACATAATAGGTGGCTAAATAGCCGCCTATTTTTATTTGCAGACATTTTATGTTGGGATCATATTCATCGTGTTGGTAATTGTCATAACCCCAATTTGTCATCTGATTGCCAAGAGGGTGTATAAAGTGAGCTTTGGTAATCACCTTGCCGCTATGCAACAGAATATTGAGGAACTTGAAACGGAAAAGTAATACGTTCCACTATTTCCTATTGCATAGTCTTGATTAAGGAATAAACATTCCGTACATTAAAGATGCAATATGAAACAGTTAAAAGTAATAATCACCGGCGCTACCGGCATGGTAGGCGAGGGTGTGCTTCTTCATTGCCTGCAGAGCGATGAGATCGCACAGGTACTGATGATCAACCGTAAGCCCTATGACTTATCTCATCCCAAGCTAAAAGAGCTCCTTGTTAGCGATTTCAACAAACTAGCGGATTACGACAGCCAGCTTACAGGATTTGACGGCTGCTTCTATTGTGCAGGCGTGAGCTCGGTGGGGAAGAACGAAGCCGACTACACCCGCATTACTTACGATACCACCCTAAGTTTTGCGAAAGTATTATACGCCATCAATCCTGATTTGGTGTTTAATTTCGTTACCGGCGCCCACACCAAAACAACCGGTTCACAGATGTGGCAGCGGGTCAAGGGCCGTACTGAAGATGCCTTGATGGCTCTCGGATTCAAAGGACAGTATAACTTCCGCCCAGGATTTATGGAACCGGTAAAAGGGCAGAAAAATGTACGTTGGTTCTTTAAGCCGTTTATTGCCATTCTTCCTCATTTGATTCCTAAGCAATCTCTTACACTTGACGAGGTGGGGCAGGCGATGATTAATACGATTACGAAGGGGTATGAGAAGCGGGTGCTGGAGATTGGGGATGTTAAAGTTCTGGCATCTTAATCTTCTGCCCTGTACTACCAGCTTCGACCTAACTGATACTTAACATTAAATTAATACGTTCATAACTTCATCCTAACACTAACTTAACATTTTTGTAACCGTGAGGGATAATTAACAATTTTTTAACATTGCGGTTTTATGAGTGGTTTTAGAAATTTATCCATTTTATGTTTGTGTGTTTTTAGTGCATCATCCTTATTTGCCCAGCCAGACAGCCTATTGAAAAAAGATACCGTCATTCAACAGAAGTGGTACGATGCGATTAGTGTCCGGGGGTATATTCAGGTCAGATATAATCGTTTACTGGAGACTAATCCATTATTGAAAAATGAACAGGGCGATAAGAGCTGGGGCGAAAATGGAGGCTTCTTCCTTCGAAGGATGCGATTAATTTTTTCAGGTCAGATTAATAAGAGGGTATATTTCTATCTACAGCCTGATTTTGCAAGCTCTGTTTCATCAGGCAATCTGCATTTTGGACAGCTTAGAGACGCCTACCTTGACCTCGGTTTCGATAAAAAAAATGAATTCCGCATAAGGATCGGACAAAGTAAAATTCCGTATGGTTTTGAAAACATGCAGTCAAGTCAGAACCGACTTCCACTAGACAGAGCGGATGGGACAAATAGCGCCATGGCCAATGAGCGAGACCTGGGCGCATTTTTTTACTGGGCTCCCGATAGGGTTAGGAAGCAATATGCCATGCTTGTAAAAGCCGGGCTTAAAGGCTCAGGTGACTACGGGGTCGTCGGATTTGGCGCGTTTAACGGGCAAACTGCAAATAAACCTGAGGCCAATAACACCAGGCACTGGGTAGGTCGGATAAGCTATCCGTTTAACTCAGGCAAGCAAATTTTTGAGACCTCACTGCAAGGATACAGCGGAAAATATAAGCTGGAAGAGGCGCAGATGAGCAGTGGTGTAAAAGTAAATTCAACACGAAATTACACCGACCAGCGTTTGGCGGGTACTTTTGTGCTGTATCCGCAGCCCTTTGGTATACAGGCAGAATATAATATTGGGCGCGGTCCTGCTTTTAACAAGCAAACTGATTCTGTGGAACTCAGTAAATTGAGCGGCGGATACATCACGCTTTCCTATTTAAACAGGATTAGTAAACAGCTTATCATCCCTTTTGCACGCGCACATTATTATGATGGAGGGAAGAAACATGAACTTGATGCCCGTAAATATCACGTAAGGGAACTCGAAATTGGTGTGGAATGGCAGCCTGTGCCGCAGTTTGAGCTGGTTTGCCACTATACCATGTCACGACGACGTTTTGAAGATTATGTTCTTCGGGATAATCTCCAGTCGGGGAGACTTCTGAGGATTCAGGCACAGGTTAATTTTTGAGGAATGCGAGTGCGAGCCCTGATGTTGAAAGTGATTTGCAAAACGCCTATTTTACCGGAAAGTGCGCGAAGGATTTCGCAACGGATGCAAAGTATTAGCCCCGTTGCTTGTTGGGCCTGCCTTTAGGATTATTCTTTCCGCCCTCTGCGCCTGCCTGCTGGTAGACAGTTGTACTTTGCGCTCTTGGCAGTTAAATTCGTGGAATATGTGATAACAGTTCCAAATTTAATTCCCGCACAAAACCCGCAAATTCCCCACCATTTTACCAAGTGCTTCCTTAGCACTGTCTTAACCCTTCCTTAACCCTGTCTAAGCCCTGAGATAAGATAGAAGAATTACTGCAATAGTTTGCGGTTTTAAAATGTAAGTGTATGGTATTTGCGGTATTCTTCGACGGCAATTTCGATAGTATAATCCAGGATTTACCAGTTCCTTACAGCTCTTGGAGAGACAAGAATTCTGGTAAATTTTGCCTGCTTGCAATGATCAGTAAAGGCTGTTTAACTATCTCATTTACAATGGCTGAAAATTAATTGATCGACTTATTCTCGTTCCTCTTTCGCTTCCCAGAGTTCAGCATTCTTAATGTCGAGTTTCCTTGCATTAAACACCGGCTCTTCCACCCCAGCCTTCCGTTGCTGTTCATAATCCCTAAACGCTTTAATAGCAGGTTTACGAAGCAGAATGATGGCAACCAGGTTAAGCCAGGCCATGATTCCTACCCCAATATCGCCTAGTGTCCAGGCGGCCTCGGCAGTCTTAACTGAACCGTAAAACACAGAAGCCAGAATTAGGAACCTTAAGGCCCATATGACGCCTTTGCTTCCTTTTTCATACAGATAACTCAAATTGGTTTCTGCAATGTAATAGTAAGCCATGATAGTCGTGAAGGCAAAGAATAGGAGGGATACGGCAACAAATCCTGCCCCCAGCGTGGGGAAATGGGTATTGACAGCAAACTGGGTATACTCCGCGCCAATCAGCGCACCAGGAATATTTTCTACAATGAATCCTCCATCGGGATTGATCACATTATACTGACCTGTGCTCAAAATCATGAAGGCGGTTGCGCTGCATACGAAAAGCGTATCCACATATACAGAAAACGCCTGCACCAGGCCCTGCTTCACCGGATGGTTTACTTCAGCGGCTGCTGCGGCATGCGGAGCTGTGCCCTGGCCAGCCTCATTGGAATAGATTCCTCTCTTTACACCCCAGGATATCGCCAAACCAAATACACCGCCAAATGCCTGTTCCAGGCCAAAGGCAGATTTGATGATCAGAGAAAACATAGCAGGAACTTGTTCAATATTAACAGCCATGATGATCAGGGAAACAAGAATATACGCCCCCGCCATAAACGGAACCACAATTTCCGCTACTTTCCCAATACGCTTAACGCCACCGAAGATGATCAGGCCCAGTAAAATGACTATTCCTAAACCGGTGTACATCACCGGCACGTCAAAGGCATTCTGCATGCTTAGCGCGATGCTATTGCTCTGAACTCCAGGCAATAAAAAAGCGGTACTTAATATGGTTGCCACGGCGAATAAAACCGCATACCATTTAATACCCAGTCCATTTTCGATATAATAAGATGGCCCGCCACGATATTGTCCGTCGTGCACTTCCTTGTAGATTTGCCCCAGGGTAGCCTCTATGAATGCAGATGCGCTTCCTAAAAAGGCGATTAACCACATCCAGAAAATAGCCCCGGGACCGCCCATGGCGATCGCGGTAGCAACACCTGCGATATTACCGGTTCCTATTCGCCCGGAAATGGCGATAGAGAATGCCTGAAATGAACTTACACCTTTTGCGGAAGCTTTGCCCTTAAACAAAAGGTCGATCATATGCCTGAAATACCTGACCTGGACAAATCGGGTAACAATAGAAAAATATACCCCTGCGGCAATGCATAAAACGATCAGTGCATTACTCCATACCAGATTATTTATATCACCAATGATGTTTTCCATATATCTAAAAGAATGTTTTAATTATTCTCAATCTCGCTGCTGATGAAGGCCAGCTCCTCTACGGTCAGTTCTTTTCCTTCTTTGTTCTGCCATCTTCCGTTCTTGTGCCTCTGTATTATCGATATGAGGCAACCCTCTTTTATTAAATGGAATTCAGAATAATCTGTCTGTTGTTCAGCAAACACATCGAGCCTGTTACAGTCCTCAAAAGACTGCGGGCATTCGATTTCAAAAGAAGTCATATCTATGAGAGCGTTAATTTTCAATGATAGCAAAATAAATTTTACGGAGATAGAGGAATTCTAAAAAAAGCTAAAACTTTTTCTGCTACAAGGCAATAATCCCGGAAGGAAATTCGTTGCAATCGGTTTTTCTGACTTTCAATACCCTCAGGGGGTATATGGAAATGCTAATTAGATTTAATTCTTTGTTATGCCCTGACCTTTAGCGGAAGCTGGAAACAAAAAACGGAACCTTTACCGGGCTCGCTCTCACCCCATATTTTACCATGGTGCAAGCGGATAATTTCGGAGCATAGGTAAAGACCGATACCAAAGCCGGGGATTTGCTCGGTATGTTTATTTTCGACACGGAAATATCGCTCAAAAAGTTTAGCCATATCTGCCGGTGCAATACCGAAACCTTCGTCTTTAACCCTAACCTCGGCCATTTCGTCTTTAATTTCAGTAGTGATTTCAATTAAGACTTCCCCGGGGGAATATTTTATAGCATTAGAAACGAGATTAATCAGCACCTGCTCGATTTTGTCAGGATCAGCCTGTATTTCGATTGTCTCTTTTGGAGTAAATGTAATTGTGCGGCCCGGGTTAAGAAGCCTTATCTCTTCGAGTTCCGCTTCGATCAATTTATTTAATTCAAAATCTTTTAAGTTAAGATTGATATTGCCCGATTCCACCTGGTTGAGGCTTAGGAAGCCATTGATTAAAGTACCCATCTTTTTTACCTGGCGCTCCATTTTAGCTAAAGCCCCTACGGTAAAATGGTCCTTTTTTTTCCTTGCCCAGGCGTGCAGGATTTGAACATAAGCCCTTAAAGAACTGAGGGGTGTTCGCAGCTCATGGCTTACCATGCCTATAAACTTGTTTTTACGCAGCTCATTCTGTTTCTGCTCAGTGATATCCATCATCACCCCGGCGATATGTGTTAATTTACCTTCCGGATCCTTGTATAGTCCCCCAACAGCTTTTACCCATCGTAACTTTCGGTCAGGCAGGCCTGTAACGGAGAAATCAACATGATAGGGTTTGCCGGTCTTGAAGGTTTCTTCTAAACTTACTGCAATCTTTCCCCGGTGCTTTTCGGTAACAAACGTCAAAGCAGCTTCAAAAGGGAGTTCCTGGCCTGCTTCATATCCAAATAATTCTTTTACCCGAGCGGAGCTAATAAATACACGAGTGGCTTCGTCAATAAGCCAGGTGCCTACATTTGCCGCTTCGATGGCTATTCTCGGTGCATCTAATATTTGATACTGGGTGATAACTTCCTGCCGGTGGGAGTCACTAATAATCTTTTCTGGAACAGGGTTTTGCATTTTCTTCTAAGGATCCCTCAAATATACAATAAGTTATACAAAATGCTTTTTATGCATGAATTGTGTGATGGTGACGATTATGACACCACATTTAAACACATTCATTATTTATTTCAACAGGCTTGGTAATACTAATATTTTTAGCATTATCTTTGTATTGCTTTTCATCATGAGTGTACTAGAGACAAAGAAGGACTTAATTAATAAGCTGCAAAAGAGCATTTTGCTGATGCAGGGCTATACGCCCCCGGTATCAGATGCGGCAGATTCCTTTGGCCTTGGCCCTATTGAGGAAGCTTTTCCTAATTCAGTTTTCCCTACCGGGGCCATCCATGAATTTCTGAGTATTGGGCCTGAGCAGTCGGCCGCTAATGGAGGTTTTATAGGCGGCCTCCTTAATCATCTCATGCAGAATGGGGGTGCCTGTTTGTGGATTAGTATGCGGCGTACGCTTTTCCCTCCCTCTTTAAAAATATTCGGTGTTGAACCCGATCAGATGATCTTTATCGACCTTAAACGTGAGCGGGATGTATTGTGGGCGATGGAAGAGGCCTTGAAATGCAAAGGCCTGGCCGCTGTCATAGGGGAGGTGGAAGAAATAAGCTTTACCCACACCCGCCGCTTGCAATTGGCAGCTGAACAAAGCCGCGTAACCGGTTTCGTTCTACGCAGCGATCCTAAAAAGCTAAGCGCCACCGCCTGTGTGGCCCGATGGAATATTACCCAATTGCCAAGTGAATTGGAAAATGGCATGCCGGGTGTTGGCTTTCCGCGATGGAATGTAGAATTATTAAAAGTTCGCAACGGGAACCCGGGTACCTGGAAAGTAGAATGGTCGGGAGGCCGATTTAAGTCGCTTGCTGAACAAACCGAAGTTATTGTATCCTCACAAAGCTTAAAAGCCGGATAATATGCAAAAGCGTTTTGTCACCATTTGGTTCCGTCATTTGCTGACGGATTGGCTCAGCCTCCGCCGGCCTGAACTGCGTGATATACCTTTCGTCATTGTAATTAAAGATCATGGGAGGCAGCTGATAACCGCTTCTAATAGCCTCGCTGAAACCGAAGGGATTGTCCCGGGAATGCTTGCTGCCGATGCCAGGGCTATTATTCCTTCTTTGGAAATTATTGATGACATCCCCGGCAAGGGAAATAAACTGCTAAAGGGTTTGGGCGAATGGTGTATACGTTATACTCCGCTTATTGCCGTAGATCCACCTAATGGGGTCATTCTTGACATTACGGGCTGTGCACACCTGTGGGGTGGGGAAAGAGAATACCTGAGAGAAATAGTCACGCGTCTGCGAAGCAAAGGCTATGATGTCAGGGCTGCCATGGCCGACACGATCGGTGGGGCATGGGCCGTGTCCCGATACGGAAAAGTAAAACCTATTATTGAGAGTAAGGGTCATTCCGATGCTTTACTCTCCTTGCCCCCTGCTGCTCTCCGGCTCGAATTACAAGTATTGGAGCGTTTGCAGAAACTGGGGTTTCGGACTATCAGCAGCTTTATGAGTATACCCCGCTCTGTTCTTCGAAGGCGCTTTGGGGCTCTTTTGCTACAGCGTTTGGATCAGGCTCTGGGAAATGAGGAGGAACCCATCCAAAGCTTGCTACCGGTAGAACCTTATCAGGAACGCTTAGCAAGCATGGAGCCCATCAGAACTGCCACTGGAATCGAAATCGCGCTCAGAACATTACTCGAAATGCTGTGTAAACGCTTGCATCAGGAAGGAAAGGGAGTTCGCACGGCTATATTTAAAGGATACCGAATTGATGGGAAAGTGGTGCAGATGGATATTGGAACCAATCTGGCATCGCATACCGTGCAGCATCTGTATAAGTTATTTGAACTAAAGATATCGACTCTCGAGCCTGCCCTGGGGATTGAGCTGTTTGTTCTTGAAGCCCCTAAAGTAGAAGATATCCCGCCTCAGCAGGAAGCTTTATGGGCGGGCAAACCAGGGCTGGAGGATGTAACACTGGCAGAACTGCTCGACAGGCTGGCGGGCAAGGTGGGTCCTGATAAAATCCACCGCTATCTGCCAGATGAGCATTATTGGCCTGAACGGTCGGTACGGATTTCTTCTTCTATAAAGGATAAGCCTTCCATACGCTGGCGGAGTGATAAACCCCGTCCGGTTCAGCTATTAGCCCGTCCCGAACAGATCGAGGTAACGGCTCCTATACCGGATTATCCTCCCATGCTTTTTCGTTATAAAGAAAAGGTCCATCATGTGAAGAAGGCGGATGGCCCTGAGCGTATAGAGCGGGAATGGTGGCTGGAGAGCGGGCAGCACCGCGATTATTATTATGTGGAGGACCAGAATGGGCAGCGCTACTGGCTATTTCGCTCCGGGCATTATAATGGGGATGGTTCTAACGAATGGTTTATACATGGATTCTTTGCCTGATGAGCTACGTCGAATTACAAGTAACAAGCAATTTTAGTTTCCTGCAGGGTGCATCGCATCCGGAGGAATTGGTTGAGCAAGCGGCTCTTTATGGATATAAAGCCATTGCCCTGACGGATCGTAATACTTTGGCGGGGATTGTTCGTGCCCATACCGCAGCTAAATTGAAAGACATTCGCTTGATTCCGGGCTGCCGGCTTGACCTCATTGATGGGCCCGGTTTACTGGCTTATCCAACCAATCAGGAGGCATATAGCCTGCTTTCGGGATTACTGACCCTGGGAAACCGAAGGGCTGAAAAGGGCCAGTGTTTTTTATATAAAGCAGATGTTTATGAGCATAGTAAGGGTATAAAATTTATTACCATTCCTCCGCCGGTTCTTACAGGAAATTTTGAATTTGAAGCTAACTATCTACATGAAATAAGGGAATATCGGGAAGCTTTCGGGACTGAACTCTACCTCGCTGCTGTTCGTTCCTATTTGGGAGATGATCAAAAACGATTTTATCGCCTTTCCCGTTTGTCAGCAGAAATGGGTGTCCAGCTTGTTGCTACAAACGATGTGTATTACCATGAACCTGCGCGGCGTGAACTGCAGGATGTACTGACCTGTGTCAGGGAAAAGTGTACAATCCAGTCCGCGGGTTTTCGCCTGCACCAGAATGCGGAGAGGCACCTTAAACCTATTGAAGAGATGCTTCGCCTGTTCCGGCAATATCCGGAGGCCATTGAGAATGCTATCGAAATTGCAGAGGCCTGCCAGTTCTCCCTCAGCAGCCTCAAATATGTATATCCTGAAGAGCTCACGACAGAAGGACGCACTCCCATGGAAGAGCTGCATGTTCTAACCTGGGAGGGTGCGAAGGAGAAATTTGGAGAAACGATTCCAAAGAAAGTGGAGGACCAGATTATTGAGGAACTGGCTTTTATGAAGAAGAAAGACCTGGCCAGCTATTTCCTTACGGTGCACGACTTTGTCCGTTTTGCAAGAAGCAGGAACATCCTTTGCCAGGGACGTGGCTCTGCTGCTAATTCGGTTGTGTGCTATTGCCTGGGAATCACTTCCGTGGATCCAACCAAATTCAAATTGCTTTTCGCCCGGTTTATGTCGGATGCCCGCGATGAACCACCTGATATTGATGTCGACTTTGAACATGAGCGCCGCGAAGAAGTGATACAGTATATTTATGAGAAGTATGGCCGCGACAGGGCTGCTATCGTCGCTACAGTTACTCAATTACATTTCAAAGGTGCTGTTCGGGATGTAGCGAAAGTAATGGGATTATCGGTCGACACGATTAACCGGATATCTGGTTCGGTTTGGCATCATTACGAAGTGTTTGATGATAAGCACCTAATTGAGCAGGGCTTTAATCCGCTGGATGCCCATTTACGGAAAACCCTTGAACTCACCAGCCAGATGATGGGCTTCCCAAGGCAGCTGGGTCAGCATACAGGAGGTTTTGTAATAACCCAGGGTAAGCTCTCCGATCTCTGCCCCATTATGAATGCCCGTATGGAAGACCGGACATGTATTGAATGGAATAAGGATGATATTGATGCGCTGGGCTTTTTGAAGGTCGATGTGCTGGCTTTAGGGATGCTTACCTGCATCCGCAAAGGATTTGATCTTGCTAAAAAGCATTATGACCGTGATTTTACTCTGGCAAATGTTCCGCAGGATGATCCGAAAGTGTATGATATGATAAGCCATGCGGACACGATCGGGGTTTTCCAGATTGAAAGCCGGGCTCAAATGTCTATGCTGCCGCGTCTGCGTCCCCAAACCTTTTATGACCTGGTGATAGAGGTCGCCATCGTTCGTCCGGGGCCCATTCAAGGCGACATGGTCCACCCTTATTTAAGAAGGCGCAATGGTAAGGAGCCGATTGAGTATCCCTCTGAAGAATTAAAAGCGATCCTGGGCCGGACCCTTGGCGTTCCATTATTCCAGGAACAGGCCATGGAGATCGCGATAGTAGCTGCGGGATTTACTCCCGCGGAAGCCGATGGGCTGCGGCGTAGCATGGCAACTTTTAAAGCCCATGGCCTGGTTAGTAAGTTCGAGAAAAAGCTTATAGATGGAATGACTTCCAAGGGCTACAAGCTTGAATATGCTCAGCGTGTATTTAAACAGCTCGAAGGTTTCGGTAGTTATGGCTTTCCTGAAAGCCATGCGGTGAGTTTTGCCTTGCTCGTGTATATCTCCTCCTGGATGAAATGTTATTATCCGGATGTCTTTGCGGCGGCCATCCTCAATAGTCTGCCGATGGGTTTTTACCAGCCTGCACAGCTCGTTATTGATGCCCGTAAGCATGGGGTTGAAGTCCGGCCGGTGGATATTAATTATTCCATGTGGGATAATATATTGGAAGAAAAGGCAGGACAATACTTTGCTTTGCGTCTGGGCTTCCGACAGATTAGCGGCCTTCGCCAGGATGATGCCGAAGCTTTGGCACTGGGTAGAAAGGGAAGCTTTAAGCAAATAGCAGAACTCCGGGATTCGGGTGTATCGCAGGCAGGGCTTGAGAAGCTGGCTGATGCGGATGCATTCAGGTCCCTAGGGCTGGATCGCCGGCAGGCTTTATGGGAGGTGTCTGCACTTTCGGATATGCCTCAGGCTTTGTTTGCGGGCCAGCCTTCAGAGAGTGTGACTGAAACTCAAATCTCGCTTCCGCTGATGCCTGCTTCAGAACATGTGATTCAGGATTATGCCACAACTTCTTTATCCCTGAAAGCTCATC
>NZ_JBASJU010000096.1:0-3622 GCF_049655485.1 Daejeonella sp.
ATATAAAGTAAACTAATCATTTTTACCATAAAACGATTATTTAATGAGCAATTTACTAGTACCAATCCAGTGTATTGTTCTGTTTAATTTCATGGTGTAAAAAAAAAAAATTACTTTTGACCTGTAATAATGCGTATTAAAACTACACAATTGCCATGCTAAAAAGGTTGTTAAGCTTCGAATCAGATTGCGTTTCTGCGTAAAGTTTTTTATGATTCCCAATTTTGGATACAATTATATAACCTTGAGTAAAAATTCTACCAGAGTATTAATTTATTAGGCATGATTTAAATCGTTAAGAAACAAGCAGTCCGTCACTATCGTGAATTTGAGAATACAATAGAAACAACCCAGCAATTACAATGTACCCTTGTTCAAGGACCTTATAAATAATTCGAAATTTCTTCAGCAAAGCAAATTTAGAATGTATTAACCCTAGTTAAACATTTGAGGGTAAGTTAATTGAATAGTAAATTAAAAATTGAGACGGTTAGAAAATAAAAAATAGACATATAGATGAAAACAGCATTAATTACAGGAATAACAGGTCAAGATGGTGCATATTTGACTGAATTCTTGTTAAATAAAGGATATTTTGTTCATGGGATTAAGAGAAGGAGTTCCTTATTTAATACCGATAGGATTGATCATTTATACCAAGATCCACATGAGAACAACCTGCGATTAAAACTTCACTATGGAGAGCTGACTGATTCGACTAACTTAATTCGTATAATCCAAGAAACCCAACCTGACGAAATTTACAATCTGGCAGCGATGAGCCACGTTCATGTGAGTTTCGAGACACCCGAGTATACAGCCAACGCCGATGGCGTTGGTACTTTGAGACTATTGGAAGCCGTACGTATTCTAGGGTTGGAGAAGAAAACTCGGATATATCAGGCATCTACATCTGAATTATACGGACTCGTACAAGCTGTTCCTCAGTCTGAAACGACTCCTTTTTACCCTCGTTCACCATATGCCGTTGCAAAAATGTACGCATATTGGATTACAGTAAATTACAGAGAGGCGTATAACATGTATGCTTGTAATGGAATTCTTTTCAATCATGAAAGTCCGTTGCGTGGGGAGACCTTCGTCACGCGCAAGATAACTAGGGCGGCGGCGAAAATAGCTTTGGGCTTACAGAGTTGTCTCTATCTAGGGAATCTATCGGCCAAGAGAGACTGGGGCCATGCTAAAGATTATATTGAAGCTATGTATTTGATACTTCAACAAGATAGTCCTGAAGATTACGTTATAGCTACCGGCATCACGACCTCAGTTAGGGATTTTGTGAAAATGACATTCTCTGAATTAGGCATAGAAGTAGAGTTCAGTGGAAAGGATGAACATGAAAAAGGTGTAATTGTAGATGTTGATACCGCAGTTGGAGAAGAACTGGGCTTAAACTTGGACAGCATCAAACAAGGACAAACTATTGTAAAAATTGACCCGCGATATTTCAGGCCGACGGAGGTAGATTTATTGCTTGGTGACCCGACAAAGGCTAATACGAAGCTGGGCTGGAAACCGAAATATGATTTAACAGGACTTGTTAAAGATATGATCCATTCCGATTTGAATTTGATGAAAAGAGACGAGCATTTGAAAGCCGGAGGATTCAATGTGCTAAACTATTTTGAATAAATAATGAATCTAGGTTCCCTGTTTCTACAAAGAATTTATTTACTATGTCTATTACATCCATTTGTTCAGTCAAATTTTATGTAGAGCTAACTTGTCAATACCGAAAATCTATAAAAGAATGAATTCCAAAAAGTTAGTGTTAGCTTTCGCAGCTATGATACTTATTTTGTTGAGTAGCGGCGTGTACGCTCAGACCACCAGAAGTTTCAACAATATTCGTGTGGATGAGTTGTCTGACCAACAAATTCGTGAAATGATTGAACAGATGAGCCTTGGCAGATCTGACGCGAAGCTGGAACAAGCTGCTCTTTCAAAAGGGATGAAACTAGAAGAAGTTAAGAAACTACGGACTAGGGTTGAACGAATAAAACGAATCGATAGGGAAAAAATCCAAGCGTCTGCCAATGATACTTTAAATTTAGCTAGAGACACACTTGCAGTTAAGGACACAATACCCGATTACAAAGCTAAAATATTTGGATCGGATCTTTTTTCCGGAACTACTAACACGTTTGAACCAAATTTGCGTTTAGCAACGCCTCAAAATTATCAGGTTGGACCTGATGATGAGTTGCTTATTGACATATATGGCTATTCAGAAGCTAGTTACAATCTTAAAGTAAACCCCGAAGGAACCATAAATATTCCTTACGTTGGGGTTGTTTCAGTGGGGGGGATGACAATAGAACAAGCAACAGCCCGAATTCGATCCAGACTTTCTACTATTTATTCAGGTATAAACAGCGGAAATACAAACGTTCGTATCGCAATTGGCAATATCCGGAGTATTAAGGTCGTGCTAACTGGTGAGATTGTAAAACCAGGGACATATACACTTCCTTCAGTTGCCAGTATCTTCAACGCGTTATACCAATCAGGGGGGCCCTCCGACAACGGGTCTTTCAGAGTGATTGAATTAATTAGAGGAGGAACTAAGATTGCCACAGTAGACATTTATGATTTTCTTCTTGAAGGAAGATTTAAAAGCAATGTTCGTCTTCAGGATAACGACGTAATCCGCGTGCCTACCTATTTTAAACGAGTTGAAGTAGTTGGCGAGGTCAAACGTCCAGGAATATTTGAAATGTTAGACGGTGAAACCTTAGAGGATTTATTAAGGTTTGCTGGCGATTTTACTGGAAGTGCTTATCGGGCTAGAATTAAAGTACTTAAAAATACAGCTATTGAACGGAAAATTTCTGACATAGTCGCGCAAAACTTCGCTAACTACCAGCCCTCCAATGGTGATAAGTTTTTTGTTGACCAAATATTGGAACGCTTCGAAAACCGAGTGACTATTGATGGTGCTGTCTTTAGACCGGGAGAGTATGAATTGTCACCCGGCCTAACGTTAAGTCAGTTGATTGGTAAAGCGGAGGGTTTACGCGAGGATGCGTTCCAAAATAGAGGCTATATTTTAAGATTAAAAGATGACATGCAAACAGAGCTTGTATCTTTTAATTTATCAGCAATCTTAAATGGACAAATTGCGGATATACCATTGAAACGAGAAGATATTGTTAGTATCTCTTCAATTTTTGATTTGAAAGAAGGATATTATATAAATATAGGAGGGGAAATCCGCGAGCCTGGTCGACTGGCGTTTGCTGAGGGCATGACTTTAGAGGATGCTATTTTGCAAGCAGGGGGATTGAAAGAAGGAGCAACTCCGCAAAGGGTGGAAATATCAAGAAGGATCAAAAACAGTGATGTTTTATCAAAATCTGCTCAAACCGCCGAGGTTTTTCAAGTTAATATTAGCAAAGATCTGATAAAGGATGCAAAAGGTTTTATATTGCAACCATTTGACATGATTGTGGTCCGACCATCTGCAGGTTATGAGGTTCAAAGACTTGTTAGGATTCAAGGTGAGGTAGTCTATCCCGGTATTTATACAATCTCTAAAAAAGATGAGAGGTTATCTGACTTAATCGCTCGCGCCGGTGGTTTAACCGCTCAAGCTTTTACA
>NZ_JBASJU010000097.1:0-6408 GCF_049655485.1 Daejeonella sp.
ACTAAGGATCAGGCAATGCAGATTGGGGAGTTGATTGAGGAGGCGTTGATGTAAACGTGGCACACACTCAAATCCTCCTTCAACCTGGATTTACGGAAAAACAAGTAAATCCGATACATCATTTGTAACTATGAGTTTCAAAAAATATAACCAAGGTTAATCCTGACGGATTATATTTGTGAGCTCTCGTAACAAAGCGTGGTTCGTTTTGTTAAATTTTTTATATCTACAACGAAACGTATGACACAATCAGCAGTAGTTTTTACTGAAGAACAGAATGGCAGAAATGCGGGCCGGGAATTGGCAAATAAAATTGTAGAGAAATTAGGTGAAAAGATTCCTAACGCGGTAATAGTTTTTGCCTCGTCCGTGTATGATTATCCAAGTCTTCTGGAATCCCTGAATGAAGGTTGCCGTCCCCAATTGATAGTGGGCAGTTCGTCGGCAGGAGAGTTTACTTCAAACGACCGGGCAACAGACTCGGCATGTGCGGTTGCTTTTTATTCTGATGAATTAAAGTTTTCTGCTTGCCTTGCTGAGGGTATAAAGAAGGACAGAGTAGCTGTTGTAGAAAAGTTGAATTCAGCACTGACACATGATTCGGATTATCAGTACCAGTATTATTCTGCCATGATTTTTGCCGACGCATTATCCGGATACACAGATGAAATTGTCGAATTACTGACTGAGAAAACGATGGGTAAATATCAATTTTTCGGAGGCGGCGCAGGTGATAATGCCAATTTCCAGCGTACCCACGTTTTTTACGGAACGGGAGCTTTTACCGATGCTGCCGTTATCCTTGAGATATTATCGAATAAACCAATTGGAGTGGGAGCAGCTCACGGCTGGAAACCTGTGGGAACGAAAATGCGCGTTACGCAAGTCGAAGGCATGCATCTTATTAGTTTAAATGCACGCCCCGCTGTCGAATTATTTACGGAACATGCTGCGAACACCGGACAAACTTTTGACCTTGAGCAGCCTATTCCGTTTTTTTTACATAATATTTTAGGGATAGAAGTTGCGGGTGATTTTAAGTTAAGGGTGCCACTTTCCATACTAGAAGATGGCTCCCTTGCTATGGCCAGTACTATCCCGGAAGGGGCTTATGTTAGCTTTATGGTTACCGATAACGATTGTTCTGAAAAGGCGGCAACTACAGCCGCTATTAATGCCCTAAAACAGATTGGTGATCACAAGCCAAATGTCGCATTGTTTTTTGATTGTGTAGCAACCAGACTTAGAATGGGGAAAGAGTTTGATCTCGAACTGGGTCAAATTTCAAAAACGCTTCAAGGTACTGATTATGCTGGATGTAATACATATGGACAAATAGCCCGTGTAGAAGGACAATTTAGTGGCTTTCAAAATTGCACGGCCGTGGTTTGCGTAATTCCCGAATAATGTTGCTAAATCTTATTGGTGAGTTACATAACAAAGTAAATCGTTTTCAGGCCGCCTGCCGGTTAGCCGGATATTTCGACTGTTCTCATCTAATTATATTTATCCAGGATCCGGAAATCCCACAACTACTCCCTGCACCGGGATTTCCTCAAACGCTCCCGAATTGGATAGGATGGAATAATTTTTTGAAAGAATGCTTGAAAAAAAGCTTTCATTCAGGCACCCTGGCATTTCAAGATTTTAAGCACCCACTTTTGGCATCAGGCATTTCGGGTTCGGACGGTAGTGTGGTGGTTTTATTGGGTGGCACCCTTAAAGAAGATGCCCTCGCGCCACTGCGAGACATTCTCCCGATTTTCACAGAGCTATTTAAATTGGAACAGGCAGCCATTACTTCAGAAATCAGGGTTAACCTGGCACAAAAATCAGCGGAAAAAGCCGAAAAATTGGCGCGAACTATTGAGCTGATGCGAATGCAGTTAATGGAAGCACTGGGAAGAAAAGAAAAACATAAAAGAGAGATTGAAGAATTAATGAAAAAGAAGGATGAATTTATGAATGTCGCTAGCCATGAACTCAAGACCCCAATTACAAACATGAAAGGATACCTTCAAATTCTTAAAAAAGCGATCA
The DNA here is from genome assembly GCF_049655485.1 of Daejeonella sp. GTDB lineage: Bacteria > Bacteroidota > Bacteroidia > Sphingobacteriales > Sphingobacteriaceae > Daejeonella. The sequence continues at coordinate 2,041 of NZ_JBASJU010000097.1, forward strand.
TGAAAGAAAATGGATCCTCCGTTGATCTTTTAGATAAAGCAGATAACCAGGTTAATAAGCTCACCGGACTGGTAAATGATCTGCTCGACGTGACGAAAATTCAGGCCGGTCAGATGATTTATCATTTCTCCGACCTTGACATCTCTACGGTGTTAACTGATGTGGTTTCACAGTCGCAGTTTGCTTTACATACGCATAAAATCACTATTGAGAATAACCCCGCTATTATAGTACGGGGTGAAAAGAGCCGCTTAGAGCAAGTACTAACTAATTTACTTTCTAATGCTGTAAAGTATTCTCCGAATAACGATATAATCATACTCAATACCGTTTTGATTGGCGATGTTGTAAGAATTTCAGTAAAAGATTTTGGCATCGGAATTCCCGCTGAGAATCAAAAACATATATTTAACAAGTTCTATCGGGGCAAGGAATCGTCCCAACAATTTTCGGGTTTAGGACTGGGGTTGTATATTTCTTCTGAGATAATTCGACGTCACGGCGGAACAATCGGTGTTAGTAGTGACACTGGCGGCTCGGAATTTTATTTTTTCCTTCCTGTGGCTACCAAAAATGGATTACCCATGAATAATGAAGAGGAAGCGTTAGGGAATTAATAACAGTACAAACCTATGCAAATACCCGACATATATTTTAGTGATCTTTTTGATAACACGAGTGATCTTATTCAATACGTAAGTGAAGACGGGGCAATCGAGAATGTAAATCCCGCGTGGCTTTTAACACTTGGTTATAGATTTGATGAAGTAAAAGGCAGATCCATTTATGATTTTGTAGCCGAGGAGGAACGATCCGAATTCCGGGCATATCGGGAAACTACTCTCGTGAAGCAAGTCAATGACGATATACAAGTTACATTCCTTGCTAGAAATGGGACACCGGTTATTTTACAAGGTCATTTAAGGGCTTTTTATCGGGGAGGCACTGTGCTTCACACACGTGGGGTTTTCAGAGATGTTACTGCTAAAATAGAAGCTGAGAAACTCCAACAGGAATATTTTTCGAGGATAGCTGAATTTTTAGCTAATGCGCCTGATGCCGTTGTAATTATAGATGAGACCCAAAACGTTATCGAATGGAATCAAAAGGCCACGGATATTTTTGGATACACTGCCGCCGAAGTTCTTAATCAGCCCTTAACAGATTTAATTATCCCCGTCCAATTCCGTGAAGCGCACACTAAGGGTATGACCCACTTTCTTAATACAGGGCACGGCCCGGTTTTGAATTCTACGATCGAAGTCCCGGCAATCGATAAGAACTTAAGGGAATTCCCTGTAAGTTTGAGCATTTCAGCTGTAAAGATTAATACGAAATGGTTTTTCATTGCATTTATCAATGATATATCAGACAGGAAACAGAAAGAGAGGGCTTTAATAGAAAAGCAAATGGAACTTGAACGAAGTCAGTTAGATAGTCACAGAAATAAAGAGTTTTTGAGTTTCGCTAGCCATGAATTAAAAACACCGCTAACATCTCTAAAGGCCTATCTCCAACTAGCTTTAAAAAGTTTTGATCAGCAACCAAAAAAACAAACCCTTGCCTTTTTAAATAAAGCCGAAGAGGTTTCAGACAAGCTGGCAAAATTGATTTTAAATCTCCTGGATATTTCAAAAATTCAAGCCGGGAAATTAGCATTGCAAAAACAACAGGTAGAGATTACAGACATTGTAAGGGAAATAACAGACGCAAATCAACTACTTTACTCCTCTCATCAACTTAAATTTTCATTCACCGAACCTATTTGCGTAGAGATTGACAAGGAAAGAATTGAACAAGTAATTGTCAACGTTATCAGTAATGCCGTAAAATATTCACCAAACGCTAAGCTCGTTGAATTAAGTGTAGAGAAAAAGAAACGGCATGTTCAAATCGCCGTCAAAGACTATGGAATAGGTATCAATGAAGAAAACCAAAGTAAAATCTTTGACAAGTTTTACCGAGTAGAGGAATTGACAAGCAAAAAGGTCTCCGGACTGGGGATTGGTCTTTTTATTTCCTCCGAAATAATTAGACAGCATGAAGGTAATATTTGGGTCGAAAATAATGAAGAAGGGGGAGCTACTTTTTACATCACGCTTCCTTTCCGTTAGAAGACTATAATCTGCCGTGGGGAATTAAACGAAAACCAGCCGTCGCTGTCGCTCCGGTCTTAATAAAATCTTCTTTTCATAATTTACTTTTGTTGTGATAAATAATTCACCAACGACGCAAACTCCTCAAACGACAAGGCATTCGCCAAACCCTCTGGCATCATGGAATTCTCCATTTCTTTACGATTCACAATTTCGTCCGTTTTAACTGTACGAACACCCCCGCCTATATCCCTTAAAGTTATTGATTGTGCCGACTGAGCCGTTACGAATCCCATAAAGCTTCTTTTAGCTTTGGTTGTTATAAGCACAGTTGCAAAACCCTGTGAGATCGAGGCATTAGGTTTCAGAATCGACTCAGCAATTTGCTCGTCGTTCATGATGGAACCGATTTGTCCCATATAAGGGCCTTTCAAAGGTTCTGATTGGCTAGTACTGTGGCATGCATTGCATCCCTGTCTCAAAAAGACGGCTTTTCCCAAATCTACATTACCTTTTATTTCCCTTAGTGCCAGCATGACATCCTCAATAGAGGAGTTACCTATCTGGCCTTTTTTCATCTTGATCGCTTCCAGATCGAATTTTTCTTCAACAGAGGCTACCGTTTCCTGGCTGCCGAATTCACTGATTCCCATTTGGTGTTTATCGTTCAGGCGAGTGAAGAACAGCTTTTCGGAATCACTTGCTTTAGCCCATTCCTTCACTAATGCTTGTCTGATTTGCGGAGAGGATTCCCATTCCACTGTATTGTAATAAGGTCCGTGACCGTCTGGGCGGGTACTCCACCAGTATTCTCCCTGGTAAGGTGCTTCCTTTTTGTATAAACGCGACAGGGTACTCAGGATTTCTTTTTTAAGCGCCGCATTGCCAGCATTGTTGTACGCTGTGATCAAACCCTCAACAGCTTTCGGGCTGTGCATATATCGCAAAGTCCATAAGGCCATGGTAGAATTCTTGCTGCCAATGGCTTTTACCGCTTCGTCAACGGCATTTAAACCCACAAGAGATCGGACGGCGAGATGAGCATTGATCAATGAAGAGTTGGGTGTAGCATGAGGGCCTTCTGTATTTGCGGCCGGGGCCTTGAATGATGGAGGTACGCTCACACTGAGTAAGGCATCTATGGCTTCTTTGCGACCCAGGCGACCGAGGGATATGATCGCTGTGGCCCGAACGCGTTCAGACCTGTCATTTAAAGCATCTAAAAAAGGCTTCGTGGGTACTTTCTCTACACATCCCTTTCGATCAGTAACAGCCCGAAGTGCAAACTCTCTTACATTATCATCGGCTGTTAACTGGAGCAGGTTGTTAGTGGCTTTCTCCCCTTCGGATTGTGCATAGGTAAAAATACCGGCGACTCTGACATCCAATGGCAGGCTTTTGTCGGCTGCTATAGCCCAGGCTGTTCTAGAAACATTTTTCGCGGGCCGGCTTAGCAGTTCCTGCTGCGCATTTAAACGTGCAACGGCATTAGGAGATTTTAATAAGTCAGCAAGTTCCCTGATAGATGCTTTCTTTAGATTCGGGAAGGCTTTAAATTTCCAGTCCTTGGGTATAGCTCTTACAATAAAGCCTTTGTCAGGACTTCCTGAATATCCCGCGCCATCCCATGCGGATAAGTAAAGGCGGCCTGAGCCATCAACATCCAGATCAGTGATTTGTGCTAATTTGATAAAGTCTTCATCCTTCTGCTGAAAGCTCGCTCCGTCGGGTGTTACGCGGTGAATGGATAACATGCTGGTACCCCAGTCGGCCATCATAGGCACCTTATTATATTTTGCAGGCCAGCTGGCATCATCCATGAACAAAGCCCCGGTGCCGGATCCACCTCCCAAGTCTGCGAGTGCAGGCAGAATCTCTTCGGTAAAGTTTTTGAACAGGAGCGGGTATCCGTATTCAGCTGTTTGTATCTGATGGCTGAAACGAATATTCCATCCTCCCCCATCATTCGTGTTATCACGAGTAAAAACATTCATGTAGGGATCAATAGCCACATCATAGATATTGCGTAATCCATGGGTGTATACCTCCATTTCGGTTCCGTCGGGCCTTACCCTTACGATCCCGCCGCCAAGCATCGTTAATTTGGTCCCGGAGCGGTCTACTGCATTATGGAAACCAAAATCACCAACGGCAATATAGATCCAGCCATCAATACCCATCCGGATGCCATTGGTAGCATGATCGGTACCACGGCTTTGCAGGAATTTGGGTGAAGAGATATTCTGAATCAGCGGCTTAGCGGGACCGTCGG
>NZ_JBASJU010000098.1:0-3313 GCF_049655485.1 Daejeonella sp.
TTATGAACTGAAGTTTTTAAAGGCTGATAAAACCTTTTTGACTCATACTATTGAGGTAGAGTGATCAAGGGATAAATATCATTCCGTCCTTAAAATTCTCACCGGATTAGAAAACGCTGCTTTTAGCATGGTTCTGTCAACTTCATGATGACAGTGTTTGCAGTATCTCCAAAATATCCGTTATTTGCTAAAAATAGCTTATCAAAAAGATCTTAATCATTGATGACGAAGAGCGCCTTCGTACACTTATTTCCAGGATACTGGAATTGGAAGGATACAAGGTATACCAGGCAGGGACTGGTAAGGCAGGATTACAGATTTTAGAGAAGGACGATATTCCAGTTGTCTTAAGCGATGTTAGGCTACCTGACTGCAACGGGGTAGACCTCGTAAACAAAATCAAACTGATCAATCCTGCCATTGAGGTCATTAATCTTACGGCATTTGGGAATATCCCTGATGGTGTGCAGTCTATAAAGAACGGCGCATTTGACTACATAACCAAGGGCGACGACAATGATAAAATATTGCCTCTTGTAGCTAAAGCGATGGATAAAGCTTTGTTGCAGCGAAAAGTCGAGCGTCTTGAGAAAAGCCTGGAAAAACGTTTTGGCTTCGATGCAATTATTGGAAAATCGCCAGTTATACAAAAGGCTATTGAACTCGCTCGAAAAGTATCTGTCACCGATGCTACAACCTTGCTATTGGGTGAAACCGGTACCGGTAAGGAGATCTTTGCCCAAGCCATACATTACAATAGTAAAAGGAAGGACCAAAATTTCGTTGCTGTTAACTGCAGCGCCTTTGGCAGAGATATCCTGGAGAGTGAGCTATTCGGCCATAAAGCCGGTTCATTCACTGGAGCTTTAAAAGAAAAAAAGGGCTTATTTGAGGAGGCTGACCACGGTACCATTTTTCTAGACGAAATTGGCGAAATGAGCATGGATCTACAAGCCAAACTTCTCCGGGTACTTGAAGATGGCTCCTTCATAAAAGTAGGCGACACAAAAACAACCAAAGTAGATGTCCGGATCATAGCGGCTACAAATCGCAATTTGGAAGAAGAAATAAAGCAAGGCCTCTTCCGTGAAGACCTTTTTTACCGTTTATCAGGTTTTATTATTCAATTGCCTTCTTTAAAGGAACGTAAAGAAGATATCCCTCTGCTGACGGCATTTTATGTTGAACAATTTGCCTTAAAGCTCAATAAAACTACCCCGGTTCCTGAAAATGATTTTATCCTAAAGCTTCAGAAGCACCTTTGGAAAGGTAATATAAGGGAGCTTAAAAATGTAATCGAACGGGCATTGATACTTACTGATACGTCGCGGCTTTCTGCCGATATATTGCCTTTTGAATTACGCAGTGATTCCAGCATGACCGAAATGGAATCGTTTGAACTGGCAACCGTGGAGAAGATCCATATTCAACGTACATTAAAACATACCGGTGGCAACAAAACCGAAGCAGCCAGGTTAATGGGGATCGGCCTGACGACCCTCTACCGCAAGATAGAGGAGTACAATATCAACGAAGACAAAACTATTAATTTTCCGAAATGAAAAACAGACCCTTCCAAAATGGAAGGATTTTGTTTTTTAGGCGTATCTCCTAAAACTCGATTAAAACTGGAAGCAACTGTTGCACAGCGACATTTAATCAGTTTTAATTTTATGGCATCTGTATGGTATTCATTAAGAACAATATATACCGATGAAAAGGCTTTTGGCGCTCATATTCACTTTTAGCACACTCGAGGTATCCTCTCAGGATATCAATGTTAGCGCCTATCTTGAAACATACTATGGCTACGATTTTAACAAACCATCGGACCACGAGCGTCCAGCATTTGTTTACTCACATAACCGGCACAATGAGTTAAATCTGAATCTGGGCTATATTAAAGCGACTTATGATAAGGGCAAGGTACGTTCCGCTCTGGCGGTGATGGCAGGTACATATGCCAATGCTAACTTAGCCGCAGAGCCCGGTGTCCTTAAAAATATCTTTGAAGCGAATGCAGGCTTCCGTCTTTCTGAATCGGCTAACTTATGGATCGATGCTGGAATATTTGCATCTCATATTGGGTTTGAGAGTGCCGTTTCGAAAGATTGCTGGACGCTGACCAGAAGTATTCTGGCAGAAAATTCCCCGTATTATGAAAGCGGTGCCAAACTAACTTACATTTCTGATAATAATAAATGGCTTCTTAGCGGATTATTTCTAAACGGCTGGCAGCATATCCAAAGGCCACAGGGCAATAACACACCTGCATTCGGGACACAAATAACTTTTACGCCTAATCCCAGAGTGAAGCTAAACTACAGCACCTTCACAGGAAATGACAAACCCGATGAACTAAGGCAAATGCGTTACTTCCACAACTTTTACGGTATATTCCAAATAGCAGACAAGGTCCACCTGATTACCGGTTTTGATTTCGGATCGGAGCAGAAGTCAAGAGGTAGCAGCGATTATAATCAATGGTACAGCCCGGTGCTTATTGTCAAAATGAATCTCAACGAAAAATGGGCCGCTGCAGGAAGGTGGGAGTATTATTCCGATAGTCAGGGAGTTATCATTGATACAGGCACCCCAAATGGTTTTGAGACTACTGGCCTGTCATTGAACATAGATTATAGCCCCATGAGCAATGCCATTCTGCGACTTGAGGGTAAGGTTTACGACAGTAAAGACAAAGTTTTTATACGTGATATCACTCCGGTGAATCATAGTTCAACTTTAACAGCCAGCATGGCTGTTTCATTTTAAGATCATGAAAATTAAAACTAAACTTCACTTAGGTTTCAGTTTTCTCTTTCTGATGATGCTTTTTTTCGGGGCATTTGCAGGGTACTATCTGAAAGACATCGCAGATTCTTCTAAAGTAATATTAAGAGATAATTACGAAACGCTCAACATCTTGAAAGAGTTGAGAAGAATTGTAGACAATCAAGATCTGCCTCTTTCAAAAATCTCGGCTGAGCGACTGGAAATGTTACTGAAAAAACAGGAGAAAAACATTACTGAAAAAGGAGAGGCAGATTTAACAGCTCTTATCCGGCGGGATTTCGAATTGTTAAAAACTAATACATCAAATGATACCGAACAGAGAGGAGTTATACGCGACCTAAGAAACAATATAACCCAGATCGAAGAGCTCAATATGCGAGCTATAGTCAGAAAAAATGACAGAGCCCAGAATTCGGTAAAAGAAGCCAATTTATATCTGCAGATAATTGGCTCTTTTATCATCATTATACTCTTTAGTTTCATTGTTAATATCCCCGGCTTTATTGCCGACCCTCTATTT
>NZ_JBASJU010000099.1:0-2341 GCF_049655485.1 Daejeonella sp.
GAAGCAAAAAAAGAAAAACGTGTTAAGATGTGGACAACGCTACGCGTTCCCCACATCTTAACACGACAACAACAATAAATGTATTTATCTTTATAAAAAAACTGTCAACCTAATTCAGGACGAGTCAACCATTCTTTGCGTCCTTTGCGAAAACCTTTGCGCCCTCTGCGGTAAATTAGCCTTTAGCTATTAATCAGTTTTTAGCGCAGCGCCTCAATATCATACTTTGCGGTAAAATTCGACAATTATGAAACCTACTTATTTAAACCCAAAGATCAACGGAAACAAAAACGTCACAATAATCGTCCACACCAAATAAACCGGCAGGTACCGTGCCATCACTTTCCCTACTCCACTGATATCGGATTTCTTCGCTATTACTCCAAAAAGCTGTACACTTACGAGAAGCAGGTTTATCAATATAAGAAAATTGGCTCCAAGAACTGCGCTGCGGTTAGGTGTGAATCCCATTTCAGAAATCCGGAATATGATAGCAGAAAGCGCTACGCCATTAACGATAATAGTTACGATGGATAAGAGAAGCAGCACCCACACCCCCGCCCGGCTTTTGCCAGACCCTGAAGTTTCCGCTACCGAAAAGAAGATGATAGCCATTACACCGATCAGGAGGGCATTAAATATCATCAGGAATTCTCTATCGTTATAAGGGTCTTTCCCTGAATATAACATCGCACCGAGGTAAATGACCAGCATGACCAGGACCAAAGGACTAAATATCTTTGCAATCACCGGTGAAACCCGGCCTACCAGTTGCGGATTAGTCTGGGTTAAATAGGTGCCTACAATTGGTATCGCGGCAAGCCCGAAAACGCCGATATTTTGAAAGTAAAATTCTTCAATATTAAAACCGATCAGCGAAAATAATCCTACTGTAATACCTGACATGAGCAGTCCTGATATCCCGATAAGGGCACAGATAACAACCAGGTCGCCATTGTATTTCAGGTAAAGAAGCCGCCTGGTCTCATTATTTCCCGCTTCCCCAACAAAAGCAAAGCCAAGGACTGCCCAGAGAAACAGAAGCAGGTGAATGCAGGATAGAACTAGTGTGTCCGTTTCCTTCCCCGGAAGGGAATTGATGAAGATCAAACCCACGAGAATGGCACCGGCAATAATGGCAATTTTCCCTGTTGAAAGCTTATTTCTCCAGGCAAAATATGCCGCCAGCAATGGAAAGGCGATAAAGCCGATATTCCGGGGATAGAAAAACTCTTCATCTAAAGCGAAAATCGCAGGCATCTTAGCGATAAAACCTGCTATGAAGGAAGCAACAATTACAAATACCAGCTCGTTGCGAGTGCCCCAGTTGATATCCTCCTTTTCAAAATTCAGGCGCTCATTCCAGTACTCAGCCAGAACATTTCCTTTAAGTTCAGGGTACAAAGATGTAAATTCCCGCTTGAAAGCAGATTTGTTAATCCGGTACATCTGTTCAAGAACACGCGGATCATTCTGATGGGCAATAATTTCGTCTTTCATTTCTTTATTTTAATACTTTAAAATTTGTCTATTAGTCTAAAGAGATTAATCCCACATCGTTCCAGCGAGTCCTAACACGATACCCATCCAGAGGCCAATGACATATATAATCAAGCTTAAGATTACAGCCACATTTCCGCTGATATTACCTCTCGCACGCAAACGGTCTAATACATGATATAATGCTCCGCCAGTTGCTCCTGCCAGTGGCGTAATAATGAGCGGCCGGATCATCCAGAATCTGCCCCATTCGGCAGGCGGGTTTTCTACTCCGAAAACAAATACTGAAATTGCCAGCAGAGCAAAACCTGCTCCCAGCAACATGGCGGCTGCTATCGGACCAGCTTCACTGATTGGTTTTTGTGGATTTTGTGTGTGTACCATTTTAATTTAGCTTTAATTTACTGATTTTTCTTGGTGTTTAGTTAAAGTACTTTGCGATGCAAAGCAATAGTGTAAAAAAATTTGCTCATGAAGTTTCTGTGATGAAGTGTTTCTGTATGTTTCTCATTATATAAAGTACTTTGAACTTCAAAGTAAAGAATAAAGATCGGGATGTGCAAATAAATTTTTAAACGAATTCAATCTCCACAAGGTTCTTACTGAACTGTTCGAACTCTCCCCAATTTTAGAAGCCTGCGTAAGGGAGGGCTATTTTGTTCCGGCTGCTCTCTTTGACTATGGTTTATAAGTAGTAAATTGATTTCGAATTACAGATGTGGAATTAAACTTGTCACAGTTTTTAAACCAGCAGCAAGTAAATCTCGTATCTGCATCAGAAACACCCCTACTTATGAAAATCCTCCTCACCGGTGTCACCGGCTACATTGCACAACGCCTG
>NZ_JBASJU010000100.1:0-1511 GCF_049655485.1 Daejeonella sp.
CCTTGTAACACGCGAACCAGCCATCCAAGCGCATATCCAACATAATACACAATGTCAGAGGCCATCATCAGCAATGGGCCTGAAACTAATATGACAGCCACGATATACCGCAGCGGAAAGCGAACAAAGAGAGGTATTGCTGCCGGAAAAACTAGCTGAATCTGCTCTTCATACAAGAAAAATTCTCTTTTGACTTTACGCCCGATCTTTTTGAGCTTCCTGTAAAAAGCGGGATACTCCGAATCTTCATAGTCGTACCAGACATCCGAAACCCTGAAATAATCGGATGCACTAATAGAGCGTTTGCCTTCCTCCATCAAAGTGTATTGTGTAATTGAATATCCTGCTTGCTCAGCAACTGTTTCCGCGCTGAGCCCGAGTGACTCGCGACGGAGGGCAAACTGCATACCTACATACAAGCGATCGGATGCCGTTTGTTGATCAATCTCATTTTCTGTTCTCATAGTCTATTAATGAGTTAATGAAAAATGTGAGGGTGCTTATTAAAATTAAAAAATAGCTAGCAATAAGCCAAATGAATTTTACTATTCGATGAGTTATAAGCAGCCAGGATAAATCCGGAAACAAAAAAAGGGAACCCTCCGGTCCCCTTCTTACAATTAATGTCAAACGTAATTACTGCGCAAATTCGCCGTCTGCTTCAATACGCACTTCATTGCTAATCATAGCGTCAGGGAAAGTGCTGCCCAGGTTAAAGTCTGAACGGTTGATTGTACCGGTGACTTTGAAACCAGCTGTTGGTTTTTTCTTCTGTGGATGCTCTACAGTTCCTCTGTGTTGGAGAAGAAGTGTCACAGGTTTTGTGATTCCGTGAAGGGTAAGATCGCCAGTCAGTTTAAATTTGTTTTTTCCAGCTTTTTTAAGAGAGGTGCTTTTAAAACTCAATGCAGGAAATTTTTCTGCGTCGAAGAAGTCCGGGCTTTTTAAATGTTTATTTCTCGCATCCACACGGGTATCAATGGAATTTACTTTAGCGGTCATTTCGAACACACCATCACTAAAATCGGGTTTAGATGACGTGATTTTTGCGTCAAAGTCATTAAATGTACCTGATACATCCGCTATACCTAAGTGAGTTACTGTGAATTTCACTTGAGAATGCGGGTCATCGTTCATCCATACATTATCTAAGAATGTAAAGGAACTTAATACCACCAGTGCGGAAAGGATAATGGATAGTTTTTTCATGATTGATTTTGGTTATTGGTTAATTGATTTGTTTATAAGATGTTTAAACACTTACTTCAAAATTAATAAAATATGTAGCTTGTATTGTTGAGGGTTTGTAATAAAGAATATTGATTCGTTGAGAAGGGCTTGTCAAAGCCTCACCTTTGGCTCCAGCTTTAGCTGGAGGCATTGGATTGCTAGTGTGAAGGGGCTAAAGCCCGTGGCAACTTAGCATCGCTCCTTCACTCAAAAAAAAAGGGAGCCTCTCAGCTCCCTTCCACACAATTACATTAATAAAATCTATTTTACAGTTTCAACGA
>NZ_JBASJU010000101.1:0-5526 GCF_049655485.1 Daejeonella sp.
GAAACCTATGTTGCAAGTAAAATAAAGAATTGTGAGAAGGTGGGTTTCGACTCTACACTTCATCGCTTTGAAACTAGCATAACTGAAGAAGAACTTTTAAAGAAAATTGAGCAAGTGAATGGGGATCAGGCAATTGACGGCATTCTTGTTCAGCTTCCGCTTCCTAAACATATTTCTGCCGACAAAGTCACTGAGCGCATCTCTCCGGAAAAAGATGTGGATGGATTTCATCCCGTGAATCTGGGTCGCATGCAACGTAATCTTCCCTCCTTCCTGCCAGCAACACCTTATGGTATTCTTTTAATGCTTGCAGAGTATAACATCGACACCGCTGGAAAACATTGTGTAGTGGTAGGACGAAGTAATATCGTGGGCTCTCCCATGAGTATTTTGATGGCCCGTAATACCAACCCGGGCAATTGTACAGTAACTGTTTGTCACAGCAGAACGCCCGACATTAAAAAATACACCCTTGATGCTGATATTCTAATAGTGGCAATAGGAAAGAAAAATTTCATTACTGCTGACATGGTCAAAGAAGGATCGATTGTTATTGATGTAGGGATGAATCGCGAAACTTCAAGTGAAACGAAATCCGGCTATAAATTGTACGGCGATGTTGATTTTGAAAATGTAGCGCCAAAAACATCGTGGATTACTCCTGTTCCGGGAGGAGTTGGTTTAATGACGATAGTTGGTCTTCTTAAAAATACACTTGCCTCTGCAAAGAAGGAGATTTACTAATTACCAGAATTTCCACCAGTCATCTTTTAATCCAACGTAAATTCCGTCATCGCGTTTTTCAACTGGATAGGTATTAACATAATTCCCCTGACCCGCTTTTCCGCGTCCCGTAACGAGATCAAACTCGTGCCTGTGATAAGGACAAATTATTTTTCCGTTTACACACTTGCCCGTACTAAGATCGGCACCAGCATGAGGACATTTATTTTGTATGACGAACAAATTTTCCCCCCTCTTAACGGCGCAAAGTTTCCTTCCAGACACATCAATGCGTTTTACAAAATCATCCCCGTTCAGAACATTTGTAGAAAAAACTTTAAACCATCTCATATTATGTGTCACTCGGATGTAGCAATGTGTATTAATAACGCCCTTAAACGCTAAACTAAGTATATTTGCATCCTAAATTACAAAATGGCACATCAAATCCCGCCTGACGGCACTTTATTACCATTAATGGAAGAATTCTACACTATTCAAGGTGAAGGTTTTCATTCGGGGAAAGCAGCATATTTTATCCGGCTGGGTGGTTGCGATGTAGGTTGCCATTGGTGTGATGTAAAAGAAAGCTGGGACGCGGAATTACATCCGCTGACTGCTGTTGATGAAATCGTTAGAAGTGCAGAGAAATATCCGGGTAAAGCTGTTGTCGTAACTGGAGGGGAACCCTTAATTTATAATTTAGATTATCTTACTTCAGAACTTCAAAGAAGAGGGATTAAAACCTTTATTGAAACTTCAGGAGCTTATCCCCTCTCCGGCAGCTGGGACTGGATTTGTCTTTCTCCTAAAAAATTCAAATCCCCACGACCGGAAATTAGCCCTGTAGCTGGTGAACTTAAAGTAATTGTATTTAATAAAAGCGATTTTGCCTGGGCTGAAGAACATGCGCAAAATGTATCAGAAAACTGCAAACTTTATCTGCAACCTGAATGGTCTAAATCAGCAGAAATTGTGCCTTTGATAATAGATTATGTTATGCAAAACCCCAAATGGGAAATCTCCCTGCAGACACATAAGTTTCTCAACATACCGTAACAAATCATCCTAAAAAGCGTAAACAGATTACTCTGAGATCTGGTTGGGGACATATAGTCTCTCTATATGCAAAGTATTAATTCCGCCTGCCGGAGGATATTCTTGTATTAAATCACTATTAAAATATCTTAGTTTATAATACAATCAAAATAATCTGTGGAGTAAATTTTTTAACTTCACATTTCGTGCTTTTCTATGAAAAAAAACTTCGTATTAATTCTATGTCTGTGCACCAGTCTGTGCTTTGGCCAGACCGCTACTTCATCTCAAAATAAGCTGGCTCAGAAATCCTATGTGCAGGCCAACAAATATATTGGAGATAAAGCCTATAATTTGGCTGTAACAGAATTGAAGAAAGCGGTTGCCGAAGATAGTCAGTTCACCGCCGCCTATCAGCAGCTGGGCGATTTATACCGGAGACTTGGTGACTATCCTAATGCTGTTCTGAGTTACAGGAAGGTAATTGAAATCAATCCGGAATTTTATGTTCACACCTATTTCGGTCTCGGCGAGAGTGAATTAAATACTGGCGATTACGCCAATGCTTTAATACATTTTAGGAAATATGCGACTTCTCCAGGTTTAAGTGACGAAAGCAAAATCAAAACTGCCAAATATATTGCAGACTGTAATTTCAGCTTGTTAGCCATCAAAACACCGGTTAGCTTCAAGCCCATTAATATGGGTTCCGGAATTAATTCTCCTCAGGACGAGTATCTTCCGGTTATCACTGCTGATGAAAAGAAAATTATATTCACCCGAAAAGCTAGTAATAATGAAGATTTCTATACGAGCGTCAAGAATCAGGATAAATGGCTCCTCGCAAAATCTTTGAGCGCTAATATTAACACTTTTGAATTTAACGAGGGAGCGCAGTGTATCACGCCTGACGGAAACTATTTATTCTTTACAGGATGCAACCGTCCTGACGGACTTGGTCGGTGTGATATCTACATTTCGAAATGGGAAGGTTCGGAATGGAGCAGGCCATTTAACATAGGCGCTCCGATAAATACCGGCGGCTGGGAATCGCAGCCTTCAATCAGCGCAGACGGGCGTACTTTATATTTTGTCAGTACGCGCCCGGGCGGCAAGGGAGGTTATGATCTGTGGAAATCAGATTTGTTGCCTGAAGGATCATGGAGTGTACCGGTCAACCTTGGACCCGATATCAACACCCCTTACGACGAACATTCTCCATTTATTCATCCGGATGATCAAACACTATATTTTTCTTCTAACGGCTGGCCCGGACTTGGAAGTAAAGACCTTTTCGTAAGCCGAAGAGCCAATGCTGGTGATCCGAAGGCATCCTGGGAAAAGCCGCAGAACCTGGGTTATCCAATAAACACATTTGGTGAGGAGAGCGGACTAAGTATCAACAGTATGGGTAATCTTGCTTTCTTTGCTTCAGATAAGCAGGGTGGCGCAGGTGGATTTGATATATATTCTTTTGAAATGCCTGAGAAGCTACGCCCGAAGCCTGTAACCTATGTTAAAGGAATAGTTTTCGATCAAACTACCAAAAAGCCACTGGAGGCAAAAATCCAAATCATTAATTTAAAATCCGGAGGTTTTGCTTTTGATGATATAACAGATCCAGTCGCGGGCGAATTTCTTGCAACTATAACCTCCGGAAACTCGTTCGCGTTAAATGTATCGAAGCCTGGCTACTTATTTTATTCTCACAATTTTACACCCGACCAGAAACAGGCACTTCAACCCTATTTGATTGAAGTACCCTTGGAGAAATTAGAAATTGGGGGAATGGTAGTTTTGAATAACATATTTTTTGAGACTAATAAATTTGACCTTCTTCCCGAATCAAGAACAGAACTAGGCCAGTTAATCACATTTTTAAAAGAAAACCCCGGGGTTTCGATAGAAATAGCTGGCCATACCGATAATGTTGGCGACGATAACTCAAACCAGTTGCTCTCAGAAAGCAGGGCGAAAACAGTTTATGACTATCTTGTACTCAACAAAATACCGGCTGCGAAGCTTAGCTTTAAAGGTTATGGAGAAAGCAAACCTCTAAACGACAATTCCTCAGACGGAAATCGAAAGATAAACAGACGTACAGAATTTAAAATCATTAAGAAATAATATGGAACAAAACTTCAAAAACCACGCCCGCCTAGTAACTGGATTTCATGGGGTGCTGCTTATTTTACTAGTTGCAGGACTGATTGGTTCGTCAGTGAATTTATACATGTCGTTGCATAGCCCAAATTTGTATTCGGCGAGTTTGATCTTGTTATTATTTGTTTGCGGATCAATCATGTATGCTTATGTAAGGTTGTTTCCGCTCAGGGCTCAGGACAGGGCCATTCGGGCTGAAGAAAATTTCCGGTATTATTTGCTAACCGGCAGTCCCTTGCCTGCCGGTCTACGAATGGGTCAAATCATTGCGCTTCGATTTGCTTCCGATGAGGAATTCCCTCCGCTTATTGACAGGGCACTGAAAGACAATTTAACAGCTGTTGAGATCAAGAAGACAATAAAAAACTGGAAAGCAGATCACCACAGAGTATAGGGTTTGGCAATTTCAACCCCTGGAAATCGTTTTTCTAAATATTGTTCCATGAAGAAAGCCTTATTAAGTATTTTGCTGTTAACGGCATTGAATGCTTTTCCCCAATACCCTGAGGCCACAATAACCAATGGCTTAATCGATGTCAAACTTTATCTGCCTGACCATAAGAAAGGTTTTTACCAGGGCACACGTTTCGATTGGGCAGGTGTTGTATCGAGTTTAAAATACAATAATCATGAATTTTTCGGCCAATGGTATCCTAACCATGATCCCAAAGTTCACGATGCGATTCAGGGGCCAGTCGAAGCATTTGACCCCATAGGATATGAAAACGCCCAGCCAGGTGAAACTTTTATTAAGATCGGGATAGGAACACTAAGGAAAGTAAACGCAAACCCCTACCGCTTCTCAAGTAAGTTTGAAATTGTAAACGGTGGAGAATGGAAGATTGAAAAAAAGAAGGACCGGATAGTTTTTATCCATGAGCTTCACGACGATAAGGGGTATTCATATCTTTATAAAAAGACACTTAGCCTGGTTAAAGGAAAGCCAGAACTCATCCTGTCGCATAGTTTAAAAAATATAGGGAAGAATGCTATTGAGACCAGCGTATTTAACCACAACTTCTTTGTAATCGACAAACAACCAACCGGTCCGGACTTCACAGTAACTCTTCCTTTTGAGATCACGAGTAAGCCTGCCGGAAATAATCTAATAAAGTTTGCTAATAACCAACTGGTTTATCTCAAGGAGCTCACGAAAGGTCAAAGCACCATGGAATTTCCAAAAGGATTTACCGGTGACCGCGTTAAGGATTACGATTTTACCGTGGAAAACTCTAAAACGGGTGCGGGAGTGAGAATAACGTCCGACCGCCCTCTTTCAAACTTTATGTTCTGGTCAATACCAACAACTATAAGCCCTGAGCCCTTTATAAAAGTTAAAGCGCTGCCTGGCGAAGAGTTCAAATGGGAAATTAAATACGAGTTCAAAAGTGATCAGTAGAACATGCCAAAAGCGGGCAAGTTAAGAACATGATGGATTTTAAATAATCGCTTCCCTTATCCGAATCAATTTTTTCAGCAAGTCTTCAAGAAGATCAAGATTGAGCATATTTGCACCATCTGACTTTGCCTTGGAAGGATCCGGATGAGTTTCAATAAAGAGTCCGTCGGCTCCCACTGCAATAGCCGCCTTAGCAATTGTTT
>NZ_JBASJU010000102.1:0-1832 GCF_049655485.1 Daejeonella sp.
GCTTGGTTTTTTAGTAACGGCAAGTTCTGCCGGCGTTGATTTAATGTGGAATGAATGTTAGACGATTTCAACCCCGAATGGCGACATAATATGGGAACAAAATGTTATTTCCTTCCGTTTATTTTACTGCTTATCCTTGGCAGCAGTTCGTTTGCCCAAAGAAAAAGCCCTTTCCGGAGCGTCAATTATACCTATCAAACATGGAATAATAAGAATGGGCTAATACAAAACAGCGTTGCTGATATTGTAAAAGACGAAAATGGATATTTATGGATAGCCACGGAGGAGGGGATTCAGCGCTTTGACGGAATTAATTTCAAAGTTATTAACGAAGAAAATACCGCGGGTTTATATTCGAGCACATTCTATGATTTATTCAAGTCAAGACAGGGGATATGGGCAGCCTCTTTAAACACCGTTTTGTATGTCAAAGATGATTCGATAACATCTTTCGACTTTAGAAGTCATATCAAGAGCTCATGGATCTCCGCAATTTCTGAAGATGACAAAGGAACACTTTGGATAGGCACTAATCTAGGGGATCTTTTCTATTTAAAAAATCAAAAAATTGTAAAACACGCGGGCTGGCCAGGGAAAGGAACCCAAAGTATTCAGGTTATGAGTAAAGGTCCAAAAGGACTTTTGATAGGCACCGATAATGGATTATTCCAAATTAATAGGGATGAAGCGGTTGTTCCAGTGCCTGGCCTGCAAACCCAAAATATACGCGCGATTGCTCTTCACAAGGATGGATCTCTTTGGATCGGAACTAAAGATAATGGACTGTATCTTTTAAGAGGCGGAAAGACATTAAACTATACAAGGAAAGAGGGGCTAAATGAGCTTTTTATAAGAAGTATAGGTATTTCGCCCCAGGGTGAAGTCTGGCTGGGGACGAGCAGCTCCGGAATACAAGTTTTTAAAGATGGCAAATTTACAAACGTAAAAGATAATGGGAGCTCAAACGACGGTGTCAAGTGTATTTTTTTTACTGAGCCGAATTTGATTTGGCTTGGCACTGCTGCTTCCGGACTGATACAAATGAAGCCTGCCCGCATACAAAATATCTTAAAAACAGATGGCCTTGCTGACAATGTCATTTTGCCGATCTATCAGCATCGGAATGGCGAAATATGGATAGGGACTGCCGGCCAGGGGTTAAACCGATTAAAAGATGGAAAGATTTTTCACTATACCAGAGGCGATGGCTTGGCCAGTGAAATAATTCTTAGTATTTACGGCACGGACGATAAGATCCTGATCGGCACCCCCGAAGGCTTGAATACCTTTAACCTGAAAACTTCCACATTCGATAGAAAGTATAAAGTAGAAGATGGCTTGGCGAGCAATGTAGTACAATCCATTCTTGAGGATTCTAAAAAAAGAATTTGGATCTCTACCAATTCAGGGGGGGTTCATATCCTGGAAGACGATAAAATTAAGCGCATGCCGCTCATTGGTGAAATTTCCAAGGCTGAACTAACCAGCATTTTTGAAGACAGAAGAAAAAATATTTGGGTTGGAAGTTCGGGGGCAGGAATCGTTAGTATAAACCCGAAAAATGAATTCAAATATTACAAAAATAATTCAGGGGTTTCTTCAGATATAGTTTACGGTTTTTATGAAGATAAGGAAGGCTCGCTTTGGTTAGGCACTGAAGCGGGTCTGATCCTGCATCAAAAAAAGAAGATACTTAATAAAGCTAATGGACTAAATTTTAATGGAATTTATAGAATAATTGATGATGGCGAAGGCTTTATCTGGCTGAGCGGGAATTTTGGGATCCAGCGTTTTTCAGTGCAGGAACTTTTAAGAGTAAAACATGATAATTC
>NZ_JBASJU010000103.1:0-9515 GCF_049655485.1 Daejeonella sp.
GCACCCGCGTTTCGACCAGGCTGATTTCGACCGTTTGAAGAAACAGACACTGGAGTCGATCGCTAATCAAAGTACCCAGGCTCCGGTTGTTGCTTCCAATGTATACAATAAATTATTATACGGGGAAAACCACATCATGGCTATCCCTAATAGCGGTACAAGCGCGAGCGTTGCTTCAATAACTTTGGATGATGTGAAGAAGTTCTATAATGATAACTTCTCTGCTTCAGTTGCAGATATTGTTATTGTTGGAGATATTGAGCAAAAAGCTATCATGCCTAAGCTGGCCTTCCTGAATAAATGGCAGTCTAAACCGGTGCAAATACCGGCAGATGCTAAACCAGCGACAATTGACAAGACTACAATCTATTTGGTAAATAAAGATAAAGCAGCACAATCGGAGATACGCATTGGCTATTTGGCTTTGCCTTATGATGCAACTGGAGAGTACTACCGTGCAGGACTTATGAATTATATTCTTGGTGGTGCTTTTAACAGCCGTATCAACCTTAACCTGCGTGAAGATAAAGGCTATACATATGGAGCCGGTTCTGGTTTTTCCGGAACTGAGTCGGCCGGTCCGTATACTGCTTCTGCAGGTGTCCGTACCAATGTTTCCGACAGCTCTGTTGTAGAGTTTATGAAAGAAATCAAACGCTACAAAGAGGAGGGAATCACTGATGCAGAACTTGCTTTTGTAAAAAGTGCTATCGGCCAAAGTGATGCACGTAAGTACGAAACAGGTTTCCAAAAAGCTGCATTCCTGAATAATATCATTCGTTATGATTTAGATGAAGGTTTTGTGAAAAAACAGAACGACATCCTACAGAACATCACAAAAGCAGAGATCAATGCATTAGCGGCAAAACACCTGCCGGTTGATAAAATGAATATTGTGATTGTGGGAGATAAAGCTGCAATTAAACCAGGGCTTGAAAAGCTGGGTTATGAAATTGTGGAGGTTGATTCTGAAGGAAAGAGGTTGTAATGAGGAATGAGATGTGAGATCTGAGATATGAGATCTGAGGAATGAGAAGATCTTTGATCGCAATGAGCCCGCCCCTGATTAGGGGCGGGCTTTTTTTGCTCTTTCACAAGTGGTTCGGGAGAGTTAATCCTCACCCTTTAAAACCTCCCCAATCAACTCCATCTCATACCCCTTCTGCGCCGCATATCTCCACAACAGAAACCTTAACTTAAATGGATCACTTTCTCTCACTGTCGCTTGTTTTTTCTCAATCAGGCTTTTAAGTTTCGCCATGTAGTCATCCTGATCAATGCCGTTTAAAGCCTTTATAATCATTTTATCAGGTACACGTTTCAACTTCAAGCCCTGCCGGATCTTGACTTTACCCCAGCCTTTGATCCGGAATTTACCCAGAGTATAGGCTAGCGCAAAACGTTCTTCATTGAGGAAATTTTCCTGAATAAGTTCCGAAATGATCTCTTCTACATCCTTCTCATGCAGGCCCCAGTCATAAAGTTTGTTTCTCACTTCCTGCTGGGAGCGTTCCTGATATGCGCAGTAGCTTTCAGCCTTCATCCGGCATTGGGCTCTGCTAAAAACTTTAGGTGTGGATTCTTCGTTTCTCAAGTTTATGAAATAACGTAAATATCTGTTTATTCTTTAAATTTTAGTGAAATTAGCAAGCAATGAATCATATCCTTTATTCTGTGGAAGAAATTACGGCTGGAATGCATGCGAAAGCATCGGTTCAGCTTAAAGATGCGGTGATCAGGGCACTCCTGACCGACAGCCGGAAGCTAAGCGACATGGACCAGGCTCTCTTTTTTGCGCTTAAAGGACGTCGCGATGGCCACAGTTTTATTGCTGAAGTTTACGAAGCAGGAGTGAGGAACTTTGTGGTCTCTGATCCGGATTTTGATCACCTGAAGTATAAAGGAAGTAATTTTTACACTGTAGATGACACCTTGAAAGCACTTCAGGACCTAGCCGCAATGCATCGTTCGAGATTTCAATATCCCGTCATCGGGATCACGGGGAGTAACGGGAAAACTGTTGTTAAAGAATGGCTCTACCAGCTTCTCGCTCCTGAAAATAATATTGTCAGAAGCCCGAAAAGCTATAATTCTCAATTGGGCGTCCCCATTTCCGTATGGGAAATGAATGAAGAAAATGACCTTGCAATTTTTGAAGCAGGGGTCTCCACTTCGGGTGAGATGGCTGCACTTGCCGCCGTGATACAGCCAACAATCGGCATCCTGACCAATATCGGAGAAGCGCATCAGGAAGGCTTTGAATCGCGGGAAGAGAAAATTCGCGAAAAGCTTAAACTATTCGAAGGCGTAGATCTATTCATTTATTCGTCCAAATACCTGGATCAGTATCAGGGGGAGCTGCCCGGAACAAATAAATTTACCTGGTCTTATCGCGATAAAGGGGATCTTGAAGTTTTTGATGATGAAGTGCTGGAAGGGAAATACCAGTTCTTGCGGGGCCGCTTTAATGGCAAGGATGTAGAAGCTGTGATCCCTTTCACTGATCAGGCTTCCGTTGAAAATGCCATCATTTGCTGGGCGACTCTACTTGCACTTGGTTATGAGCCCGAAGAGGCTGATAAGAGGCTGGAGAAATTGGTTCCGATCGGTATGAGGCTGGAACTGAAAACTGGCATTAATAACTGTTCTGTAATAGATGATTCTTATAGTCTGGATCTATCTTCCCTTGCTATTGCTCTCGATTTCCTAAATCAGCAGAACCAGCACCCAAGGCGTACCCTGATTCTTTCAGACATCCCGGGTTCTGATCCCCAACAGGTATATGAGAGGATTGGGCAGATGATCGAAAATAAATCTATCGACCGGCTAATAGGAGTGGGAAAACTGATTGGAGAGTATGGAGCAGAATTTCCATGCGAGAAAGAATTTTATGAAACTACTGCTGATTTTCTGAATGCTTTCCCACCAGTAAAATTTTCGCATGAGACTATCTTGCTGAAAGGCGCAAGACCCTTCGAGTTTGAGCTGATAAGTCAGCTTCTTACTCAAAAAGTGCATGAAACCGTTTTAGAGATCAACTTGAATGCGGTGGAACATAATCTGAATTATTATAAGTCGCTTTTACCCCAGGGAGTGAAAATAATGGCCATGGTTAAAGCCTTCTCGTACGGCAGCGGAAGTTTTGAGATCACGAATTTACTTGAATTTAATAAGGTCGACTACCTTGCAGTTGCTTACGCAGATGAGGGGGTGGCATTACGAAAAGCAGGCACGAACCTCCCGATAATGGTTATGAGCCCTGATTCGATGTCCTTTGAAACTATTGTCGAGAACAAGCTTGAGCCGGAGATTTACAGTCTGAGAATATTGGAAGAGTTTGTAGCATTGCTCAGTCGCAAGGGCTTAAAAGACTACCCTGTTCACATTAAGCTCGATACGGGTATGCATCGCCTCGGTTTCGTGGAGAAGGAGACTGCTCAGTTAATCGAATACCTGAAGGGGAACAAATATGTCCATATCCAAAGTATCTTCTCACACCTGGTTGCCAGTGAAGATCCAAAACACGATGAATTTACAAAGCAGCAAATAAGCCTGTTTACTGATCTGGCCGCAAAGATTGCAGAGAACTATAATTACCCGGTCCTCCGACATATTGCTAATACATCCGCCATCAGCCGCTGGCAGGAAGCCGCCTTCGATATGGTGCGACTGGGGATAGGCCTTTATGGGATCGATCCATCCATTTCTGAAAAATCTCCCTTACAAACCGTAACTTCGCTGAAAACCAGTATTTCGCAGATAAAACAGATAGCGCCGGGTGATACGGTAGGTTATGGCAGGGAAGGAAAAATGCCTGCGGGAGGCACAATTGCGACTGTTAAGATTGGCTATGCCGATGGATATAACAGACGACTTGGCAACGGGGTAGGCAGGATGCTCGTTCGCGGGAAAGAAGTAAAAACTATCGGTAAGATCTGTATGGATATGTGTATGATTGATATCACAGGGATCAATGCTGCTGAAGGCGACGAAGTGATCGTCTTTAACGACGTCATACGAATTGAAGATATCGCTAAACAACTAGAAACAATACCATACGAGGTCCTTACCGGGATTTCACAGAGAGTAAAAAGGGTTTATTATTATGAATAGAGTTGTAAAGGCATTATTAAACTATATGATCAGGGGCGCCCTTGTCCTGGTTCCAGTCGCAGCCGCCATATTCCTGATATACTGGATATTTGTCAAAGTGGATACTGCCCTGAATCTGAGCGATGTGATCTGGTTTGATCAAACGGGCAAGCCGATCTACATTCCCGGGCTCGGAATCCTTACAGTCATTATAATTTTAATTGTTGTTGGAATTATTGTCACAAATTTTGTGACCGATCCAATTAAAAAGTGGTTTGCTCGCTGGTTTAAAAGACTGCCTATTTTCAATGTAATTTACACTTCCTTTAAAGATCTGACTGAGGCTTTTGTTGGCGATGACAAAAAGTTCAGCGAGCCTGTGGTTGTTGAAGTTAATGAAACCGGCCTGAAGAAGATCGGTTTCATCACGCAGAAGGATCTCACTAAAATTGGATACCCCGGAGAAGTTGCTGTGTATTTTCCCTTATCATACTCCTTCGCCGGACAACTTTGCTTCGTCAGCATGGATCGCGTTAAGCCACTGAACATGAGTGCCAGTGATGCGATGAAGTTTATTGTTTCGGGCGGGGTGAGTCATTTGTAGAAATTCGATACAGAGTAAGCCCCATCCCTACAAAAAACAAAAATCCCAGTATCTGAAATCCCCCTTCGCCGAGCGCCCCGACAAGGTGTTCCTCCATATTCAGACTTCCAACCGGACCCGCAGTACTTTCAAATGCCATCAGGAAAGCATAAAGAACACCCATAAGTGCCCCACCAGCCACTAAGCCCGTAGCAAAAAGATTCCCTCGTCCCAAATCTTCATCCTCCTGTTTCTCATGTTGATTCCTTGACCGGCGGTCAACTAAACCTTTAATTGCGCCGCCCGCAAAAATTGGCAGCGTGGTCGAAAGTGGGAGATAAGCACCCACGGCAAATGATAAAGACTTTACTCCGCAAAGTTCCATGGTTATGGCAAGGAAAACGCCTACAAGTACAAATTGCCAATCCAGGTTGAACGAAAGCAAGCCTTTTATAAGTGTAGCCATCAGGGTTCCCTGTGGAGCCGGATACATTTCTGTTCCTATTGCATGATTGATTCCCTGAGAGATCATTTCCGCATTCGGGCGATCCAGGATCGATAAGGTAAGACCTATCACTACGGCAGACACGATAGCCCCTACAAATAGTGCCAGCTGCTGATAGCGGGGAGTAGCGCCAACGATATAACCGGTTTTCAGATCTTGTGATGTTGCCCCGGCATTAGCCGCAGCGATACAGATCATACTTCCGACAACCAATGCCATGGGTTCGTAGAACTCGCCTGTCCAGCCAATGCTAATGAAAATCAGGCAGGTTCCCATTAACGTGGCTATCGTCATTCCCGATACTGGATTTGATGAAGTGCCGATCAATCCTACAATACGGCTTGACACTGTGACGAAAAAGAAACCGAATACGATTACCAATACGCCGATCAGCAGTTTATTTAGTATAGAGTCACCGGGTATTTGTGGCAAAACGGCCATTAATACTACTAAAGCGATGCTGCCAAAGATTACTGTATTGAAAGACAGGTCATCATCTGTTCTTTTTACCGCTTTTTTCTCTTCACCACTTTTATTTATAGATGCCAGGCTCGATTTGAAAGAGGAAACTATGGTTGGTATAGTTCTCAAAAGGGTGATGAAACCGCCCGCAGCGACAGCCCCGGCGCCAATTTGCCTGACATAAGCCAGGTAGACAGCTGTAGCAGTATTAGCAAATGTCTTTGTGCCCGGATCCCAGCCCGCAGAACTGCCCGGAGTCAAAACATCCTTTAAATAACCAAGTTTCACGAGCTGTGCAGCAATACTTTCTGCTGGAACAAGGCTTGCCAGAAGGGGGATCAGGCCTAGCCATGCAAGTACACCTCCAGCCACCAGCACACCTGCTATTTTTGGTCCGATAATGTATCCTACACCCATGTATTCCGGGGTTATTTCGCCATTCACAGTGGCTGATGGAAAATATTTATTGGTTTGCGTAGTAGCCCAGGTAGGAGCTTCTGCAATCACGTGAAACACCTTTTGCAGAATCGCATAGGCGAAGGCAAATGCCAGACCGTAATAGGCGGTCTTGGCAAAATCGCCACCCTTTTCACCGGCGATCAGTACTGATGCGCAAGCTGTCCCTTCCGGATAGGGAAGGTTATTGTGTTCTTCTACGATCAGGGAGCGGCGTAGAGGAATCATCATCAATGTACCTAAAATACCCCCCAGAGCAGCGAGGAAAAATATAGGCCAGTAAGAAAAGAAGGATTCGCTGTTGCTGCCGGCTGATAAAAACAAAAAACCGGGCAGGGTAAACACCACTCCAGCTGCGATAGATTCACCTGCTGAACCAGTTGTTTGGATGATATTATTCTCGAGGATAGTCGTCTTAAAGAATTTACGTCCGATTGAAATTGCCAGCACGGCAATTGGAATGGAGGCTGATACCGTCAACCCAGCTTTTAGCGCCAGATAAACTGTCGCAGCTCCAAAAATTACTCCGAAAATAGCACCGAGAAGTACTGATTTTACGGTAAATTCGGCCACATTACTGTTTGCAGCAATGTAAGGCTGAAAAGGTTTTTGTGTTTTAGTTTCTGACATTTTTTGTTTCGCTTTGCATTTATGCCTGCTTCCAGACCCGTTTGATATTGGATATGGAATGGCACAAATGTGAATTTACATTTAAAGATAATATTTTTACGCATCTGCAAATACAATTGTAATCTGATGAATAAGGCAGTTTTTTTAGACCGGGATGGGGTGTTAAACAGGGAAATGGGCGATTATGTGTGCAAACTGGAAGATTTTCACATTCTGGAACATAATTTCGAACCACTCCGCGAACTACAGGCAAGGGGATACCTTTTAGTTGTAATCACTAATCAGGGTGGTTTGGCCAAAGGTTGGTATACCAGGGATACCCTCCAGCAAATGCATGAGCATTTAATCAAAACCTACGCCGACCAGGGTATAAAAATTACCGAAGCATATTTCTGCAATCATCATCCTGAATATAACGGATCCTGCCTGTGCCGTAAGCCAGGCTCGCTTATGCTTGAAAAAGCAATTGCCAGATACCAGGTTGATGCTTCCAAATCTTACTTTATCGGCGACCGTGAACGGGATGTCATAGCAGGCGAAGCGGCAGGGGTGAGGGGGATTTTGATTGATAGTGATCAGCCGTTGGGGGAGGTGTTGGAACTTATTAGTTAAGTAAAACGTACAACTCCTTTTATCCTTTGGGTCGGTTACCATCCCTAATATCCCGCACAATTCGTTCCCCATGCTCCCTCGAATTCTCAATAAACCATTGATGGGTATTCATTCCACCGCAAACTACTCCCGCCAGATAAAGCCCTTTGACATTAGTTTCCATGGTTTCGGGATTATGCTCAGGTAATTTCAGATCGTCATCAGAAAGGTTCACACCCAAACTTTTAAGGAATGAAAAGTCAGGCTGATAACCGGTCATCGCCAGGACAAAATCATTAGGGATCGTAATTATCGTGCCCTGGTCGCTTTGTATGTCGACTTCATGCTCGCGAACGGCAATGAGGTCTGAATTGAAATAAGCTTTAATACTTCCCTCTTCGATTCGGTTAACGATATCGGGGCGAACCCAATACTTTACGCGGGAACCGATCTGCGCGTCGCGTATCACCATAGTCACTTCCGCACCTTTGCGAAAGGTCTCTAATGCAGCATCCACGGAAGAATTATTAGCCCCAACTACCAGAACCTTCTGGCGGGCATAAAAATGGGGGTCCTTATAGTAATGTCTGACTTTCGTAAGCTCCTCACCGGGGATATTCATGAGGTTAGGCAGGTCATAAAAGCCCGTAGATACAATAATATTCGCGGCTGTATACCCGGTTTTTTGTGTGGTGATAATGAATTGTCCCGCCTGATTTTTTACACTTTCCACCTTCTCAAATAAACGCAGATTCAGATCAAATTTATCGGCAACCCGGCGGTAGTATTCTAATGCTTCCGCTCTCGTAGGTTTGATATTATTAGATACAAACGGTACCCCTCCAATCTCCAATTTCTCTGAAGTGGAAAAGAAAGTCATATTCGCAGGATAATTATATAGTGAATTGACAAGGCATCCTTTTTCAATGATCACATAAGATAAACCGGCTTTTTGCGCTTCGATGGCGCATGACATGCCAATGGGGCCGCCGCCGATAATTAGGAGATCAAAGGGGTTTTTCATGAGTGAGAGGTGAAGAATTACTTCCCTGCCGCCTTCGCATGATCCGCCAGAAACTGCGCCAATCCGCTATCAGTCAAAGGGTGTTTCATCAGGGCTGACATTGCAGACAATGGGCCAGTGATTACATCTGCACCAATCTTTGCACAGTTGATAATATGCATCGGATGGCGAACAGATGCTGCCAGGATCTGGGTGTCAAAATTGTAATTATCGTAAATCATACGGATATCCTCGATAAGCGTTAAGCCATCTGTGGCAACGTCATCTAATCTGCCAATGAAAGGAGAAACATAAGTTGCACCAACTTTAGCAGCAAGCAATGCCTGTCCGGAAGAAAATACCAGAGTACAGTTGGTTTTGATTCCTTTAGAGCTAAAGTATTTGATTGCTTTAATACCTTCAGCAATCATCGGAACTTTTACTACGATTTTAGAATCAAGAGCAGCTAATATTTCGCCCTCTTTTACCATATTATCAAAATCCGTCGCAATAACCTCGGCGCTAACATCGCCCTCCACCAGATCACATATCGCTTTATAATGATTGATAACATTGTCATGGCCAGTGATGCCTTCCTTAGCCATTAGGCTCGGGTTGGTAGTTACACCATCAAGAATGCCTAAGGCTTGTGCTTCTTTAATTTGTGCTAGGTTTGCGGTATCGATGAAGAATTTCATGTGTTTAATTAGGAATTAGGAAATTAGTGAATTAGCAAATTGGCAAACGAGCTAATTAGCTGGTGGGCTTTATTTTACTTGTGGAAATTATTTTATTTATGATTTTTTGAATTTCAATTAATTGTTCTTTTAAAACCGATAGCTCAGTATGATCATACAATTCGGTGCACAAAGCTAACCAATATTCAGTTTCTTCAACCTCTTTAATTGCAATCTTGAATTTATGAATGAAATCAGCTTTGCTTTCTGCGTTTTGGGCCTCCCGAACATTTGCTCCAATTGAGGTAGAGCTCTTAAATAGCTGATTTGCCAGCGGAAACTCCTAATTTTCTCGCAGAGCCTTACAGTACCTTGCAGTGTCTACTGCAAAAGAAAAGGTCTTTAAAACGATAGGATTTTCACTATTTGGGAGCCTTGACATGGCTTAAGATAAGCCCTAATTAGCTAATTCTCAAATTCTCTAATTAAGAAAAAAAATGGGCAAGCACCTTTTAT
>NZ_JBASJU010000104.1:0-5202 GCF_049655485.1 Daejeonella sp.
CCTTAATAAAAAGAATCTTACTTACGAAGAGAAGAAACAAGTAGAAGCCCTTCTTCAGAAACAAAAGGAACTTGAAGAGCTTGTGAAAGATATTCAAAAAGAAAACAAACAAAATCTTTTTGAACAGAATGAAAATAGAGAACAGAATGAAAAGATCCTTGAGAAGCAAAAACAAATAGAAGATCTTTTTAACAATGTCTTGGACGAAAAAACCCGGGAAATACTTAAAAACATAGAAAAACTGCTGGAAAAAAACAACAAAACCTTAACACAGGAAGAATTGTCGAAAATGCAGCTTGATAATAAATCTTTGCAAAAGGAGCTCGATAGAATTCTTGAATTATATAAACAGCTTGAATTTGATCAGAAGCTGACCGAATCGATCGACAAGCTGAAGGAGCTTTCAAAAAAACAAAAGGAACTTAGCGAAAAGTCTTTGGATAAAAAATCTGAAAATAATCAGCTTAAAGAAGAACAAAAAGCCCTTAAAGAAGACTTTAAGGACTTAAAAGAAGATTTGACTGAGCTCGAAAAGAAGAACGAAGAGCTCGATCAAAAGAATGAGTTTGATAGTCCGGAACAAGAACAGGAAAAAATAGACCAGGAACAGCAAAAGGCTACAGAAAACCTTGAGAAAAAGGACGAGAAAAAAGCTGCCGAGAATCAAAAAGAAGCTGCTGAACAAATGCAAGAGCTTTCGAAGAAACTGGAGACCATGCAACAGGAGAGTGAAGAAGAAGAAAATGAAGTGAACGCTAAGGCACTTCGTGAAATCCTGGACAATTTGATAACAAGTTCATTTGATCAGGAGAAAACTATGCAGGCGGTTCGCGGGTTAAGCACCAGCGATCCTTCATACGTTTTGCAAACGCAAAAACAAAGAGATATAAAGGATAACCTTAAAATGATTGAAGATAGTCTCTATTCGCTGAGTAAAAAGGTGCCGCAAATCCAGTCAGTTGTGAATAAAGAAATACAAGCTATAAACTTTAATGTTGGTAAAGCTATAGAAAGTCTGGGTGAACGACGCACGGCAGAAGCTAACCGTAATCAGCAGTTTGCAATGACCTCAATTAATAATCTAGCATTAATGCTTAATGAGGCCCTGGATCAGCTGCAACAAGCACAGCAAAACAGTAAACCCGGAAGTAAGGGCAAAAAGAAACAAAGTCTTTCGCAACTAAGCAAGATTCAAGAGCAGTTGAACAAGAATATGCAAAAAGCCCGCGAAGAAATGCAAAAGCAGGCTGGAGCGCAAAAACCCGGTCAACAAGGGAAACAAGGGAAACAAGGGCAACAGGGAAAGCAGGGACAAGGGCAGGGTATGAGTGAACAACTAGCAAGAATGGCCAGGGAGCAACAAATGATCCGCCAGGCTATGCAAGAGATCAACAGGTTAGAAAACAAAGATGGTAAGAGCGGTTTGGGAAATCTCGATCAATTAATGAAAGAGATGGAACAATCTGAAACCGATCTCGTAAACAAAAAGATTCAACAGGAAACTATGGTCAGACAGCAGGAAATTCTGAGCAAACTGCTGCAGGCGGAAAAGGCTGAACGTGAACGCGAGCAGGACGATAAAAGGGAGAGCAAAGAGGGCAATTCCCTTGCTCCTGATCATAAGATAATCCTGCAGGAATATCAAAAAATTAAACAGAGAGAAACCGATTTACTCAAAACCGTTCCACCGTCTTTAAATTCTTTTTACAAAATTAAGGTCGGTGATTATTTTAAATACTTAAATTCGGGTTATAAATAATGATCAATCAGACAGAATTTTCGGATAACACAGCATTGTATACCCTGCAATTACCCTCCAGAATTGATAGTATAACTAGGGTTGAAAACTTTATTGATACTCTAAAAGAGAAGTATAACTTCAGCGATGAAATTTATGCTAATGTCCTCACTTGTCTAAGCGAAGCAACTGTTAATGCAATCATCCACGGGAACAAGGAAAACCCCAATAAGAAAGTATATATCAACCTGGAAGTGATAGAAGACAAACGGCTGATCTTTACCATATCGGACGAAGGGGACGGATTTAATTTCAACAATATCCCTGATCCTACAGCACCAGAGAATCTTGAAAATCTGACTGGAAGAGGTGTTTTTATTATAAAACGCCTTGCTGATCAATGCATATTTAATTCAAAAGGGAATGAGCTAGAGCTTCATTTTAAACTTTAATGCCACAGCTTCCTATCTATTTTTTCTCTGAAGAGGTATCATTTAATATAAAACACAAAGGTCTTTTACGGACCTGGTTGAGAAACACTATACTTGACGAAGGTCAGAAACTGAAAGAGTTGAATTTTATATTTTGCACTGATACATACCTCCTTTCCATTAACCAGCAGTATTTAAAGCACGACACATTCACCGATATTATTACTTTCGACAACAGTGATAAAAAGGATGAGATAGTTGGAGATATCTTCATAAGCATAGAACGAGTACACGAAAATTCAATCACTTTTAATGTACCAATGCAGGACGAATTACATCGGGTGATGATACATGGAACGCTTCATCTTCTCGGTTATCCTGATAAAGGAAAGTCAGCTAAAAATCTTATGACAAGCAAGGAGAACTATTACCTGGGTAAACTTGGCTATTAATTTTCCTTATCAGCCCCGCAACGGTGTAGTTTTTGGAGGTTTTTTACTTTAGTCGGCCTCAATCTCAGTTTAAACTCACAACATTATTCCAGAGATCTAATTTGTACCTTTGCAGGATATGCAGAGGAAGTGTTTTCTATTTGTAGAGTATTTTTATCCAGCAAATTGCATAGTCATTACCCCAATAAAATAAAAAAGATTTAGCGTGAGTATTTTATCAACAGAACAATTAGGACACTCTTTCAATGACAACTGGTTATTTTCAGAACTTTATTTTGGAATAAATAAGGGTGAGCGTGTAGCTCTTGTGGGAATAAACGGAACAGGGAAGTCTACTTTGCTGAAAATACTTTCCGGAATGCTTGCTCCAAGTATAGGCAAGGTGGTCACTGAGCGGGATCTCCGTATCGGCTATCTTGAACAAGACCCACAATTTAACGATCAAGCTAGTATTAGTGACTTTATTTATAGCATCGGAAACTCTCGCCAACAACTCATTCGTCAATATGAAGAGGCTGTTAATCAAGAAGTTACCGATGATAATCTACTTCATAAATTAATGGATGAGCTCAGTTCTGAGAATGCTTGGGAGTATGAGTACGAAATCAAGACTATCCTTGGACGGCTTGGTATCCAGAGATTAGATCAAAAAATATCTACTCTATCCGGGGGGCAGCGAAAACGCTTGGCTTTGGCAAAACTGCTGATAGATGACCCCGATGTTTATCTGCTGGATGAACCCACCAATCACCTTGATATTGAAACTATTGAATGGTTGGAAAATTATATGACTAGCGGGCAAAAAAGCGTGATTCTTGTCACCCATGATCGTTATTTTCTGGATAATGTATCAACGAGAATTATTGAACTTGATAGGGGGAAACTGCAGAACTTTAATGGTAACTATAGCTATTATCTGGAGAGGAAGGCAGAGCAAAATGCAGCCGACGATGTTTCATTCAACAAAAATGTAAATCTTCTTAAAAAAGAATTAGAATGGATGCGTCGACAGCCTAAAGCCAGGACGACCAAATCTAAATCGCGGATAGATAGCTTCTACGATCTCGAAGAAAAAACCAAAGGAAGGACCCTTAAATCCAACCTTGAGTTAAGTGTAAATGTGTCACGTCAGGGAAATAAAATACTTGAACTGGACAAAGTAACTAAGTCTTTTAACGGCCTTACGGTCATGAGGGATTTTTCTTACACGTTTAAGAAAGGAGATAGAATTGGTCTTGCAGGAAAAAATGGTACCGGAAAATCCACGCTGTTAAATATTATTTCTGGTAACATTAAATCGGACCATGGTAATGTAGCCGTTGGAGAAACTACTGTTTTTGGGTATTATAAACAGGGTGGGCTTGAATTTAAAGATGATGAAAGGGTCATAGACGTAGTGAAGAATGTGGCCGAATATATAACAATGGCTGATGGCAAGAATCTAACCGCTAGTCAGGTTCTAACACACTTCCTGTTTCCTCCAGCAAAACAGTACGGCTTCGTAAACAAATTAAGCGGGGGGGAGAAAAAAAGGCTTCAGTTAATGCGGGTCTTGATGAAGAACCCGAATTTTATGATTTTGGATGAACCCACCAACGACTTGGATATCGATACACTAAATGTCTTAGAAGACTTTTTGATTAATTTTCCGGGAATTTTACTTTTGGTTTCACATGACAGGTATTTGATAGATCGTTTGACAGATCAATTATTTGTTTTTGAGGGAGATGGAAATGTTAAAATATATTCTGGAAATTATACCGAATACAGGTTGGAGCAAGAGGAAGATAAAAAGCCGGCAAAGCTCACCGCACTGCCAACTCCTAAGGAAGAGGTTACAATTCACCCAAAGAAAAAGCTGTCTTTTAAAGAAGAAAAAGAATTAAAAGATATTGAAGCCGGTATTAAAGCGTTAGAGGTTGAAGTGTTATCATTAACAGAACAATTGAACTCAGGTCTTGTAGATCATCAAGAATTGAATGATATCGCTGAGGGCATAAAAATTAAGAACCAGCAAATCGAAGATAAAACTTTTAGGTGGCTGGAGTTAACTGATTAAAGTAATGAGCGAGTCAGATATTATCGGATCAATAGGGGTGACTTTACTTTTAATTGCATTCCTCCTTAATTTAAAAGGTGTTTTATCAACTTCGAATTTGTGGTATATACTTTTAAACATCTTGGGCGCTGCCTTGTGTGGAATTTCCGCCTACATGATTAGCTTTTATCCTTTTGTTATCCTTGAAAGTGTGTGGGTTGTCGCAGCCCTCAGTTCGTTATTTTCACGTGTTTCACGTGAAACATTGAATAAATAAATTAAGTATATTAAATGGTTCCACGTGGAACATGAAAAAATGTTTGATAAATACGATATAATAGTAGTCGGTGCAGGCCATGCAGGATGTGAAGCATCAGCAGCAGCCGCAAATCTCGGATCCAAAGTCCTACTCATCACCATGAACATGGCAACCATTGCACAGATGAGTTGTAATCCGGCTATGGGCGGTGTTGCCAAAGGTCAGATAGTCCGTGAGATTGACGCCCTCGGTGGATACTCCGGTATTATTTCCGATCGAACAAC
>NZ_JBASJU010000105.1:0-50898 GCF_049655485.1 Daejeonella sp.
GTTTCAACTATTAAACAGAATCTTTTCTGGGCCTTTATTTACAATGTTATCGGTATTCCCTTAGCTGCTGGTGTTCTGTATTCATTTAATGGATTTCTATTGGATCCTATGATAGCCGGTGCAGCTATGGCTCTAAGTTCAGTATCGGTTGTCAGCAATAGTTTAAGACTAAGGGCAACAAAATTATAATCTTCAATTAAAAGTACAGGAAATTATATAATTCATTAAAGGAATTCTATAAGGAACAAAGCCCCGATCAGAGCTAAATTTGTATAAGAAAAAGATTAAGAGAATTTAAAATCAAAAAGATGGAAGCATTAAAATTCAAAACAAACATTAAATGCACAGGATGCTTAGCTACCGTTACCCCTGTGTTAGATAAAGCGCTCGGTGAAGGTAATTGGGAAGTAGATTTACAGGATCCTCAGAAAACACTTACTGTGCCTGCTGATGCTTCAGAAAACGAAATTATAGCATCTATAAAAGAAGTAGGCTTCAATGCCGAGAAGGTATAGTTAATAAATAGTTTAGTTTGGTTGAGTGGAAAGCCCTTTTCATAAGGGCTTTCTCTTTTATAAAACACCTAACACACACCAGTTTTACAGAACATCTAATTATTTTACATGCTTCAACACCTTTGCTTCGAGATAAAATATTATTTCTTCGGCTATGTTTTTGCTTTGATCGCCCACCCGCTCTAAGCGGCGGATAATAGAAAGAACGTTCAGGGCCTGCTCAGTTTTCTCCAGATTATTGGTGATAAATACGGCTATATTTTTGTTAGCTTCCACATTTATTTCATCCAGGATCTCGTCCTGTTTAAATATACTTCGCGCAAGCTTGGTATCTTCTGTTTCGAAAGCCTTAAGTACATCTTCTACGGTTTTGATTGCACCTTCAAACATCTCATTAAAGCGCGTAGATTTTAACAAAGATTTATCAAAGGTTTCCTTCTCACTTATAATGAAAAGACTGATGCCTTCGGCAATATCTCCAATCCGCTCCAGATTATTTACAATTTTTAAGGTTGCAAGAACCAGCCTCAGATCCACAGCAACCGGATTATAAAGTGCAAAGATATTTTCGCAGTCCCGGTCAATATTCAGTTCCATTGAATTAACACGCTTTTCATTAGCAACAACTTCATGCGCAAAATCCTTGTCGAATGTTTGAAGAGAATGAGAAGCTTTTTGCAGCTGGCTTAAAACTAGTTGCCACATCTCGACTGTGTCTCCCTTTAATGCTTTTAATTCTTTTTCCAGATGTGTCATAGTGAGTTGGTTGTTGGTTGTTGGTTGTTGGTTGTTGGTTGTTGGTTGTTGGACTGCCGTACCTAACGAATTATTGTTTACTATTTGGTGTATACATGTTTTTGTTGGTCTTCTGTACCAAACGAATTTTTATTTACGCATTGGTGTGAATATGTTAGCTGATCATGGGCCGGCAAACATACCTGTCCCCTCCCAAAAACTAACAACCAACAACCAACAACTATTTCATCTAAATTTAACCAAACCGTCCCGTAATATAATTCTGCGTAGCATCTTTCGAAGGATTAGTAAAGATCTTATCAGTTTTATCGTACTCTATCAATTCGCCTAAATAAAAGAAAGCGGTTTTGTCGCTGATCCGCGCCGCCTGCTGCATATTATGCGTCACAATTACAATTGTAAAGTCTTTCTTCAAATCATAAATAAGCTCCTCAATTTTAGCTGTTGAAATCGGGTCAAGCGCCGAGGCAGGTTCATCCATTAACAATACCGATGGCTTCACTGCAATCGCCCTTGCAATACATAAACGCTGCTGCTGTCCTCCGGAGAGAGCTAAAGCAGACTTGTGCAGGTTATCTTTTACTTCATTCCACAATGCCGACTGATGTAAAGCACTCTCTACAGCTTCTTCCAAAACAGCTTTTGATTTCTCTCCATTGATGCGTAAACCAAATGCTACATTTTCAAATATAGTCTTAGGAAAAGGATTTGGCTTTTGAAATACCATTCCAATAGTTTTACGGTATTCATAGACATCAATGTCGTCATTATATATATCGATATCATCGATCAAAACCTGTCCGGTTATTTTCACATCAGAAATCAGGTCGTTCATACGATTAAAACAACGCAGAAAGGTGGATTTACCACATCCTGAAGGGCCTATAAAAGCTGTTACAGTATTCGGCAAGATCTTAATAGATACCTCTTTAAGTGCCTGCTTGGTACCATAATACAAACTAAGATCTTTCGTTTCCAGCTTGTATTTTCCTAACTCTTCTTCCATTATAAACTTGTTTTTTTATACCATTTGTTTCTAAGATAAATGGCTATCCCATTTAACATAAAAGTAAAGATCAGTAAGACTATTATTCCAGCAGCGGCATTTTCAATGAAACCTTGCTGTGGACGCGATGTCCAGTTATAAATTTGAATAGGCAGAGAAGTGAACTGGTCCATCGGCCCCTCAGGTATAAATGGAACGTAAGCCAAAGCTCCTACCACAATCAGAGGTGCGGTTTCACCAATTGCCCTTGAGATAGAAAGAATAATACCCGTTAGAATTCCGCCTAAAGATGCTGGTATTACGACCCTGGAAACTGTTTGCCACCTCGTCGCTCCCATGCCATATGACGCCTCTCTTAAGGAATCAGGAACCGCTTTAATCGCTTCGCGTGTTGCCACGATAATGACAGGCATGATAAGGAGGGCCAAAGTAAGCGCGGCTGCTAAAATACTGTTTCCCAGTCCAAGCGCCCTTACAAATATAGTTAGTCCCAGGATTCCATAAATTATCGAAGGAACACCCGCTAGATTTGAAATATTAATCTCGACGATTTTAGCAAATCTGTTCTTTGCTCCATACTCCTGAAGATATATTGCAGACATAATTCCTATTGGAAGTGCTATAATGATAGTGAATAATAGCAAACTAAACATACCGGCGAGAGCCGTGAAAATACCCGATTGTTCTGGATGCCGTGATGGGAAATTTACGAAGAACGACCAGTTTACTCTTCCTATTCCTTTTATCAAAATATCAGCAAATAATATCACCAGAATTAATAGCGCAAAGAAGGTGCAAAACATTCCGAAGGCATTGAATATTTTATCCTTGGTATTAGCAGAAATCAATCTTTTCTTACTCATAACGCTGGCTGTATTTTTTCCTCATCCAATAGCTGATATTGTTCAAAAGAAAAGTGAAAATGAAAAGTGTGATACCCGCAGCAAATATGGTGCGGTACTCCATTGAATCCTGTGGCACATCGCCCATACTAACCTGGACGATGTAAGTGGTTATCGTTTCAACGGATTCCAATGGATTAAACGTTAGTTTTGGCTCCTGCCCTGCGGCGATTGCTACGATCATGGTTTCTCCAAGTGCGCGGGAAATTGCCAGGATAACTGATACTATTATCCCCGAATTAGCAGCAGGTACAATTACTTTAAAAGCGGTCTGAAACCGGTTTGCCCCGAGTCCGTAGGATGCTTCTCTAAGTGATTTCGGGACAGCTCTTAATGCGTCTTCACTAAGAGATGTGATATATGGTATGATCATCACTCCCATTACCAGTCCGGGCGACAATGCATTAAATCCTGATAATCCCGGGATTATTTGCTGAAGCATCGGAGTAACAAACTGTAGTGCAAAAAATCCATACACTACAGTAGGAATCGCTGCGAGAACTTCCAGTATTGGCTTTACTATGCTTGTAAATTTCCTGGAAGCATATTCATTGAGATAAACCGCAATGGTTATTCCTACCGGTACAGCAAGAAGGATAGCAATAAAAGTGGTTAAAAGTGTTCCTGATAAAAGCGGTAAGATTCCAAAGTGTTTATCTTCGAAGAGTGGTGTCCATTGAGTATCAGTAAGAAAAGCAATAATGGAAACATCTTTGAAGAACTTAACGGTGTCAACAGACAGAACTATTATAATACCAATGGTAGTAAGCACCGAAACGAGGCTGCATAGAATCATTACTACTTCTATGACCTTTTCCGACCTTCTTATTGTTGCCATACTTATTCTTTATTGGATAAAAGTTCAAGCAGGTTTGCCCCTACCGTAGACTTATTTTCAAAAACTGAACCTGTGGTATTATTTTTAAACCGCTCTAATGACAATTGATATGCCGCGGCGGGCAATGCAACATATCCAACTTCTTCTGCCAGTTCCGCTGCATTTGCCAGGTAGAATTCGACGAACTTTTTCACATGCGGATTGGAAGCGGATTTAACATTGACATAAATAAATTCCGGACGCGACAAAGGTTGATATTGTCCGCTTTCGACAGTTAATTTTGTAGGAGATATTGCTTCCGAAGTCTCGTCCACTTTGACAGGAACTAATTTTAGCTTCTCTTTGTTTTCGGAATAATATGCTAACCCAAAATATCCAAGCCCATATTGATCTGACGAAACTCCCTGTACCAGCACATTATCATCCTCACTGGCCGTGTAATCACCACGTGACGCTTTTGCTTTGCCATTAATCGCTTCTGTGAAAAAATCGTAAGTACCAGAAGAAGTTCCCGCACCATATAAGTTTAAGGGAACATCCGGCCAGGAATCACGGACTTGTTTCCAGGTGTTGATCTTATCCTGACTTTCAGGAGACCACATTTTCTTTAGCTCTTCAACGGTGACATAATCAACAAAATCGTTCTTAGGACTAACTACAATCGCCATCCCGTCATAAGAAACAGGGATTTCTATGAACTCTATTCCATTTTCCCGGCTAATTTCCAATTCACTTTCACTAATTGGACGGGAAGCATTACTAATATCGGTTTCCCCGCGAAGGAATTTCTTGAATCCGCCGCCGGTACCCGATATCCCGACAGTTACCCTAATATCAGGTTCAATTTTTCGAAATTCTTCGGCAACTGCTTCTGTTACAGGATAGACACTACTGGAACCGTCGATATTTATTTTGCCCTTATACTCCTTAAAACAGGAAGTTAAAAGAAATGGAATTACTAATAAGCAATATTTGGCTCTGGATATTTTCATTCTTTCTTTTTAGGCCTTAATAGCTTTGTTTTGAAATACTAACTTAACAAGAAGCTTACCAAAAAAATTAATGTATAATTAAACAGAGTTTCTTCCGGGAAAAACAATCTTTAAAACACTTCACAAGTCTTTCAATTCCATAATCCTGCGGATTAGTTAACATAAAAAACACAAAGACTTAACAAAGGTCGGACATAGGATTCCGCATCAAGATTTACCCATATCATGCAAACGTATGATTATGGTCATTAACAATACCTTCCTGCCAAATTAATTCTGGCTAAAAGGAAATTGCCATGGAACCATCTAAAGACCCTCAATTATCTTCTGAACTTCAGGAGTTATACCTTGAAAATAAAGGATGGCTAGCTGATGAGTTCTTTTTTGAAGATGAAACACGCTTCATCAAAAGTTGATGAATGATTTTTTCCTGCCGGCGATTAAACAAAATCACTTACTGGAAATGCAGGCCGTCCAGTTAAACCTCCAAACGCTCGGAGAATGGCGGGCTCATTTAAAATCTCTGATTGGAAAGAATCAGCGGGTGTTAGAAATATCTTTGTCGGAACCCGATAATCCTGCAAAAAGAAAAATCATCCCACTTTCTTGATAAAGAATAAGGTCACCCTTCCTGAAACAGTAGAACCTGGACTAAGTAAGTCCTGTGAGTATTTCGCGAAAATCAAAACAATTTTTTTTTGCAGGATGTATTATAAGTATTGAAGGTCAAAAAACATATTTATGTATAAGAAATTCCTAATAATGCTTCTGGCATCTTTTGTAATAATGTATGGTGTGATGTTCTTGAACGTGGATAGGTTTGAGCACATTTATTTAAGTACCTCCCGATTTTATATGACGCTACTTATGGTTTCTCCAATGGCGCTACTCATGCTTGCTCTCATGCCCACGATGTACAATAATAAAAAACTGAATACCATAATTACAATCACAAGCATCGCAGTATTTATTCTTTCATTAAGTTTCCTGAGAACTCAGACACTGATAGCGGATGAACAATACATGAAAGCGATGATTCCTCATCATTCATCTGCAATACTGGTTAGTCAGGAAGCACAGTTAAAGAACCCAAAAGTTAAAAAGCTAGCCGAAGAAATCATCAAGGCTCAGGAAAAGGAAATATCGGAGATGAAACAACTATTAAAAGAATTGGAAACGGAATAAAATTCCAAGTTTGAACACTTTTAATCACAATAAAAATCATAAACTATGGCACACCAAAAATTTCAGGACTGCATTGATGCTTGTGTAGCATGTGCAGTAGCTTGCAACCATTGCGCAAGCGAATGCTTAAAAGAAGACGACGTTAAAATGATGGTCAGGTGTATTGAACTTGACATGCAGTGCGCTGCCATCTGTCGCGCATCTTTTGAAATAATGAGCCTTGGCAGTGACTACAGCTCCCAGATGTGCAGGATATGTGCTGATGCTTGTAAAGCTTGTGCTGAAGAATGTGAAAAACATGCTTCGATGGGTATGGACCATTGCCGTGAGTGTGCAGAGGCTTGCCGCAGATGCGCTGAGGCTTGTGAAGAAATGGCCGTTGCAGCTTAACAATATAATCCACAACATTTCACCTATAGAATGGTGTATGAATAGGAAAAAGCGCGGCACCTTATTGTGGGTGACGCACTTTCTCAATCTACTCTAATAATTAATACCAGGATTCTGAGGCTGTAATTTCGGATTACGAGCAATCTCTATAGATGGAACTGGCCAGATTGATTTGTTTTCTTCAGCAGATCTTCTGCAAGGCGGAGAACAATGATAATATCACCTTAACATGTGTTTGAACTAATATTATCCCTTTCTTAACATATCTGCATATTCATTTGGAAGCGGACTTTCTTCAACGGCTCTGGCTGCCTTTTCGACATTATATTCAAATCTGATAAACTCCACGTTAATGCTGTCTTTGTTTGTAACCGAACTATCCGTGTTTATGGAAAGAATCACATAACCTCCCCTGGGGTCCCCATCTTTAGGTTTACCGACTGATCCGATATTTATCGCGTGTCGGAAATGCACGTTTGCTTCGTCCCCAGAATTTAAAATTCTGTGATAAGGCTTATGTGTATGACCAAAACACATAATGTCTGCTTCAGCCTCTTCCATTATGCGCATCATGCTTTTTTCCGGGCGATCTTCAAACAGATACTCGTTGACCTTCCGCGGGCTACCATGTACAAAGAGAATATTTCGCTTTACTCCATCAAGAATAAACTCCAACCGAATGTGTGAGGGTAAGGTTCTTAAATAAGCCCGTTCTTCGGTATTAATTACTTCATTAGTATACGAAATGGAAACTTTGCCCATTTCCTTATCCTTTTCTGTTTGATAGGCACATCCGCAATCATCACTGCTTCGGCCTACACCAAAATCATAATTTCCTGTTATGGTGGGGATACCACGTTTTCTAATTTCGTTGATTACTTCATTGGGCCAGATATTGTATCCCACCAGGTCGCCCAGACAATACACTGCATCAGTATTTCGTGTTTCTAGGTCTTTAAAAAATGCTTCCAGTGCAGGAAGGTTCGCGTGTATATCAGAAAACAATGCTATTCTCATGAGATAATCTTAATTAGTTTAGTGTAGTGACAGGTGTGTAGTATTTCTTCCGTAACCAAAAAGCAACATTTACCAAGGCAATTAATGCAGGAACTTCGACCAATGGACCGATAACACCCGCGAATGCCTGCCCGGAATTGATTCCGAAAACTCCGATAGCTACCGCGATTGCGAGTTCAAAATTATTACCGGTTGCCGTAAAAGCAATAGCTGTGCTTTTTGAATAGTCAGCGCCGAAATATTTCCCTGCAAAGAAACTAACCAGGAACATGACTACGAAATAGATCACTAAAGGAATAGCGATTCTTACTACATCCATCGGAATTTGCACAATCAGTTCACCTTTCAGGCTGAACATCACCACGATTGTAAAAAGTAATGCGATTAATGTTATTGGAGATATAAAAGGAACAAATTTAGTCTGGAACCACTCTTCGCCTTTTAATTTAATGAGGGTATAACGGCTAATAATCCCAAAGGCAAATGGAATGCCCAGGTAAATTCCAACACTTTCTGCTATCTGGCCTATAGAAATATCTATTTGCAGTGACTCAAGCCCGAAATAAGGCGGTAAAACCGTTATGAATACATAGGCGTAAACGCTGTAAAGCAGCACTTGAAATATACTGTTCAAAGCAATCAGTCCCGCGCCGTATTCCCGATTACCTTCCGCCAAATCGTTCCAGACGACCACCATTGCTATGCACCTGGCTAATCCAATTAATATCAGCCCAACCATATATTCGGGGTAATCTCTCAGAAAGAAAATCGCCAGGAAGAACATCAGAATTGGCCCGATAACCCAGTTCAGGAACAACGATGCACCCAAAACCTGGGTGTCTTTAAAAACCTCGCCCATATTCTCGTACTTAACTTTAGCCAGTGGGGGGTACATCATCAAAATTAATCCAATTGCAAGAGGAATGTTTGTTGTACCACTGGAAAAAGAATTTATAAAAACAGAGGAGGATGGGATGAAAAATCCAATGCCTACTCCAAGCACCATCGCAAGTAGAATCCATAAGGTCAGGTATCGGTCGAGAAAGCCTAATTTCTTTCTTTCTAATGCTGGTGCGCAGTTGGTTGCTGACATAATCGATAAAAGGTAAAAGTGGAAAACGGAAAACTGAAAACGGAAAACGGAAAACTGAAAGTTGACAATGGCAGTGCTTGCTTAACAACATCCAGATCCAGGGGCGCAACTTTCAGCGACCACGGGATTTTTTACCGCAGCTATGCTTTTAATAACACCTGAAGCCGGAGCACAGACTTCCTCACCTTTCTCGTTAGTCCCACACGATCCACCTCTTCCGATCGCTTTACATTGAACAGCATCCGGACGCAAATCAACGATTAGATTTTCTCCCTCGATCTTAATTTCTCCCGGAAACATCTGACGGGTATCAAACTGCGAATTACCGAACTCAATTTTGACAGTCGCTTGTGGATTTAAAGCTAGTTTATTTTCAACCACCTCAATTATTGAAAGAGCTTTTCTTACTTTCATGGCTCTTTCCTGCTGTTTCTCGCCGGGCTCCCATAATTGAACAATAATTTCAGTCCAGCTATTCATTACCCCTCCGCAGTCGACAGATACAATAGGCGCTTGTTTTATTTCAGTGATGTGATAAGAAGCTTCTACTAACTTATTCTCTGCGTATTCGAATTGCAGGTCAAGCCCTGGATTTAAGAGCAATTGTTCCTTGAACGACTGCCAGTTTAATGTTTGTGAATTATTCATTTTAATAAAAGGTTTATTGCAATATTACGTTCATTATATTCAAATTTTTTTAGCAGCAGTTAGCGGGTCCTTTATAAGTTGAAAGGAAAAGGCTTAATTCGTTCTTTAATAAATCCCAGGCAGTAGGGTTAATGCAGTAGCAAACACTCGCCCCTTCAATTGTACCCTGGATGAGCCCGGCATTCTTCAATTCCTTGAGATGCTGAGAAATGGTAGCCTGAGCCAATCCTAATTCGCCTACAAGATCTCCGCAGATGCACGTATTAACAATCATGATCCGCTGAAGAATTGCTATACGCGCCGGATGGGCGATCGCTTTTAACAACATGGCGAGTCTGTTTTGTTCTTCCGTAAATATCTCTGTTTTAGTTATTCCCATTTTATTGCAATATTACGATATAAAATTTATTAAATCAAATCTGAGAAAGCAATTTTTCGTAAACGTTCAATATTTCACTAAATTAACACTAGCTTGATGGCTGCGGGCTTTAAGGTTCCTGCTAAGCCTATGGTTAAATTAAAATATTGGGCTGAAGAAGTTTCCGCAAATCGCAAGACTGTTAAGAACAGATTTATTTATACAAACTTGAAGACAAGATTCACTTAAAAAAACTTAAATTATGACTAATTACTCTATCATTGCTCAAATAATAGTCGCATTGTCAATTGGATATGTTTGGATATTCCGTTTTGATAATATTGTAAAGGAATTTAAACAATACGGTTTGAGTGACTTAACCCGTAACATTGTGGGGGCGGCTAAAATAGCTTTATCAACACTGCTTGTCGCTGGCATTTGGTATCCGTCCTTAGTACTTGTCCCGGCCCTTGCCATAGCTCTACTTATGGTTTCAG
Source organism: Daejeonella sp. (assembly GCF_049655485.1). GTDB lineage: Bacteria > Bacteroidota > Bacteroidia > Sphingobacteriales > Sphingobacteriaceae > Daejeonella. Next base: position 10,198 of record NZ_JBASJU010000105.1, read on the forward strand.
CACAATATTTCCATTTTAAAGCCAGCAATCCCTGGCAAAAGCATATCCCTTCTTTGTTTCTGCTAATCCTTTGTCTTTCCATTGCTGCCATATCATTACAATTTGTATAATGAATTTACTTAAAATCCTGATTTTTATTTCCAGCCTATCTTTTTTGATTTATGGAATTGCATATTTCAGATCAGACGAAATGAAAAATGAGTTCAAACGTTTCGGACTTGAAAAAGTGGGACCTCTTACTGCAGTTTTGGAAATACTTGGGGCAGTAGGGTTGCTCATAGGTTTGAAATATCATTCGATTTTACTCGTTTCAGCGGGAGGGCTAGCAATATTAATGCTCCTGGGTGTCATAGTCCGACTAAAAATTAGAGATTCTCTTTTGGTTACGCTTCCAGCAGTATTTTTCATGATACTAAACTCATACATATTTTATGCTTCGCTCCACTATTATGATAATTAATCTTCCGCGCAGGAAAGGGTACATCCTAACCATGCAGGTTCTCAAAGACGCGTTTATTCTGGCCTAAATTTTGCTTCGATATTTCCAACAAATTCAAACCGGGAAAACCAGAATTGCTATTTATATCGTAGATAAATGGAAATTATGTAAAAAAATCCCTGAGTTATATAAATACTCATGTCAATTATAGATTATCTTTGACAATCCAAACAGAGAACCCTAAATGAAAAAGGTATTCCTTACTATATTAGCTTTCTTCTATCTTGGCGTTTCTTCCGGAGCGACAGTGGATATCCATTTCTGCATGGGTCAGCTGACAAATTGGGGATTTTCTCAAAGTGAATCCGAAAAATGCAATAATTGCGGCATGGAAAAAGGCATTTCGCCCGACTGCTGCAAGGATAAACAACATAAACTTACCGTAAAAGAATCGCCTAAAGCTTCATCTACAGTCTATCAATTTCACACCTTAGGTTTAAGTATACCACTGAGCGTTTATAACCATCCCGGGATTATTAATAGTAATCTGAGAGAGATTAGTGTACTTAAGGATTCTCCACCCCCAAATCAGTCAATTCCAGCTTTTATTCGCAACTGTACCTTCCGTATCTGAATCCTTTTGTAGGTTAAAATCCTATCTTAATATTCATCTTACACATTTATTTTAAACAAATCATTGAACATATCATGCACAGCATGGTGGTTCGCTTATTAATTAATTATCATGAAAAAGATATTATTGACCGTTGCACTAATTGCAACAACCCTTGTGCAGACCAGCTTTGGACAAGAAAAAACTTCTGATATTTTCGCACAATATTACGCGATTAAGGATGCTCTGGTAAGTGGAAATGCAAGTCTGGCGAATACCAAAGCCGTTGCATTTGTCAAATCGGTGGCTGACGACACTACGCTGCCTGAGGCAGGCCGTACAAGCCTGGTAAAGGATGCTGCAAAAATCGCTGCTACCAAAGACATTAAAAAGCAAAGGGAATATTTCTCTGGTTTCTCTGATCAAATGTATGAATTGGCTAAATCCGCAAAACTAAACAAAGAACCAGTCTATAAAGCTTATTGCCCAATGGCAAAAGGAAGCTGGCTGAGCAGTTCTAGTGCGATAAAGAACCCATATTATGGAAGTGCTATGCTTACCTGTGGTAAAGTTGTAGAAACCATTAAATAAACTAATCGTTTTAAGGCATCGGCATTAATAGCCGATGCCTTTTCTGCTATTAAGTAAATTAAATATCTTCCGGCATATTTCTTGAGGAATTACACGAACCATAAATAAAACACAAAACATGAAAACCTTTATTTTAAGCCTAACTCTTGTATCAATTATTTTTGCTGCATGCAACAATGATGCAACTAAAAATGAAGTTTCGGACAGTACAATTACGGCAGCTACAACCGACAACGTAACAACAGAAAGTAAAATGCCTGCTGATGATATTTTGGCTGGTTATCTCAAAATCAAGAATGCGCTTACGAATGATAATGACAAAGAAGCTGCATCGACTGCAACAGAATTAGCTAATGCCTTAAAAGCGATAGATAAATCAGCATTTAATGCGGACCAAAGTAAAGTGTTCGCTGATATCGAAGCTGATGCAATCGAACATGCGGAGCACATTGCTTCAAATGCAGGTAACCTTGTTCATCAGCGTGAGCATTTTGAGACCTTAAGCGATGAAATTTACGAATTGGTAAAAGCTACAGGTGCCGGACAAAAACTTTACTACACAAACTGTCCAATGTATAACAACAACAAGGGGGCTAATTGGCTGAGTGAAACTAAAGAAGTTAAAAACCCTTATCTGGGACAGGAGATGCTTACCTGTGGAACTGTGAAAGAGGAACTTAATTAAACAATGAGCAGAACAAAAATAGGATTAGTTGTCTTATTAAGTATTCTGGTTGTTATTCAGTTTTTTCAGCCTGCGCGCAATGAGAGCGTGCAGGTTGAAACTTCAAACATTGCTACAACAATCGATGTCCCAGATAATGTGCAGGCCATACTGCAAAATTCCTGTTATGACTGTCATAGTAACAATACCCGATATCCCTGGTATTCAACCTTGCAGCCTGGGGCATGGTGGATGGCATCACACGTAGAAGAAGGAAAAGAGGAACTGAATTTTGATGATTTTGCAAACTATTCTAAGCGCAGAAAGCTTAGTAAGCTAAAGGCTATGCAAGGTGCCATTGAGGACGAAAGCATGCCACTGCCTTCTTATACCTTCATACACCGGGCCGCCATACTCTCGGAAAAGGATAAACAACTATTAAAAGACTGGTTAGATAAAACCAGAAATGAAATTTCTATCTCCGAAGCGCGCGAATAGAAAAATAAAATAAAAAAGATGAATAAGCTTCTCTTAATTATAGTCCTTCTTTGCTTCGAGCAAAGATTATTTGCGGAACGTCCTGACCATTCGCATTCGATTTCTGCCGCCCTACAATTAATATACTCCTGCCCCATGCATCCGGAGGTGAAATCTAACAAACCCGGTAATTGTCCTAAATGTGGGATGAAGCTTGTGGCGCAGAAGGCGACTAAACCTAAAACACCTGCTCCTGCTAAAAAAGCGCCGGCTGCAAAACCCGCCAGCCCTGCTAAAAAGGCCAGCCCTGTGCCGGCTAAAAAAACTACGCCCGCTAAGAAGGAAAACATGGACGGAATGACCATGCCTGAAAAAAAACAGGCTGCCCCTGCACCAGTTAAACCGGTTTCAGAACCTTCTGAAGGTCATGAGGGTCACGAAATGCCGATGGCTGGAAAAGATAGTCTGGAAGGTGAAGAAGAGATGGATCCAATGAAAATCGCAAAGGCCAATCTTGGTACTATTCGGACGATTCCAAATAACACTCCCCCACGTACAGTTCGCTATGACTTATATATCGCAGATACAACGGTAAATTTCACGGGCAAATCCAAACGTGCAATTGCAGTAAACGGCCAGATTCCAATGCCAACACTAACCTTTACCGAGGGTGACACGGCCGAGATTCATGTCCATAACCGCTTAAAAGAAAAAACCTCACTTCATTGGCATGGTCTATTTCTACCCAACAAGTATGACGGTGTGCCCTACTTGACACAGATGCCAATCGAGCCAGGAGCGACACATATTTACAAGTTTCCTATTATTCAGAATGGCACTCACTGGTACCATAGCCATTCCGGTTTACAGGAACAAATTGGTATGTATGGATCCTTTATTATGAATAAAAGAGAAGAATGGGACATACCTACCATTCCGATCACATTGAGCGAGTGGACTGATATGAATCCAAAAGAAGTTGACCGAAGCCTGCACGCCGCTACAGACTGGTTTGCCATTCAAAAGGGCGCTACTCAAAGTTATTCCGAAGCAATAAAGGGCGGTTATTTCAAAGTAAAGGTGGCAAATGAATGGAAACGGATGAATGCCATGGATGTTAGCGATGTATATTACGACCGGTTTCTAATTAATGGCAAAAATCAAAGCGAACATCGTCAATTTAAAGCTGGAGATAAAGTTCGTCTTCGCCTGGCCAATGCAGGAGCTTCAACTTATTTCTGGTTAAAATATTCTGGAGGCAAAATGACGGTGGTTGCAACCGATGGTAATGACGTCGAGCCAGTTGAAGTCGACAGGCTGATCATAGCGGTTTCCGAAACCTATGATGTGGTGGTCACCATACCGGAAGATAAAAGTTATGAGTTTCTGGCCACGTCAGAAGATCGTACAAAATCGACCTCTTTATGGCTGGGCAGCGGACCTAAAGTCCCTGCTGAACCCATGGCACGTTTGAAATATTTCGCAGGCATGAAGATGATGAATGAGATGATGGACATGCAGGGCAATATGGTGCAAATGGATGGTATGAGAATGCAAAATCAGATTATGGACATGAACACGGTGATGTATCCTGAAATAACAGGTCCCGAGAATGTGGAAGAAGAAGTACCTGCCGACACTGCCGCTAAAATGAACATGAACGACAAGGATATGCCGATGGATCACTCCGGTCATGATATGTCAGAAATGGACGGCAGCACCGCAGATATCGTGACATTGAACTATAACATGCTGCGCGATCCAAAAAACACTACTCTTCCGGCTGGGCCTATGAGAGAAATAAGGTTCGATCTTACGGGGAATATGAACCGTTATGTATGGACCCTTGACAATAAAACAGTTTCTGAATCCGATAAGATCCTGATTAAAAAAGGTGAGAATTTAAGAATTATCTTGTTCAACAACAGTATGATGCGCCATCCAATGCACCTGCATGGCCATGATTTCCGGGTGTTAAACGACCAGGGCGAAAATGCTCCCATGAAAAACGTTCTGGATATTATGCCTATGGAACTGGATACTATCGAATTTGCTGCAACAGAACCGGGCGGCGATTGGTTCTTCCATTGCCATATCTTGTATCACATGATGAGCGGAATGGGAAGGGTCATTAGTTATGAGAACTCCCCGCCAAATCCGGAGATACCAAATCCAAAACTAGCTCAGCGCGGGCTTTTCCGTGATGACAGGATGTTTCATGCTATGGGACAAATAGGATTGGAAAGTAATGGCAGCGATGGTGAGTTTATGCTCGCTAACACCCGGTATCGCCTGTCTACCGAATGGCGGATTGGCTTAAATCAAGATCATGGTAATGAAGTAGAGACCTATTTTGGGCGTTTTATTGGCAGAATGCAGTGGTGGTTTCCTTTTGTAGGTTTCGATTATCATCGTAATACTATGGACAATATGTCCGAGAAAAATATGTTCGGTCAAATAAGTAATCAGGATAATCGTAAAGCCTTCGTAACCGGAGTTCAATACAACCTTCCGATGCAGGTTATTGCCGAGGCACGGGTTGATAGTAAAGGGAAATTCCGTTTCCAGTTAATGCGAGAAGATTTTCCTCTTAGCCCAAGAATCAGATTGAATATGATGGGAAACACAGATAAAGAATATATGGGAGGCCTGCGCTATATTGTTAGCAAATATCTCTCTCTCTCTACTCACTATGACAGCGATATGGGTTATGGTGGTGGAATAACTGTAACTTATTAATTTCGATCGACTTAATGATCCACATCGTTCTCCATTTTCTAGTTCCTGCAATTACAGCGTTTCTTTTTTATAAAAAAAATCGCTTGAAAGCCTGGCTGATTATGATTGCAACCATGGCTGTGGATCTGGATCATTTACTAGCAAACCCCATATATGACCCCAACAGGTGTAGCATAGGTTTTCATCCTTTGCATTCCTACATTGCTGTGGTCATATATTGCGGGTTGCTATTTATCCCCAAGTTGAGATTGGTTGCATTGGGTCTGGTTATTCACATGGCATTAGATTACATCGATTGTTTTGTTTGAAAGTATTGGAAAATATAAACTAGAAACTATCCAGCCATCCAAAATTCTTAGCCAGAATTTCTAATTTATTTTGCCTGATTTCGCCTAAAAATGATTGAGCAACGGGCGATAACTTCTTATCCTTCAGCCATATCAATCTCCATACTGATTTAACAGGCAAGCCGGAAACAGAAATAATTTGCAATTGATTTGTCAACAACTCAGTATGAACTCCGATTAAAGGCATAACCGAATAACCCAAACCCGCCATCACCGCCTGCTTTATCGCTTCGTTAGAAGTCAGCTCCATTTTCTTTCGGACCTGCACTTTACTGGTTTCAAAAAAGTTTTCCATCACAACCCGGGTGCCGGAACCTTGTTCGCGGTAGATCAATGGAATCTTTCCGAAAATAGATCTATCATAAGGAACTTTAGTAAACTTCTCCTGTCCATTGCCTATTAAATAAAGCCGGTTCTCCATCAATATTTCTTCTTCAACCTCAATTTTCGCTGGTAAGACCGAAACCAGCGCAAAGTCAATCTCATTCTTTTCAAGACTCTCTAGCACCTTTGATCTATTGGTTACATCCATAGTGAGTTCTATGTTCGGATGCTTTTTAAGAAACTCTGTTAAAAAATAGGGCATGATGTACTTGCCGGTCGAAACGATCGCCAGCTTAAGTCTCCCTGATAGAATCCCTTTATAGGTTAGGGTTTTGTAATTGATAGCATAAACCTCGTTGATAATACGTTCTGCCATACCGGCTATCTCATAACCGAAATCCGTGATATGTATTTGTTTCCCTATCACTTCTGCCAAAGGGATGTCAAACTGATTTTGCAGGTTTTTGAATTGAATTGAAACAGCAGGTTGGGTTAGAAATAATTCAACCGCAGCCTTCGTAATGCTTTTTGTTTCGACAATTTTTAAGAAAACCTGTAACTGGTGGAAAGTATAGTTCATTAAAATAGTTTATGATTATCATAACAAATATAAATGATAACATATGCATTACCAGTAATAAATTTGCACAGAAAAAAAAATCATTGATAAGAATATTTACAAATGGATATCACGGTAGCTAAAGGAATTTTTTCTTCAAAAGATGCTGAAGAATTGATCACACAGATTATACATATTAAAATTAAATATCATGAAATGAAGGCCTCGGCAGGCCGCTATGATTCCCGGATCGTAAAAATGAGAGAGAAACAGATTATTCAATTGCAAAAAGATCTGTTTGAATTCCAAAGGTATATACAACATAATCCTGATAAAATATATCTGAATGCAGGGATTGAAATAATAGGCTATGAAGCTCAAAACTAGATAAGCTGCTGAATAATTGATTACACCCATCCAGGTATCACTAAATCCATGAAAATAAAAACAAAAGCAATAGAATACTATTCACTCCAAAAAGCATTGTATCGATTTTATCAGTTGATAAATGTCGAACGTAAAGAAATCACGAGCGTCTACTTTTATGCGGTTATCAGTGGATTTATTTTACTTTCTCTTCCGTTAGGGATACAGGCCATAACCAATTTATTATTTGGCGGTACGCTAAGCACTTCTCTGGTCGTACTAATCGGGATTGTCATTGTTGGGGTATTGTTAAATGGCATCTTGCATGTGGCACAAATGCGGATCATCGAGCGCATGCAGCAGCGAATTTTCACTCGCCTTACATTTTCCTATGCTTATCGTATTCCCAGAATTAGTCTACTGAGTATTGATGAATACTACCTGCCAGAATTGGTCAACCGCTTTTTCGACACGGCCAATTTACAGAAAGGCTTTTCCAAATTGATATTGGATTTTCCGTCAGCATCGATCCAGATCGTTTTCGGATTGATTTTATTGTGCTTTTATCATCCGGTATTTATCGTTTTTGCTTTAATTATCATCACTTTGGTTCTGTTAATCTTTTATTTTACAAGCGCAAAGGGTTTCAAAACAAGCGTCATTGAATCCGACTACAAGTACGATGTCGCCCATTGGCTCGAAGAAATTTCCCGGGCTATCAAAACGTTTAAGTTTAATCAGGACCACAACCTGCATCTCAACAGGACTGATAAACTGGTGAATGGTTATCTGACGGCAAGAGATTCGCATTTTTCGGTACTGCTTTCCCAATATCGCGTCATGATTGCATTTAAGGTTCTCATTACAGCTGCCATGCTCATTATCGGTTCCTACCTGTTTATCAATCAGCAAATCAATCTTGGTCAGTTCATCGCGGCCGAAATTATAATCATAACGATACTCAATTCAGTCGAGAAAATGATTGTAAGCCTCGAAGTAGTATATGACGTACTTACGTCGCTGGAAAAGTTAAACAAGGTACTTGATAAACCCCAGGAAGAGGAGGTTGAAGCTGATATGTATACGGACTTTTCGGCTGCGACCGGTTTAGATATAAAGATAAACAACTTGTCTTTTGGCTATACCAACGAAAAGCCTGTAATTGAAAACGTGCAACTTCATATCCTTTCCGGTGAAAAAATATGCATTATGGGTGCAGAAGGTTCTGGAAAATCCACATTGCTTATGATTTTAGCTGGTATCTATCACGAATTTTCAGGAAATATCCTTTTTAATGATGTTCCGATTAAAATGATATCCAGAAAGGTGCTTCATGAAAACGTCTCCATATTTCTTGCTGATGAAGAATTATTCAGCGGCACTTTGGAGGATAACCTCACAATAGGGAATAAATCGATTACTCTCGCGGAACTCGATAGAATTTGCGCGATAGTGGGACTGACAGACTATATCCGCAGTCAGCAGAACGGCTACCACAGCTTTCTGGATCCCCAAGGTCGAAAATTATCCTACAACATCGTTCAGAAAATCTTGCTTGCCCGCTGTCTGGCGATAAAACCGAAATTGCTTTTACTTGAAGATGGCTGGGCTGGCATAGAATCAACGATAAGGCAACAGGTAATAGAATATTTGACCGACACTAAACAGGAATTTACGCTGATAGTGGTAACTAACGATGAGATACTAGCAAGCCACTGTCAACGGCGGGTGTATTTTGACAAGGGGTCAATTAAACTTAAAAATTAAAAAGGCTAATATGTTTTTAGATTCGAATATTTCACCCAGCCAATTCAATAAGTTTAAATCTTTTGAAAAGGTAATGAGACCGGACCGCTCAAAGGCGAGCAAGAAATACATGGTGCTATTCCTGTTCATCGCGTTTGCGGTACTCCTATCATTACCCTGGACACAAACTATCCAGTCAGTTGGCCAGGTATCTACCTTAAATCCGAGGGAGAGACCTCAGCAAATAAATAGTGTAATTGCAGGAAGGATTGCTCAGTGGAACGTTAAGGATGGCGATATTGTTAAAAAAGGCGACACCCTTGTACGGATTACAGAAATCAAAGAAGAATACCTGGATCCCTCTCAAATTATCCGCGTAGGCGAACAAATCAGTGCTAAAGATGCAACCATTGGCTTCTATTTAGATAAAGCGTCGGCAGAAGGATCACAATCCGTAGCATTATCTAATTCAAGGAAATTAAAATTAGACCAGGTTAAAAACAAATTAAAGCAGTATCGACTACTTGTACAATCCGACAGTATAAGTTTCATCGCTTCAAAAAACCATCTCGAGATAGCTTCACAACAACTGGAACGTCAACGGCAATTATACGATGCCGGATTAAAGTCGCTCACAGAATTCGAACAGAGACAGCAAGCCTATCAGGATGCGCTCTCGCGAAAAATCGGTTCTGAAAACAAGTTTTATAACAGCCGGAATGAGTTGCTAAATGTAATGATCGAACAGTCGGCCGTAGAACAGGAATATATGGAGAAGATATTAAAAGCTGATGGCAGTCGTTATTCAACGCTTTCAGACATTGCCACTACCAGAAGTGAGGTGGCTAAGCTGAAAAATCAAATATCTAACTATCGTTTAAGACGGGACTTCTATGTTATCACAGCTCCACAATCTGGCCAGGTAATAAGAACGAGTAAAGCGGGCATTGGAGAAACATTAAAAGAGGGCGATCCTTTACTGGAAATTGTACCTCTCACATTTAAAGTTGCAGTTGAAATTTTTGTAGATCCAGTCGATTTACCATTGGTTAATAATGGACAGAAAGTTCGTCTACAGTTTGATGGCTTCCCGGCAATTGTATTTTCGGGATGGCCTGATTCATCTTACGGAACTTTTGGGGGTGAAATTACCGCTGTTGACCCTTCCATAAGTACGAATGGAAAATTTCGTGTGTGGGTGGTCCCGGATCCCAGGGATAAGCCATGGCCAGATGAAATAAAATATGGATCTGGAGCAAAAGGGATCGCCTTGCTGAACGACGTGCCTATTATTTATGAACTGTGGCGACAATTGAATGGATTTCCACCGGAATATTACACCGTTGCGGCCACACAGGAAAAGAAAAAGGTAAATGAAGAATAAACACATAGGCGTTTTCTTATTGCTGTTTTTTGCTAGCCAAACTTTTGCAGCGGAGGGTGTTGATACATTGAACTGGACAAAATTCAAAGAGATAATAAGTCTTCACCATCCTGTAATGGCAAAAACTTATTTAATAGAAGCCCAGGCTAAAGCGCGTATGCGACAAGCCTGGGGGAATTTCGAACCGGCGCTGTCTTACAATTATGAAAACAAAGAGTTTGTGGGATTAAATTATTATCGATTTTCTTCCCCTGAAGTGAAATTACCGCTTTGGCTTGGTATGGACTTGAAAGGCAATTACGACCGGGCTGAAGGGTCCTTTCTTAATCCCGAAAATAAGCTTCCAACTGAAGGGTTGAGCAGCCTGGCCCTGAATATTCCTTTGGGTAAAGGCCTTTTAATGGATAAGCGCAGGGCGACATTAAAACAGGCTTCGGTCTTCCGGGAAGCAAGCGAAATTGAACAGGTACGCATCATCAATGACTTGCTCAGGGAAGCTGGTGAAGCCTATACAAATTGGCAAACCTGGTATCAAATCGATGAATTATATGACCAGGCTCTCGTTTTGGCAGAACAACGCTTTAAGGCGGTAAAGGATGGTTTTGCAGGCGGCGACAGGCCAGCAATAGATACTACTGAAGCGCTAACCCAGGTACAACAACGGCAGATAAGCTCCCAGCAGGCGAAAATACAATTGCAAAACTCTTTATACGAATTAAGCACATTTTTGTGGTTGCCCGAAAGCAAGCCGATGGAAGTAGAAGGGCTTTCGCTTATTCCTCAAAAAGACGAGATTTCCCTTTCTGGAAACCTAAGTCCGACTATCGACAATAATCCCAAACTGAGGATCTTTGACTTTAAACTGCGTGATCTTGAAATAGAAAGACGTCTGAAAGCAGAAAATCTTCGCCCTACTGTTGACCTTCAGTTGGGCCTGTTAAACAGCGGCTTAAGTAATTTTAGAAACCTGAATGCCAGTTACTGGGAGAACAACAACAAGATAGGTCTTAAGGTATCCTTTCCCTTAACCTTTGCTTCTGCAAGGGGTGATCTGGCAGAATCTGTAATTAAAATCAAGGATACCCAAATAGAACAAAGCTTAATGCGAAATGGACTCGAGGTGAAAATGAAACAGAATAGAGCTGAACTTAATACCCTTCAAGCCCAGCTTAATCTCATGGAACAGACGCTGCAAGCTCATCAGAGACTTTTAAAAGGTGAAGAAATTCGCTTCTCCTTAGGTGAAAGCTCTCTTTTCCTGATCAATGCCCGTGAAAATAAGCTACTGGAAATCCAGGAGAAAATACTCGAAACAGAGAATAAAATATTGAAAAATGGCTTAGAAGGTAAATGGCTTACTGGGGGTTTAATCGATTAATAAGATAAGATATCAGTCCATATGGTAGGCCTGAAACTCATCATGGATTAAGTAAGAATTACTTCCGATACGTTTTTTCGGGAAGCCTCAAACAACTTCTTCGCAGCTTCAATCCTTACTCTTTTTTGTAAATACAAACCGTGTTACTCAATTTCAGGTTTTTGCCAGGGAACGCTTCCTCCTTTTTGGATTTGCTTTATAAGTAACTTTTGTAGTCTTCTGTAATGATCTACATGAGTATTTATTAGATTCTGCCTTTCCTGGGGGTCTTCTGAAAGATTATAAAGTTCATAAGGACCAAATGGACTGTTTTGAAGCAGTTTCCAATTATCAGAAATTACTGCCTGTATTGTTTGTCCTCCGTACAATGGATTCCCTTCTCTTCTAGTAAAGAAAACAGGACGTTCTTTAAGTTTTACCATCGGATGCCTCAGCACAGGAAGCAGGCTCACACCATCAATTGTGTGGTTTATTTTAGCTCCGGTGATTTCACTGATCGTAGGATAAATATCCATTGTGAGCGCGAGCTGGTTGCTAAAAGAACCAGCTTTGATATGGTTCTTCCATACAAAAAATGCAGGAATCCTCAACCCTCCCTCATAAACACTTTGCTTCCCATCTCTCAATGTTCCATTATATCCGCCCATTTCCAGATGACCGCCGTTATCACTTAGAAAAATAATAAGGGTATTATCATACATCCCGGTTTCCTTTAGTGTGCGAATAACGTTTCCTATACCATGGTCTAAATGCTCAATTAATGCCACCAGTTTAGCCCTCCCTTCAGATATTCCAGGCTCCCGTGCTTTAACCTTAGTCAACCACTCGACGGGAGGCTGAATAGGAAAGTGTGGAGCATTATAAGCCAGATATAGAAAAAAAGGATCTTTGCTATTCTTTTGTTTCCGGATATAATCTATTCCCCAATCAGAGAATAAATCTGTTGAGTGGCCTTGAGGTTGAATTTCCTTCTCGTTCTCACGCATAAAGTTTTTTCCGTTACGAAGGTGTGTCCAATAATCATCCATCATATCGTCCAGAAAACCATGAAAAAAATCAAAACCTTTTCTATTGGGTGTGTTGGGATCTTCTAAACCCATGTTCCATTTACCAATTATCGCAGTATTATAATTTGCTTGCTTTAAAAGTTTTGGGATCAGAATGGCATCAGGCTTCAAGTATCCAAAGTTATCTTCAGGTTTTGATCTTACCAAACCAGGAACACCTACCATTTCAGGGTAACGCCCGCTCAACAAAGATGCCCGGGTAGGAGAACAAACTGGTGAATTTGCATAAAATCGATCAAACCGCATTCCAGCATTAGCTAACAAATCGATGTTAGGCGTTCGAATGTCGCGTTTACCATAATAAGAGAGATCATGAGACCCCAAATCATCTGTAAGGATGATTAATATATTAGGCCTTTGCTCTTTTTTGGGATTTGCAAAGGTATAAAATGAGGCAAAGGACAATAATAGAACTACAGCACTTTTAATTTTTATATAATCCATGCTTTTAAATTAATCATATAAATATTGAATCGGAAAATCCCAGTTAGACGGGAATAAGTATTGAATATAATAGAACTGGATGCAATAATCTTTACTATTCGAAATTACCTTATTATTTCTTATCGCCCTACTCGATGTTAACCGCTTCGCGTATTTTTTACACCCAGAAAGTATACAGCATCTCAAGTATCTCTAAAACACAAAACCTGCTATTCAGATCCTCCCTTCGCGTTTGATTAAGATCACTAATGCAAGTGATTAATCTCATTAAAGAACTATCAAAGTTTTTATTATTTAGCGAATCAAACTACCCACTATAGAATTAATAACAAATGTGTTGATGGCTTTTACTTTCAACATTATGCACAAGAGAAAATCTTTTGAATCGGTTTGATTTAAAATAAGCAAACACACATTGAGTGCTTAGTATTTTATTTGGGAATTAGACGAGGATAACTATTAAATATGAAAGAACACTATCAAATTTTAATTGTCGGCGGTGGAAATGCAGGTATATCTGTCGCGTCGCAATTATTGATTAAAAACAAAAAATTGAGTATCGGTATTATCGAACCATCTGACAACCATTACTACCAACCTGCATGGACTTTAGTTGCAGCCGGTGTTTTTGACATAAAGAAAACGGTAAGAAAAGAAGCTGACCTCATCCCCCGGGGGGCAGAATTAATAAAAGATAGTGTCACAACTTTTAATCCCGAAAATAATTCCCTGTCTTGTAAAAGTGGCCAAAAGCTTACCTACGACTACTTAATTGTCGCCCCTGGTATACAATTGGATTGGGATAAAATAAAAGGTTTGAAAGAAAACCTTGGCAAGAATGGGGTTTGCAGCAACTATTTATTTGATCAGGCACCCTACACCTGGCAGATTCTCAAAAATTTAAAGGCGGGCAAAGTTATTTTCACTAACCCGAATACACCGATCAAATGCGGTGGTGCTCCACAAAAAATTATGTATTTAGCTGCAGACCACCTAAGAAAAAAAGGGCTTTTGAAAGATTCAGAAGTTCATTTTTATAGCGGAGGGGGGATAATATTCGGGGTTAAAAAGTATGCAGACGTTTTAAACAAAGTTATTGCCCGGTATGGTATAAAAACACATTTTGGTCACAATCTGATAGAAATTGATGGCGATAAAAAGATAGCATATTTCGAAACTAAAGATTCATCGGGGGAAACCGTTTTAGTGAATCAGGAATATGATATGATCCATGTTACCCCGCCGCAATCTGCACCGGATTTTATCAAGAACAGTCCTCTCGCCGTTAAAGACAACCCTTTAGGATGGGTAGACTTAAACATGAATACCTTGCAACATAACGTTTTCCCCAACATTTTCGGCTGCGGCGATGCCGGCAGTACACCAAACGCTAAGACTGGGGCTGCCATCAGGAAACAAGCACCGGTACTCGTCCAGAACTTATTAAGATTGATAGAAGGGAAAACTTTAGATGAAAAATACACTGGTTATGGATCCTGCCCTTTAATCACCGGTTATGGCAAACTGGTCTTAGCAGAATTTAATTACGCCAATGAACCTATGGAAACATTTCCTTTCGATCAGGGGAAAGAACGATATAGCATGTGGCTGCTAAAGACAAAAGTATTACCCTGGTTGTATTGGAATAAAATATTAAAGGGAACTGCGTAGGATTATGTTCAGCAAAAAAGAATCATTATAAAGCACAAAACCCGCTCTACATATAGTATAGCGGGTTTCCTATACATACAGGTCGAATTGTCGAACTCTTTTATAGGATATTTTTAGCTTGTGTGAGCTCTCTGGAAATATTAATGAGATGTTTACAAACTTAATAAATCAAAGCTACGCGTATATTTCAGTGTCAGGCTCTGGGTATCTAACAGATCGAGCAAATCTTTATCTTTTACGATATTGACTACCACAAACAGACCATTATTTGCATTTTGAAGCCAGCCAAATCTGGCATTTACAGAAGTAATTCTTGACCTGTTGTTATATTGAACTAAGCTTTGAACAAACATTCGTGGAGTAAATGAATAAGCCAGACGATTCCCAAGTATAATAGCTTTCAATTCCCCGTTTGGAAGGTTTAAAATATTGTAGTTGACAATGGCCGATGCATTCAGTTTATCTCCAACTCTTGCTTTTACGGTCGCTGTTGTCGCTATTCTATCTCCTCCAAAATATCCTCCTACGATTGTCCGGGCATTTAATGAAACTGCTTTGTTTTGATTTGTTATCATAACTAGCTGCACTTCATTATGTTTATATGTTGCCTTGGGCACTGAAACCCCTGATAAATTAAAATCCTGTAAAACACCTTCTGTTGTGTAATTAATTCCGGTATGTATTTCAAGGCCGCTTTTCCAAACCCAATGATTATCAATATGGAGGTAACTTGTAACTAAATTTCCTTTAAAATCGGAATATTGTCTTAAGGTGATATGAGGCCGGAGTTCCAATAAATTCAATAAATTATCCGGCCTCCACCTGTGCTGGATAAAAAATTCAGGTTTTCTGAAAGCCGTCCTTTGAAGAAAACCAACTTCCGGGTTAAATCCTTCACCTAATTCAGTATAAGCAGCTCTAAGTTCCCATCTTTCCCAATTATAACTGAACTGAAGTTTATATGAATGATCAGAATCAGTAATTCCTGGAGTCGCACTTTTAGCTAGAAACCCGGTGATTTGTGCCTTTTGGCCCAGACCCCATTTTCCATCTACCGCCATGACGTGATTGTAATCATCTGAACCATCACCCAATCCTGTTCTATTTATAAATGCCCCTCCAATGGATGACCTGCTTTTTGGGAAATCGTGGTTAACCCTGGCCATGTTATAGCTATTCTTATCTATTCCCAGGCTTTGGACATCGTCGGTAAACATGCTTAATAATCCCACATTAGTTTGGCCGATTTTACCCGAAACCCGCCCTCCTCCTGTGATAGGTATAATATTCCCCTTGGGACTAATTCCAATTTTCCGACTAAAAAATAAATCTATCTCGCCCGGACTGCCCACTGTAAATTGACCTGCATTTTCCAGGAAGAACGGTCTTTTTTCAGGGAAAAATAAATTGAACCGGTCCAAATTAACCTGCTCATCATCCACCTCAACCTGAGCAAAATCAGTATTATAGGTTAAGTCAACCGTCAAACTAGGGGTTATACTATATTTTAAATCCATTCCAGCTTCAAAATCTGTATCAGTTGTCTTAGGCACTGCAGACTTATTGTTGACTACCTGAGTAAGCGCATATGGAAATATTTTGAAGTTGCCCGGATTTTGGAGGATTAATCCGTTCAATTTGCCTGCCATGGATAATCTTTTCAGATCAAAACCAATTGGAATTGGGGACCAATATGCGGTTTCAGTAGTTTTACTAATATTCCTTTCAAAATTGATACCCCAAACCATGTTTTCTCCCGCTGTAAATCTGAGAGAGCGCAATGGTATAGCAAACTCAGCACTCCACCCATACTCTCCAGTTTGCGTCTTAACATCCCAGTCTGCATCCCAGTTTAAGTTTATACCACCAATTACACCTCCCTGCTGGCGATTGGTATTATTAGTGCCTTTGCCTTCATTATCAATCTGGGCATCGTATTCCATACCATCTGCATTGGTCCCGAATAAAAAACCATTTTGAGTATCGTTATAGGTGTCGAGGATAAATAGAAAACTATCGTCATCTGTCAGATCGGCATCTCTCCTTGAGTCAGAAACAACTATTGCCTTCGGATCACGATCGTAACAGATAGCTGCCACATAAAACATTTTATCTGTGTAAGCAACCCTTATTACTGTCTTTTCAGAAGCAGGAGCCCCGATATTCGGTTTGATTTGGGTTAAATCACCAATGGGTTCTATATTTTCCCAAAATGAATCGCCTATTATTTTACCGTCTACAATCGGGTTTTCATTAGTTAATTTGGCTTCAACAGTAGGCCGATTCGTAATTTGTGTTTGTGGTCGAATTTCCTGAGCTTCAACATAAAATGAAAAAAACAGTAGGATTGACAGTATCCATGGAAATATACGCTGGAGGATCATGTTTGAAATAGAAAATTTGTTTAAATGTCGAACAAATTAAGTTTAATATTCACTTAATCCAAAATTGCAGGGAGAAGACTTATTTTTATTGGGAATTCCCTAGAGCCTGGGCGATGAGTGGAATATGGATTGCCAGACAACATCGATAAATAAAAAACCCGCTAACTAAATAATAGTCAGCGGGTTTTTTATCAAATCGTAGCCCGTAGGGAACTAAAACCTTGTTCGTAACCTACTGGTTGTTAATGTCTTATGTAGTCGGAAATTCTTTACTCTTCGAATCACTCACTACGTTGTTTCACCTTTTAGCTGCAAAACTTATGATATAAAGTTACTAAAGTAGTTTAAATAATATGAACCTCCTGAACCTACTACAAAAAGTGGCTTTTCACTATTATGGAGAATTTCATCACGGATGTCACCGTCGGATTGATCGAGCGCCCAATCCAAAGGTATCACTTATTTTTTCTAGCTCTTTTACAAATGGTTTTCCCATATAGGGTAAAAATAGGAGTTTAATTGTTTATGTCTCTTTAATAAAGGCAGTCGTTATCAACAAAAATACATCTGCTAGTTTACTAAAATTATTAGTAAGTATCTTAGATTATTCGTCTTAAGAACTGAACATTTAATTTTATTCTTATCTCGTCATCGCTTAAATCCTTATAACAAAAGTCAAATGTGGAAATAAATGGCCACACACTACAGCTGCGTGGAGCGGTATACAGTTGGAAGCAAAAGCTCGAGATTTCATAATTGATAACTGTATAACATGCCAGTTCCATGAACTAGTTCATGTTGACAATCTAGGAATAACTATTTTAGAAGAGAATGAAAAACTCCAAAACGAAAAAAGAAAAAAGAGTGAAGATGAACTTTCGACCGCTTATAACAATGTAGTTAGCAGTGTAATGGAATACGCTTTAACAAACCCCACACTGCATATTCCGGGAAAAGCTTAATTAACAAGGTTAATAGCCAACACGAAAGAGCAAGGCAAAGATTAGGAGGAGAAATTATTTTTGATATCTTACTTACTTTTCCGTGAACATTTAACACTCAACACGCGATTAAGAAAAACGGTAAGAAACAATGGCACAGGACAAAAAAAGAGATGAAATAATTGAAGCAGCGAAAAAGCGGTTCTCACATTTTGGTGTTGCGAAAACAACTATGAATGAGATCGCGGATGACTTGTCTATATCAAAGGCGTCTTTATATTACTACTTCCCTGACAAGCTAAATCTGTATGCTGCAGTCTTGCAAGGGAGCATTGAAGCCGAACGGGCTAATGAACGTGACTTATTAAACGAACAATACCTGTTAAATGCGCTTAATAAATACTTAGAAACAAGAACGGAGTTTATCATCAAGAACTATAACATCCTTGAGTACCTCAAAACAATAGGTACCTCTTTTCCCTCTGAACTTGAAACCATCTTTATTGCAAGCAGGAGCAGGGATATTAATCTTATCGCTACCATCCTCTCTAATAACGCAAAAGCACAAGGCTTAAAAATTAAGGATACACTAAAAGTAGCCGAACTACTAATTGAATGCCTTGACGGCCTGCGACATGCTACTTTCGGCCGTAAAGCAAATTTTTTTCCTGATCAAGGGCAGTTTTACAAACTTCTAATAAGGGAGAAGGAAGTTGCTGCCATCTTCGTTAAAGGCTTGAGTTGCTAAACTTTACTACCTCCAACTCGGAAAAAAACTCACGAGGGCGCTCTTCGTGGTTGCCGTTGACGCCCATGTTTAACAATTAATATGCATTGAAAATCTACAAAAATTTGGAACGAAGTCTTGTTTGTTGTAACTTTGACTTTTAAAGCAAAAAAGTCAGTAATTAATTAAGTCAAATACTCGAAATGAAAGAAGAGGTTTCGGTGAAGCAGGACCACATCGTAGAGGCTGCTATCAAAAGGTTTACACATTTTGGTATCAATAAGACAACGCTTGGGGAAATAGCGGAGGATATAGGTATTTCAAAAGCATCCTTATTTTACTATTTCCAGGATAAAGGCACACTGCTTGAGGCTGTTGGACAAAAGATAATAAACGAGGTTTTGGAAGGATTTAATTCAGCATTAAGCTCGGTAAGTTCTGTGGAAGATGGTTTGTTAGCTTTAATAGAAGTTAAGAGACAGTTCTTTAAGAAGTACATGATGTTAGCACTCCAGTCCGAAAGTGTTGAAATGAATAAGTTGTCTCCGCAATTCACGCATTTTATCCAACAATCTCATTTAAGGAAAGAACGAATCGTATCAGATTTTTTGAAGCGAGGAATAGAGGCTAAAACACTTCGTCCGCTTGATACCGAAAAGACAGCACGGCTACTACTTGAAACCCTCCAGGCTTTTGACCATTGTATCAAAGGCAAGTCACCGTTTCTACAAAACCTGGATATGGATGCCTTATTTGATAAGCAGAAGGATGTAATGCAAATTTTGTTAAACGGATTGAAAAGTAACGAATGGAAGAACTGATTATATCCAAAGCAAGAGAGCTGTTCTTTTCGAATGGCATAAAGAGCGTATCGATGGATGATATCTCCAAAGGTGTGGCTGTATCTAAAAAGACAATCTATAAATGTTTTGTAGATAAAAACCAACTGGTTGAACGGATAGTGGAGGATTTAATTGAAGGTTTTAAAGACCGGACCTCTGAATGTAGAAAGCACGCTAATAACCCGATTGAAGAGGTAGTTCTTTTCACAGCAGCGGCAGCTGATGTAGTTGCGAATATCAGTGCATCTTTCTTCTATCAACTTAAGAAATTCTTCCCAGTCATCTGGAGAAGGATAGAAGATTTTCAAAAGAATTGGCTACTCCCGTTCATTACCGAAAACTTGAAACAAGGAATAAATGAAGAAGTATATCGTCCTGATATAAATATTCCTTTTACAGTAGATATACGTCTACAGCAAATACTAACAGTTCTCGATGCAAGAACTCTTATAGGAAGACCCATGCAATTGCACAAACTGATGCAGTTAACCGAGTTCTACCTGCATGCAATTGCAACACCAAAGGGAAAAAGTTTAATAATTAAATATTTAAAAGCAGATAATGAAACATAGTTTTCGAATTGAAATGAAACAAACAAACAAAAAAAAGCGCCTGAGACAATCTAGGGGTGTTTGGAAGTTGCTGCTAATGTTCATCGCAGTAATGTTCCTCAACACTTCTAACGCACAGCAGCCTACTACGCTTTACTTAAAAGATGCATTGAAGTATGCCTTAGAAGCAAGCCAGAATGCAAGAAAGGCAAACCTGGATGTAGAGAACAGTCAATACAGAATTGATGAAGTAAGGGCGAGAGCTTTACCACAGATAAACGGTTCAGGTGGGTTAACTTATAATCCAATTCTTCAACAAAGTGCTCTACCCGGTGACTTTTTTGGGCGTCCAGGTGAGACTGTATTAGTGGCATTTGGTCAAAAGTGGAATGCAAATGCTGGGGTATCTTTTAACCAAACATTATTTGATAACTCTGTATTTACAGGGTTAAAGGCTGCTCGTACAACAGTGGAGTTTTACAGGTTAAATAAGCAACTAACCGAAGAGCAGATTATTGAACAGGTAGCCACCAGTTACTACCGGGTATTAGTACAACGACAGCAACTTGGCTTAATTGATAGCACCATCAAGAATACACAGAAGGTGCAGGCCGTATTACAAAGTTTGTATGACAATGGCTTAGCCAAAAAGATAGATGTAGACCGGATAGCAGTAAATGTATCTAACCTAAGAAGCCGTCGTCAACAACTGTTGAACGCTGTAGAGCTGTTACAAAATCAGTTGAAGTTTTACATAGGAATGCCTATTGAAACACCTATTACAGTTCCTGATGTTGAGTTGGCTACAATAAGAGCACAGGCAATACTACAAACAGATACTGTAGATGTTTCGACCAGAACAGAATTGGCAGTACTAAAAACTCAAAGAACATTGTTGGAGTACCAGCGCCAGTCAACCAAGAGTGAGTACTTGCCTAACTTATCGCTATCAGGCTCCTATTCATACCAAGGTTTGAGTAACAGTTTCCCGATATTTAAAGGTCAGTCAGAAGGTGCTAACTGGTTTGATGTTGCATCAGTGGGTTTAAACCTTCGTGTGCCGATTTTTAATGGCGGTGCTACTAAAGCAAGAATAAAACAAGCTGATGTAGCAATCAGTAAGTTGAACGAAGATATAGCTCAGACAAAGTTGTCGTTAAACCTTGCTTACGAGAATGCAAAAACACAAATCAACAACAGTGTTATTACACTGAACAACCAGCAGGAGAACGTAAGGTTGGCGCAAGAGGTTTACTCAAATACGCTAAACAACTACAACAATGGTCTTGCAACATTAACCGATTTGATTGATGCAGAAAACTCATTAACAGAAGCACAAACAAATTATTCATCAGCGTTACTCGATTATAGAGTTGCCGAAATACAATTGATAAAAGCACAAGGTTCACTTAAATCTTTACTAAACTAAACTAATAAAAAAATACAAATGAAAAAGAGGTCTGTAGTAAGAACATTATTAACCGTAGCAATCATTGCAGGATCTGTTGCGCTGATAGGTTGGATTCTTACAAATAACAAAAAGAAGAACGAAGCTAAGACGGCTGTAGTTGCACAATCAAGCAGTGATGTGGCTGTTAGGGTAGCCGATGTGCAAACACAAACGCTTGATTTAGATTTTGCTGTTAATGGAAACTTTGCACCTGCAGCGCAAATGGATTTTGCTTCTGAAAGTGCAGGTCGTGTTGTGAGGGTTTTGGTGGATGAAGGTAGTCGTGTAAGGAGAGGTCAAACATTGGCTATAGTTGATGCAGGTACGCTAAATGTTGATTTAGAAAGTGGACAGGCAACGCTTCAAAATGCACTACGAGACCTGCAGCGTTACGAGAATGCTTTTAAAACCGGAGGTGTTACCCAACAACAACTCGATCAGGCAAGACTTGCCGTTACAAATGCAAGGGCACGCGTGTCTCAATCACGTATTCGTGTTGGTGATGCTAATGCAAGAGCTTCCATCAACGGTATCATCAACAAGCGTTACATAGAGCCTGGAGCTTATGTTTCTCCTGGTACAAAAATGTTTGAGATTGTAGATGTATCGAAGCTAAAGCTTACAGTTAATGTAAACGAGAACCAGGTTGCTCAGTTAAAAATTGGTAGTCCTGTACAGGTAAAAGCAAGTGTGTTTCCTGATAAAACCTTTACAGGTCGTGTAAGCTTTATTGCAGCAAAGGCTGATGCTGCTTTAAACTTTCCTGTTGAGATTGAGATAGCAAATGCAGGCAGCCAGCTAAAGGCGGGCATGTATGGGACTGCCATCTTCGATTTTCCAGGTCAAACTCCTGTAGTTGTTGTGCCACGTGCCGCCTTTGTTGGTAGCGTAAGCAGCAATAAAGTGTTTGTACTTGATGCAGGTAACGTAGCAAGAACACGCAAGGTTATTCCCGGCAGAATTATTGGCGAGCAGGTTGAAATACTTCAAGGTTTAACTACAGGCGATAAGGTTATTACAAGCGGTCAGATAAACCTTGTTGACGGAAGTAAAGTGAAGCCTATTTAAGGGACCACAACCCTTAAATAGGCTTTAAGAAAACATGATTTGTTAGAACGATTTTTTGGGGACGGGCAACGGGATAAGGATTAGATATCGTTGTGCCACTTGCTTGTTCCTGTAGTTTATATATTTCAATTAATACGAAGTCAAGAACAAAAGTAAACGTCAATGGTAGGAGGTACGACGAAGCAATCTGATGATTGAATTGAAAAAGATTTAAAATCAGTAGAGCTGTTGCTTCGTTCCCCGCAACAACAAAGAATTTTCTTCAGCACCAGAGTGCGACGCAACGGATGATTAATCGGAGCTACTAAAGCGTGCTACACAAAAAAAAACGAACTGAAAGAGAGATTATAAATAATTTGAAAAATGAAAATTGCAGAAATATCTATAAAACGCCCAACGCTGGTGATAGTACTTTTTACAGTACTTATATTAGGAGGGTTGTTAAGTTATACTTCGCTTAATTACGAGTTGTTACCGAAGTTCAGCCCGGCCGTCGTATCTATTACAACGGTGTACCCGGGTGCATCTCCTAGCGAAGTTGAAAATACCGTATCGAAGAAGATTGAAGATGCAGTGTCTTCAATGGAGAACATTAAGAAGCTAGACACGAAGTCGTTTGAAAGTGTATCAACGGTAATTATAACGCTTAAAAGCGGCAGCGATGTAGACTATGCCTTAAACGATGCACAACGTAAGGTGAACGCTATTTTAAAGGACTTACCAGAAGATGTAGACCCGCCTTCGTTAGCTAAATTTTCGCTGGATGACTTACCTGTTATGACGTTGTCAGGTACAGGTAATGTTGATGAGGCTACTTTTTACGACCTTATGGATAAGCGGATTGCGCCTATACTATCCAGAGTCGAAGGTGTTGCAAGGGTGAACCTGATTGGTGGACAAGAGCGTGAGATACAGGTAAGCATTGACGCAAACAGGCTTGAAGCAAACGGTCTTTCATTATTGCAGGTACAAAATGCAGTCTTGCAAAGCAACCTCGACTTCCCAACAGGTAGTGTTCAAACGAGGGAAAGGGATATACTCATCAGGCTTACCGGTAAGTATAAAAATATAGATGAGTTAAGTAATCTTGTGATTGCTACTTCTCCTGCCGGTGCACAGGTTAGGCTGATGGAGGTGGCAGATGTACAGGATACCCAGAAAGATGTCGAGAAGTTAGCACGTGTAGACCAAACCAGTGCAATTGCCGTACAAATCATTAAGCAATCAGATGCTAATGCTGTTGCCGTAAGTGAGCAGGTACGTGCAGCAATAGAAAAACTACAAAAAGATTATGCTTCGTCAGGCTTGAAGATGAATGTAGTGAATGACAGTTCTATCTACACGTTAGAATCTGCAGATGCTGTTATATTCGACTTATTTATTGCGATTTTACTGGTAGCTTTTGTTATGTTGTTCTTCCTGCATAGCTTAAGAAACGCATTGATTGTAATGGTAGCCATTCCGGCATCGTTAATTGCAACATTTATATTTATGGCATTGCTTGGCTACTCGCTAAACCTGATGTCGTTGTTAGGACTATCACTGGTGGTAGGGATATTGGTGGATGATGCGATTGTGGTGTTGGAAAACATCTATCGGCACATGGAAATGGGTAAGAACCGTGTTCGTGCTGCCTATGATGCTACAAAAGAAATAGGTTTTACTGTTACATCAATTACATTGGTTATTGTGGTGGTGTTTGTACCTATCGCACTAAGTACAGGTCTGGCTGCAGATATATTGAAGCAGTTTTGTGTAACGGTATCCATAGCTACATTGCTATCACTGTTATCATCGTTCACAATTGTTCCATGGTTGTCATCCAGGTTTGGTAAGCTTGAACGTATAACAGGTAATAGTTTCTTTGGAAGGATAATTCTTGCTTTCGAAAAAGGGTTGCACAAATTCACAAACTGGGTTACGAATATTTTGAAATGGTCGTTAGCTCATAAGAAAACAACATTGGCGTTAGTGTTTGGCTTGCTGATAGCGTCATTTGCTTTAGTAGGAGCAGGGTTTATTGGTACAGAGTTTTTTGCCAAGAGTGACAGAGGTGAATTTTTAGTACAGATTGAGCTGCCTAAAGATGCTTCTATTGAACAAACAAATGCTATTACACAAAAAGCGGAGAACTACCTGAAGACAAAGCCGGAGGTTACAAAGCTTATTACCACTGTAGGCCAATCTAGTGATGGTATGGGTGCTACGCAGGCAACAGCATACAAATCAGAAATAAATGTGCAATTGGTTCCTAAAAAAGAAAGGGCAGATGAAGCAAGTATTTATGCTGCAAAGATTAAACAAGAGTTACAACCAATGCTTGTTGGTGCAAAAGTGAAGACAGTACCTATTAGTATTTTGGGTTCAGCAGAACGGGCACCTCTTGCTTTAGTTGTTACTGCTCCAACGTTGGATAGTGCTCTAGCTTTTGCTAACGCTGCAATGGCAGAATTAAGAAAGATAAAAGGTGCTACTGAAATGCGATTATCTGTTGAAGCAGGTAATCCTGAAATCAATGTTCAGGTTGACAGAGATAAGATGGCAGCGCTTGGATTGAACCTTGCAACTGTAGGACAAACAATGCGTACTGCATTTAGTGGTAATACAGATAGTAAGTTCAGGCAAGGGGAATATGAGTACGATATAAATATTCGCTTTGGTAGTTTTAACAGGCAAAGTATACAGGATGTAAGTAATCTTTTGTTCACGAATAATACTGGTCAACAAATTCGATTGTCGCAATTCGCTACTATCAGTGAAGGTTCTGGTCCAAGCATGTTGGAGAGAAGAGACAAGAGCACGTCTGTTACCGTGGAGGCACAAACTGTTGGTCGTCCATCAGGTTCTGTAGCACAGGAGTGGGGGGTAGCTTTAGAAAAGCTAAGAAAGCCTACAGGTGTAACAACAATATGGAGTGGTGACATGGAAAACCAGAGCGAAGGTTTTGGTTCGCTAGGTATTGCATTATTAGCAGCAGTAGTACTGGTATATCTTATCCTGGTGTCGTTGTACAACAGCTTCGTTTATCCGTTGGTGGTGTTGTTCTCTATACCCTTGTCGGTAGTAGGCGCGTTGCTTGCATTGGCGTTAACTAATAATTCACTTAATCTGTTTACCATACTTGGTTTAATAATGTTAATTGGATTAGTTGCTAAAAACGCGATCATTTTGGTTGACTTTACCAACCAGAGAAAGGCTGAAGGTGAAAGTACTTATCAGGCGTTGATCGATGCTAACCATGCACGCCTTCGTCCAATATTGATGACAACTATAGCCATGGTAATCGGTATGCTACCAATTGCACTAGCAAGCGGTGCTGGTGCAGAATGGAAGAATGGTTTGGCATGGGTAATTATCGGTGGATTGTTGAGTTCATTGTTCTTGACCCTTGTTGTCGTACCTGTGATGTATGCCATCTTCGATAAGTTGATTGCTAAGTTTAGTAAGAAGAAGAAACAGCCCATAGAGGAATTGATGGTGGAAGATTATGAGCCACAGGAGTTTCATGAGGTGTATGAGGAAGCAGAGTTTAACCCATCTCATGTGTAGTAAGGCTTTGGATGCGGAGTTTGGTTTAGTTATAACGGGGGCAAATGCCCCCCTGCTTATTATTGACGATCACACTAATTGTTGTATTTAAAGGCTAATCTTTTTAGAAGCGAAACATTAAAAGTGTGGTAGTAAATGAAAGGAAGATATTTCACCAGAAAAACAAAGTATAGACGTATCCGCCCGACCAACCCCATCTCCAGAACTTTAATTAATTTCTTAAAGTTCTGTGGATAAAGGTCCCGGATGTCTTTATGATTGATAGTCATGATATTCTGGAGGGCGTATTTGAGCCACTGGAAAGGATTAACCTCATGCTTTTTACAGATGGCGAAGAAGGAATAGATCATGGCGGCACGCTGCGCAGCTACAGCCAAGCCTTGTACTAGGTGAGAGACGCTAAGTTCAGTTATTCAGATCAAATGAATACTTCGAAAAGCTCATTTATTAATGGAGCGCGCTACTACAGTTGTGATGGTACAAGCTGAATCATTAGGACGATTCTATTCAAACGGTATTAGATATAAATATCAAATGAAATTAGAATGACAATAAGAGCTACTTAAGGGGATTTTTAGAGCAGAGGGTCTAAATATTTCCTAAAAATCCTCTCCTGTTCAAAGCAGGTAATCCGCAAAGTGGCATTTGACCTTATAAAGTTACCATTTCATTATTAAGAAAAATATTGTTTTCCCTTAAATTTAAAAGTATAAAGTTATTTGTTTTTTAATTGTGTACAACTTAATTTTGTACAATTAATTACTTTGCAATTCAAATCCAACAACTTAATTTGATGAAAGAAATTCTGAAATTAGAGAACCAGCTATGCTTTCACATCTATGCTTTGTCCCGTAAGATTACCAGTATGTATCAACCGTTTTTAGCCAACTTGGGCATTACCTATCCCCAATACCTGGTGATGTTGGTGCTTTGGGAAAAGGAGAGTGTAAACGTAAAGGAATTGGGCGACTGCCTGTTGTTAGACAGTGGCACGCTTACTCCCCTTTTAAAACGGTTAGAGAAAAATAAACTTATAACTAGGACGAGAAGCGATAAGGATGAAAGGATCGTGATCATATCACTTACTCAACAGGGAAAGAAAATGGAGGAGCAAGCCGCAAATATTCCGCTGCAGTTCAGTAAACACATCAAAAGCTGCAATGTTAATCCTAAATACCTACAAAAATTAGTAAAGGAAGTAACGGGTGTTATTTATCAGTAATCTACCAAATCAATTTAATAAACAACAAAAAACACACAGACAAAATGGAAATACTTTATACATCCACTGTTACTGCAACTGGCGGTAGAAACGGACACGTAAAAAGCGACAATAATGTACTTAACCTGGAAGTCCGTTTTCCAAAAGCATTAGGTGGCGCTAATGACGATTACACAAACCCCGAACAATTGTTTGCTGCAGGCTATGCTGCCTGTTTCGACAGTGCATTGAGCGGAGTAATAAGGATGGAAAAAATAAAAACCGGCATTACTACAGTTGAAGCAAATGTGAGCATTTTCAAAAACAAAACAGGCGGTTTTCAACTGGCTGTGAAATTGAATATAAACATACCCGGGATTGATCTTGAGCAGGCGAAAGCATTTGCT
Source organism: Daejeonella sp. (assembly GCF_049655485.1). Classification (GTDB taxonomy): domain Bacteria; phylum Bacteroidota; class Bacteroidia; order Sphingobacteriales; family Sphingobacteriaceae; genus Daejeonella. Next base: position 38,127 of record NZ_JBASJU010000105.1, read on the forward strand.
GAAAAGGCGCATCAGGTATGCCCGTACTCCAATGCAACCCGAAACAACATTGAAGTAGAATTAATATCAACTAATCATGATTAATATGAAATGGTACCATTATTTGACAGCCTTTTTTGCTGGCATGTTCCTGGCCAATGCAGTACCCCATTTTGTAAATGGTGTTTCCGGAAACCCCTTTCCCTCACCATTTGCTGATCCCCCAGGCAAAGGGCTTTCGGTGCCAATAGTAAACCTATTGTGGGGCTTGTTTAACATCGTTATTGGTTATCTGCTTTTTAGATACAGCAAAATCAATTCTCAAAACAAAATGTCTGTACTTGTTTTCTTTTTGGGGATTGTGGCTATCAGCATCATGCTAAGTATTGTTTTTTTAGATAAAGCAAAAATGTAATGGGAAAAAATATTATGGAAACAGAATTTTATACTCTGCAGGCTAAAAAGCCCAATGGAGAAATCCTGGAAATGAAAGATTTCAAAGGGAAAAATGTATTGATCGTAAACACGGCAACCAAATGCGGACTGGCACCGCAGTTTGAAGGGCTGGAGGCACTACATCAAAAATATAAAGACAAAGGTTTGGTAGTGCTGGGTTTCCCCTCGGCACAGTTTAGGAACCAGGAACCGGAGACAAATGAAACAGTAGAACAAGCCTGCAAAATAAATCACGGAGTAACCTTTCAACTTACTGAAAAAGTGGATGTAAACGGTAATAATGAACATTCTGTTTACACCTACTTAAAAAGTAAGAAAGGCGGCTTTTTGGGAAGCAAAATCAAATGGAACTTCACCAAGTTTCTGATTGATAAAAACGGAAAAGTGCTAAAAAGATATGCACCAACCACTAAGCCGGAAGCCATTGAAAAAGATATTTTGAAAATAATAAATTATTAAAATAATGTCAGACAATCTTCAAGGAAAGAAAATTATTATTACAGGAGCCACTTCAGGCCTTGGTTTAGCCATGGCAAAAGCTGTGGCTGCAGCAGGTGCATCTGTTCTAATTACCGGGCGCTCGGAAGAAAAAATCCATAACGCTGTTGAAGAAGTAAAAGCGCTTAATGCAGAAGTATACGGACTGATGATGAATGTGAGAAACGAAACCGAAATAGAAAACGCCGTACAGTGGGTAACAAATAAATGGGGAATACTAGATGTGCTTGTTAATAATGCAGGTATTGGTATGCGCACGGTGAATCCTTCGTTTTTATCAAAGCCAGAGCCATTTTATAAAGTAACTGCCGAAGGATTTCGTAACCTCATCGACACCAATCTCACCGGGTATTTTCTGGTTGCCAAAGCTTTTGTACCCCTCTTTTTGCAAGCCGGCAAAGGAAAAATCATAAACATCTCTATGAACTACGAAACGATGCGCCGCAAAGGATTTGTGCCTTATGGCCCATCAAGAGCAGGTGCTGAATCGTTGTCACTGATTATGGCAGAGGATTTAAAGGAAAAAAATATTGACGTTAATATGTTGCTGCCTGGAGGTGCTACTGAAACAGGCATGATACCAAATGAGTTTAGGGAAGAAATTATTCAATATTTTCAGTTATTAAACCCCAATGTGATGGCTGCACCAATTGTATTTCTTTCGTCCGATGAAAGCAACGGAATAACAGGTCAGCGAATTGTGGCCATTGAATTTGAAGCATGGAAAAGCAAATTGAAGTAAGGGAAAAATAAATTCAGTTAAAAATAAAAGCATATGAAAAAAAAATTAGAAAATCAAGGATTAGAAGTGTCTGCTGTAGGACTTGGTTGTATGGGCATGTCTGAATTTTACAGCCACCGTGAACCGATGAAATTATGATAACCACTATGGCTGTTGACTATGAAGCTCGCAGAAAATCATTTGAATTATTGGCAAATGCTTTTGAATTGAAACCCATTTTAACGGAAACTATCTGTTAAATCTTAAAACAATTAACGTACAATTAAAAAAAAGGTAATGAAATACAATCAATTAGGTAAATCTGGTTTATTAGTGTCTGAACTTTGTTTTGGCACCATGAGTTTTGGTAGCAGTGGCTACTGGAGTGTTGTAGGAAGTTTAGATTACAAGGACAGCAAACGACTGGTGGATATTGCTTTGGATGCCGGCATCAATTATTTTGATTCTGCTGATGTGTATTCACATGGGCAATCGGAGGAAATATTAGGGAAAGCCCTTAAAGACAAACGCAATGAAGTGGTGATTGCCACCAAAGTACGTGGCAGAATGAGTAAAGAAATTAATAATGTGGGGCTTTCCCGTAAGCACATTATTGAAAGCTGTGACAATAGTTTACGCAGATTGGGTACTGACTATATTGATCATTACATTGTACACAGTTTTGACCCCATTACACCGTTGGAAGAAACCTTGAGTGCTTTGACGGATTTGGTGCGTCAGGGAAAAGTCCGCTACATCGGGGCAAGCAATTTTACCGGGTGGCAGTTGATGAAGGCATTGGCTATTTCAAAAGAAAATCATTTTGAAAAATTTGTTTCTCTACAAGCAATATACTCACTTATTTCCAGGGATGTCGAATATGAATTGGTTCCTTTGCTCCAGGATCAGGGTCTGGGACTTACGCCATGGTCGCCGCTGGGAGGTGGTTTCTTAACAGGAAAATACCGTAAAGACCAACCTATGCCAGAAGGTACCAGAAGAAGTAACGAAGAACAAAACTTTATTCAAATTAATCCGGAAAAGGGATATGCCATTGTAGATGCTTTGGAGCAAATTGCTAATAAAAATAATGCAACAATTGCACAAGCCGCTTTAAATTATTTGTTGAGAAAGCCTATCGTTTCCTCAGTTTTAATAGGAGCCACCAAACCACATCAGATTGAAGACAACATTAAAGCGACTACGTGGGAAATGACAACCGAAGATGTGGCACATTTAGATGAATTGACCAAACTTACCCCCATCTATCCGCACTGGATGCTCCAATTCACCGCAGCAGACAGAACCAACGGGGATTTCTTTTTTTAAACAACTTAAATAACCAGAAAATAATAAGAAATGAAACCTGCATGAGCTTACCGCTCACTCAGCGATATGAATATAAGCTCATGCAAGCTTCATCACCATTAAAAACAATTATATACAGATGAAAAAAATAGTAATCTTTTTTGCAGTAATACTCTTTACAAGTATTCAAGTTTCTGCAAAAGTAGTTTCAAGAGCTGTTGAATACAAAGACGGTGAAACCATTTTACAAGGATGGTTGTATTATGATGATGCTATAAAAATTCCAAAACCGGGCGTAATAGTAGTTCACGAATGGTGGGGGATAGATGATTATGCAAAGAGCCGTGCCAATAAATTGGCACAGTTAGGTTATGTAGCTTTTGCAGCCGATATTTTTGGTAAAGGCGTTTTGTTTACCGACTTCCAGTCCGCCGGTGCCAATGCAGGCAAATACAGACAAGACACAACACTGCTTCGCTCCCGTATCAAGGCTGCATTGTCTGTTTTCAAAAAACAAAAGCAAGTAGATGTCAACAATATTGCGGCTATGGGCTATTGCTTTGGTGGGACAACCGTTTTGGAATTAGCACGTAGCGGAGTTGGGATAAAAGGTGTGATTAGTTTTCACGGTGGTTTAAGCACACCTAATCCTGACGATGCCCAAAATATTAAAACCAAAGTATTGGTGTGCCATGGAGCAGTAGATCCTTTTGTGAGTGCGGAAGAGTTCAACACCTTTATAAGTTCTATGAACAAAGCCGGAACAGATTATCAGCTTATATCCTATAGCAGCGCTGTTCACGGATTTTCTAACATAAACAATGGTAATGATCCATCAAAAGGATTGGCCTATAACAAAATAGCCGATGAGCGTTCCTGGATAGCGATGAAACAGTTTTTTGATGAGATTTTTAACAAAAACCGTTAAAACGGTTTTTGTTGTTGTTTATTCCATCATAGCCCACGGTTTAAACCCTGGGCTATGATGTTTGGCAATTTTCAACCCCTTTTAACTTTTTAGGATTGAATTGGGTAACTCATAAAAATGAAAAATACCAAATCCATAAAAAAAATGTATATACTCATTGTCATCATTGTATTATTGGTGTTTTCTGTTGTTATTTTTATGCAACAACCCCAATTCGGAAAATTACCTACAGGAGAACGATTAGAACGCATTAAAAAATCGCCCAACTATCACGATGGTGCTTTTCAAAACCAAAGTCTAACCCCAATTATGTCGGAAGGTGTTAGCTATTTTACCATTATGAAAGAATCTCTTTTTGAGAAAAGCAAAAGGGTAAAACCGGTTGATGAAATTCCTTCCGTAAAAACCGACCTGTTGCATTTAGACAAAAACGAAGACCTGCTGGTGTGGTTTGGACATTCCTCCTATTTTATGCAGATTGACGGAAAAAAAATATTGGTTGATCCCGTTTTAAGCCGGTACGCCTCCCCTCTTTCATTTTCAATAAAAGCATTCAAAGGCACCAATAATTATACTCCGGAAGATTTCCCCGAAATAGATTATCTCTTTATTTCGCACGACCATTGGGATCACCTGGATTACAATGCCATCAAAAAATTAAAGCCGAAAATCAAAAAAGTCATTTGCGGACTAGGCACGGGTGCTCATTTTGAAAGCTGGGGTTTTCCCAAAGAAATGATTATTGAAAAAGACTGGAATGAGGAAGAAATTTTAGAACCGGGTTCCGTGGTCTATACTGCACCGGCCAGGCATTTTTCGGGTCGTGGTTTTAAACGTAACCAAGCTCTATGGATTTCTTTTGTATTGCAAACACCCACCATGAAAATATACATTGGTGGCGATAGTGGCTATGACAAACATTTCGCTGAAATTGGAAAAACATTTGGCCCTTTTGATTTGGCAATTATCGAAAACGGTCAATACAATGAAAATTGGAAACACGTGCATCTGTTGCCCGTGGAAATTGTACAGGTTGCCAACGATTTGAGCGCAAAACGGCTCTTTACGGTGCATTCCTCAAAATTTGCTTTGGGTAATCATGCCTGGAACGAACCTCTGATAAGAGCTTTTGAAAACACCCAAAAAGCAAACATTCCATTAATAACTCCAAAGATAGGAGAAGTTGTTTTGCTGAAAGAAATTCCACAACAATTTGATCAATGGTGGAAAGGGATAAACTAATTGCCAACAAAAGTAGAATCACAAACTAAAACAATATCCAAAACATTAAAATTGGCAAGCTGATTATTTAAGGTTGTGAGTTGTTTTATTATTTAATGAGTATTAAATATGAATAGGAAAGATTTTATGCAATGGTGAAACTTGCCACAGTAAACCCAAAATCTATGACATCTCATATATTTTCTAATATTAAGTCTGTGTTCGCCATGATGGATGAGAACGCAAATATTGAAGATACTTTTGAAGAACTATTACCTGCATTCAGCAATAGAAGTTTTAGAATTGGATGATTTTTAATTACAAAATGTTATGAGCGAAGTAATTACCGGTAAGAGAAGACGAAAGGCCAATTACAACGTCATCGAATCCGCATTTATCAAAGCGGCAATTATGCTTGCCAATATGCCTGTGTTTATCATCTGCCATGCTTTTGCACGGTCTTTCTTTCTGAAGTTGGCTTGTTCAACTGTGTAATTTTTTCCGAGATTTCCGAAATTAATAATCCTTTTATCCCGAATGCAACGCAGAAACGGAAATACCACAGCTGAAAACTAACTGCGAAAGATGTAACTGGAACAAACAGCGTTAATCTCCACGGTCGGTTTTCAGGCAGCATCAATAAAACCATTATGAGGATAACGGTAACCACCAGTGATGCTAAAGCAGCGAATTTTCGTCTTTTTATTTCTTCTTTCCCGATATTGCAAACTCCCGGGATGTAATGATTATTCGTTTAATCGTTACGATTGATGTTACGCCAAAATTCTGTCATAGAAAGAATTTAAGGATTTAGAGTGCTTGTTTTTATATTTATTTAGGTGAATTATAATAAAACCGTTCGTGAATAATTTGTCCGTCTTTCCATTTTTGTACCGCTACCTGTTCCATTTTTGCACGATGACCTCCTTTATAAGTCATGTCAAACATCCATTCGACCATGGTAACGTCTGGGCCAACAGCAACCGCTTTTATTTCCGCTCCGTGAAATGCTTCCACCATTTGCACTGATTGGTTTTCTCTCTCTCGATTGGCTGATTTTCCAACAGTAGGAGATTGATTATTTTCCTGCATTACCACATCTTCATGATAATATTTTTCAAAGGCATCCATTTGTTTACCTGTAAGAATCATTTGATTCAGGTCTTCGATTTTTTCTTTTAAATTCATGGTTTGATATTTTTTCGTGTATGGAATAATTCTGGTTTTACAGCAAATAACTATGTAAGTGCCGGTGGTGAATAAACAGTTTTAAGAAAATCCTTTAAATCCAGAGGTTTATGACCTATTAATGTTTCTAAGGTATCATCAGCATAATCAAATTCACCGGCTTTCATAGTCTCTGCAATACTTGTCATCATAACAGCAACATCTTCCGGCAAGCCATGTTGCAGCATGCCATTTTTCAAATCCTCCAGAGGAATTTCCACATATTGGATGGGTTTATTTACAATATCTGAAAGCATAGTGGCAATATCTTTAAATGTATAAGCTGCAGATGCAGTAATATTATACACTTTGTTCTGATGGGCTGATGGATTGGAAAGTACTACCGCATTGGCTTCTGCCATGTCATTTCGAGTGGCAAAATTAACCCTTGCATCACCTGAGCTGTAATAAATGGTACCGGTTTCCTTAAAATCACCCAGCAGCATCGGCAAAAAATCAGCATAATAGGTATTGCCCATGATGGTATATGATATGCCTGAAGCTTTAACTTCAGCTTCGGTTTTTACATGGTCAATTCCGGCACTAAATTTAGATTCAGGTGAAGATTTTAGGACACTGGTATAAACGATATGGCGTATACCGCTTGTCTTTGCCGCTTTTATAACATTGGCGTGCTGTTCATAGCGTCCGGTTATGGAACTGGATGAAACCAATAAAAGGGTATCAATACCCTGCAGGGCGGCAAGCAGCGAATCATAGTTGAAGTAATCTCCAATAGCAATATCCACTCCTTTTTCTTTGAATGCAGTTCCTTTTTCTTCGGTTCTTACCAATGCCCTGATTGGGGTCTCAGGATTTTTTTTCATTAAAAATTCAATAGTGGCCGACCCTAAATGTCCGTTGGCTCCTGTAATTAGTATCATAATTTTTTTGGTTTTTAATTCTTACTTGCAAACTTAACTATATATGGTTTATATTTGTAACCAGTTTACCAAAGGATACTAGTATCCTTTGGTAAACCTGCTTTGAAAAAAAACTATATTTGCAAATCATTTCAAAATACTCCATACAGAATGGCTGAAAAAATAAAAGAAGAATGCAACAAACTACTTCTTCCTGTGAGCGATGCACTAGATATTCTTAGCGGAAAGTGGAAACTCCCAATTATTTTTGCTTTGTTTTTGGGCAACCACCGGTTTAGGGAATTACAAAGAGAAGTTAAAGGGATAAGCGGAAAAATGCTATCGAAAGAGCTGAAAGATTTAGAAATAAACCAATTAGTTAAGCGAACCGTTTTTGATACTTCTCCTGTAACGGTGGAATATTCATTGACAGAATACGGTAGGACATTAGAGAAACTGATTAATGAATTACACAATTGGGGTCAGCAACACCGAAATATTATTTTTAGATAAGACTAAGTAAGTCTTGCACTTTATGTTTCTTTTTTTCGCGGTGAGGAATGTTTGGCACGATGGCAAATATGGAATTTTCGGTTTGCTTGCGAAGCTTACCAATAGAAAAATCGGGATGGGTAGTGCCAAATAAATAGACTGAGATTTTTATAGTTTATGAATTTAAATATTTTGAAAATACTTCTTTAGCAGCCATCTCACCTGCTTTTATCAGTTCATCTGCTTTATGAAAGTCGAATGTATTTGCTGAATCAGCAGGAAGATTAATTAAGATTTTGCAAGCTTCCCATTTTTGTAAGCTTCCCTGAAATTAATAAATATACCACATGCTAAGCAATAATACTAGTCTTTTGGTACCAATCTATGATCTGCTACCATCCTTAAGACTGGTTTTCAGAAGAGTAAACATTTCAAAGCTTAGCACCTTCATACATTTGGAATTTGGCTACGATCTCAGCATCATCTCTTTATAATGTCTTAGCTATTTCACCTTTTAAGCAGGGGCTTAAATAACTAAGTGTTGTCTGGTTAAACTTAGGACTGACTAAACAATCTTAAAAAGCAAGAGGCGGCATTACAATCTACTTTGGGATTCAACTAAACTATTATACCATGACGTGCCAGTCCCAGAGTAAAAAAATACCAGCTATTATTAGTATAGGCATAAGCCTGTATTAGGTTTATCAGGCTGCTTTATCATGTATATTGCTTTGGGCAAGGATCAACTCAATGAAAGCTTCTACCGTAAGTTGCAAGGGAATAAAATTTTCCCGGATTTCTACTGCGCGTTTCCATTCTAATTCGTTTAAAAACCAGTTTATATCTTGCGTAGTTAAGTTAAGTTTTTTTAAGGTTATTTTCTTTACATGATTGAAATCGGCGGGAATGATCCATACAGTTTCATTAGCTGAAAAGTATCTTCGGCAGTAATATTTAACACAGTGAGTTACATTTTGAAATAAGTAAAAAGAATTTTAATGGTTTATTTTTATCGTTCCGTCTAAATTTCCGGTGAAATACTGGTAAACAGCTACTTTAAGCTGAAAATTAGCATAAGCATTAACATGCGCACTGGATGCCTCCTGGTAAGAAGTCTGGGCGTCCATTAATTCAGGAATTTCGATCAGGCCGCTGGCGTAATTATCCTGGCTTACTTTGAGGTTCTCCTTGGCCTGTTCCAGGTTTTCCTTAGCAAACTGAATCTCTTTCCGGGCATCGGTCAGGTCATACCAGGCTTTAGTAATGCCGACTTTTAACTGGTTCTGGGCCACTTCAAAATTATGTTGGGCTTTTTGTTCGCTTATGACGCGTTTTTTCAAATCCTGCTTTCCCTGGCCCCACCAATCCGAAATAGGCACGCTTATCGTTCCCATAGCCACCGGCATAAAACTGCTACCCAAACCACTATTCACACTCCCAATTTGTGCCACATTTGCTCCAATCGATACCGTAGGCAGTAAATCTGACCGGGTTAATCTGGTTTGCAGTTTTTCCGCTTCCAAACTTTTTTGCAGCAAGCGGTAGGAATCATTTTTCGCCAGGGAAGTATCTGGAACCGTTGCAACCAAAGCAGGAAAGGAAGAAGTTACCAAAATATCCTGCATCACTAAAAGCGAATCGTAGGGAATGCCAATGTACACGCAGAAGTCCAGCAAGGCCAGTTTCTTTCCGTTTTCCAGTTTGCTTTTGTTGAGCAATAATTTACTGCGCTGCACCTTTACTTTTAACTGGTCGTTGCGGGCTATCAAGCCGGAAGCCAGCAGGTCATTTTGCTGTTTCAATATACCGTCCAATAGCTTTTCGTTCGCCAAAAGCGTTTTGTGCTGTTCCTGGATGTTGACCAGATTCCAATACTTCTGCTCTGTGACCAGCAAAACCGAATCAACCGATTGTTTAGCCCTGATTTTATTTACCTCCAGCCGCAGGGCCGCCAGTTGATTAGTGGTTCTGATTTTACCGCCTACATACACCGGTTGAGTAGCGCTGGCCCCGGCAAAATAGAAATTGTTAATCCCTTGTTCAAGCATTGGCGGCATGGGGCCAATCAAATCCTTGAAACCATACACCCCCACCCCAGTAAGGCTCACAGAGGGCAGATAAGCAGATTTGGCCGCCTTCACATCTGTTTCTGCCGAAGCAATATCTAATTTTCCGTTTTTTATTGCCTCGCTATAGACTAAAGCGGCCTGTTTACTTTTATCCAGGGAAATTGTATGTTCCTGGGCCTGCGCCAGTAAGGCTAGGCACATAAATATAATCGTTAAAAAGAGTCTCATAATATCCACATTATATTTAAGTAGCTGACACTGGTGCGGCGTTACTCTCCGGATTATTAGCATCTTCTTTGCGGAAGGCCAACCAGTACAAGGTAGGCAAGGCAAAAAGCGTCAGTAGCATTGAAACCAGCAGTCCGAAGCAAATTACTGTTCCCAACGGTCCCCAAAGGGTAGATCGGCTCACAATCATGGGGATAACGCCCACGGCCGCCGCCGATGAAGTAAGGAAAATAGGGCGCATCCGGCGTTCAGCCGCTACCCGGGCTGCCTCTTTTACCGAAAGACCTTCTTTTTCCCGGAGTTCTTCGGCAAAATCAATCAGAATAATACCATTCCGGACTACAATACCGCACAAGGCTAGAAGCCCTAAGAAAGAAGTAAAGCCAAAGGGGTATTGCATCAGCATGAGGCCCAGGGAAGCGCCTAGAATACTTAAGAACATGGTGGTAAGGCTAAGCACTGCATGCTTGATGCGCTGGAAGTGCCAGACCAGGATCAGGAAAATAATAACCACGCTCATCCCCAGAGAGAGCCCCATTGGTACAATATTCTCTTCCTGCATTTCCAGCTCCCCGCCATAGCTCATGCTGACGCCTTCCGGTAAGTTTAATGCGTTAATAGCGGGTTGTATGTCACCAAGTACGTTGTTGGCTACGGCATTTTGGGTCAAGTCCATGCGCACCGTCAGGGTGCGAACCCCGTTGCGGTGCGCGATCTGGCCCTGGTGCCATTCTGGTGAAATTTGTGCCACCTGGCGCAGCGGTAATACGGTTTGGGATTGCTTCACCGGAATTCGCAAGTCGAGCAAAGCATCGGTACTGCTTCTTACTGCTTCGCTGGTCTTTATTTTAACCTCTAAAGGGTAGCTGCCTTCCCACACCTGGGTGGCTGGCAAGCCCTGCATGTTTATGGCCACGATGTCGGCCACATCCTTTTTGGTCAGCCCTAAACGCGCCGCTTCGTTGTGCTTTACCTCCAGCCGGATGCCTTCCTTCATTTCCTCATAATCCGTCCGGACCCAGGTAATGCCGGGCTGTTTTTCCCCTATTTCTGTTACCTGTGCGCCTATTTTTTTTAGCGCCGCTATATCGTTGCCTGCAATACGAACTTCGACGGGCGCCGGGGTGGGTACCATGGTAAGCTGTTTCATCCGGACATAAGCCGTGGGGAAACTATTGCTATATTTCGTCTCGTATTCCCTCAGAATCTCTTCGGTGGTTTTTGGGGTGGTGGTATTAATCAGTACCTGGGCATAGTTCTCGGCCGGCAGGTTGGGCGCATAAAGGGTGTGAAAACGGGGCGATGACGTTCCGATAAAACTGGTGTACGAAACAATGCGTTTGTCCTGTGCCATGATGCCTTCCATCTTTTTCACCACGCTGTCGGTTTGCGACAAATTGTAGCCTTGCGGCAGATAAATTTCCATGGCAAACTGATTGCGCTCAACCTTTGGGAACAACTGCTGCGGCAAAAGCGCCATTAATGCCCCTCCGATGACCACCGAAAGAACAGCAAAAATAGTTGTTAACACCGGATGATTAATGGCCTTACTGATGTGGCGGTCGAACACTTTTTGCACCCTATCCAGCATAGAGGGTTTTCCGGTAATAGATTTGCCATGGTTTAGCCCTTTTTTAATGAACATAGTATTAAAATACGGCACCAGGAGCATGGAAATAATCAGCGAAAGTGATAAGGCAATAATTATAGTGAAGGGGAACATGCCAACAAAATCGGACGCTATCCCTTCCATAAAGAACATAAGCGGGGCAAAAGTGGCGGCAATGGCCAGCGTGGCCGTAAATACCGACGGGAAAAGCTCTACGGCGCTACTTTTGGCTGCCTCCCAAACCGAAAAGCCATCATCCAGCTTTTCGACGTGGTTATCAATGACCACAATCGGGTCGTCTACGACTATGCCCAGCACAACAATGAGGGCCGCCAGCGTAACAGTGTTTAATTCGTACCCCAATAAGTACATAATAGCCAGCGTAGCAGCAATTGTGATTGGTATAGTAGCTGCTGCCACCGAAGCCACCCTGAAAGGCAGCAACAACAAGGCCACGATGATCACCCCCACCAGAGCGTAGCCGAACTCCTTCATAAAGTGGGAAATAGACTCATCTACTACTTCCGGCTGGTTGGCCAGCTTGGTGATATTGATATCGGAAGGCTGTTTACTTTGAATTTGCTGCAGACGGGCTTCCACTTCCTCCCCAAAATGTACAATATTATACCCGGTAGCCATTTCCATCGAAATAACAATGCATTTGGTGCCATTGGCTGTTACATAAGACTCGGGGTTTTCGTATTCCCGTCTGATGGTGGCAATATCGCGCAGGCGAATCACGTTGCCATTCGCATTACTCTGGATAACCTGGTCGGCCAGGTCGGCTTCCGATTTAAAGAAGGAGGTTAAATGAATAGGCCGGTCAATTACATAGCCGTTCAGGCTGCCCGCCGGGTTAATGGCACCTTCCTTCTGTAAAGCCTGCATCAGCGAACCCGAGGTAATGCCGTAATTAATGAGCTTGTTGTTATCTACATAGATGCTAATTTGTTCGCTCATGGCGCCCACCCGGGTAATTTTAGCCAGACTATTAATTCCCCGCAGTTGATCCTCCATTTCCTCTACATGCTTCTGTAGATCTTTATAAGGCCTGGTCTTAGACTCTACTGCCAGCAGCACAGCGGAGGTGCTGCCGAACTCGCTGTTCACTACTATGCCCAAAACCTCTTGTGGTAACTGGGCTTTTAACAAAAGGGTCCCGTTTTTAAGCTT